>DEIW01000003.1:14537-41337 GCA_002352705.1 Bacteroidales bacterium UBA2764 | reverse complement strand
GCCAAGTACAACAACGGCAGTCTCTACGGCATGTGGATTGATTTGTCCACCTTTGAGAACTACCACGATTTTATGGAGTTTTGCTACCGCTTGCACGCTAACGAGTCAGAGCCGGAACTCATGTTCCAAGATTACGAGCACTACCCCGAACAGTGGTATTGTGAGGGCTGCATGGGCGAAAGCACGTTCGATAAAATCAAAGCTTATGCCGAGCTGAGTGAGGAAAAGCGCGAAGCATACGAAGCGTATCTTACCTATTGGGATGATGGCACGCTCGAAGATTTCGAGGAACGCTACGAGGGCAAGTACGATAGCGCCGAAGATTTCGCCGAGTACCTTTGCGAGGAATGCGGCTATTTCAAGAACCTCCCGCAGTGGCTGCAATGCTGCATTGATTACACCGCCGTATGGCGCAACCTTGATACGGCAGGCGATTACACGGAGGTCGATGGTCACATCTTCCGGAATTGAGCAAGGGCAGCGCAAGCTGCTCTTTGACTCTCTTTTCGTCACAATTTTATTCGAAAAGTGTGACAAAATAAGGATTTTTTAAATTTTCTTCTTCAAAAATTTGGTCAATTCAAAAAAAAGCAGTACTTTTGCATCGGATTTATCAAGTTTATTACGTAAAAAACTTGACTTTTATAGAGCGTAAATAAATATAAATGACTAATAGAATCGTAGATATTGTGGTCTCTCGCGTGAATAAAATGCGCACTGGGTATATTTTTACATCATCTGATTTTACAGATATTGTGAAAGACCCTGCAGTTCTCAGTCGTACGCTCCGCTCTTTGGTGCAAGCCGGTAAGATTCGCAAGATAGGTAAGGGACGTTTTGACAAACCGAAGCAGACTATACTTGGCGTTATGCCACCTTCGGTTGACTGGATGCTACAAGAATTTTTAATGGACGGCAAGCGAATCATTGGCTATATGAGTGGTCAAACAGCATTTCAATTATTGGGCTTGAGCACACAGATTTCTTCGGTTTATACAGTAGGTAGTAACACCTATCGCAGAGCTGTCAAGCGCGGAGGTTATACGATTCGTTTCGTTCTTCAGTCGAATACTATCACGCGTGCTAATATCCCATTACTGCAAGTACTGGATGCCATTCGGTTTATCCGTCAAATACCGGCATGTACGCCGGAAGATGCTTGCGTTACACTGCGTGGTATTGTCCGCAAAATGCAACCGGACGAGCGCAAACAATTATCTACATTGGCAATGGCATATACGGATTATGTCAGGGCTGTGGTTGGCGCGATGCTTGACGAGGTCGGCGACACCGACACCGCTGCATTAAACCGCTCCCTTAATGTTGCCAGTACTTATAAAATTGGGCTAAGCGATGATGCTTTGCCAAACCGTAAAAAATGGAGGGTACAATGAACCTGCACGAAAACAAAGAATTATTCATTACTGCCATTGACATGGCGTATGACGTGTTGCACATCAAGAAGCACTTTCTCGAAAAGGATTATTGGATTTGCCGCAGTTTGCAGCAGATGGTTCGTAGCGATACTGATCATCATGCGGTGTTCAAGGGAGGAACTAGTCTAACCAAGGCATACAATATTGGTAGTCGCTTTTCGGAGGATATTGATGTAGCCATTGCCGATGCACACCTTATGACCGGTAATCAGGTCAAAATGGCTATCAAGCGTGTGGCACATAGCATGACGGAAGGATTGGTCGAGGTTCCAAAAGAAGCAACCAGCAAAGGCTCGCATTACCATAAAGCGTTTTATCAATATCCGACGTTCTCCGATGTGCCCACAACAAATGCGGTGCGTGCAGGTGAGTTGCTGTTGGAAATCAATTCCTTTGCCAATCCTTATCCATGGGAGATGCGCACCATTCGCTGTTTCCTTACAGAGTATTTCATTCAGAGTGGCAACGAGTCGTTAATAGAACAATACGACATGGCAGATTTCGATGTGCCGGTGCTGGATTATCGCCGTACACTAACGGAAAAATTAGTCTCGTTGATGCGCTGCTCCTTAGCGGATGCATACCTCCCGCAGATGAATGCCAAAATACGTCATTTTTATGATCTGCATTATCTGTTGCAAGATGAAGCGTGCCGTGCTTATATCCAATCGCAGGAATTCAGTAACGATTTCCAGACGCTCTTGGACCACGATAGACAAAGCTTTGAGAAACCGGATGGCTGGCAGCATCGTCCGTTATCAGAATCGCCTCTTATCGCCGACTTACATGCTACTTGGCTTCTCTTACAGCCCACATACCTTCGGGAACTTCCTGACCTAGCTTATCGTGACATTCCTTCTGTGGAGAAAATTGAGGATAGTATAAGAGAACTTTTACCATATATAAAATAGTAAACGTATGGCTCAAGTAGGTCTCAGCAAATCGAAGTACGCAGCCTATTGCCAATGTCCTAAACTTTTATGGTTATCGCAGTAAAATTGGACGACATCGACCTCATTGCCTGCCATTCCGCAGTTCAAAGGCACCAAGCCCTATCAGCAGATACCTTTCTAGTACTCGCTCCACATTTTCAGTACGAACCCTGCGGACCTGTTGACCATAATGAATTTCTTGCCATAAATGGTCAGAACCCGCTGCGCGACATAGCAGAATACTGTTGTTTGTACACCTATGCTATGGTCAAAGTACTTGGCAAACTCTACATGAGTTGTGGCTTACCCAAAAGCCAGTCCTCCTCATGCAAGTAGTTCCCGTTCTCCTCGTCGTAATTGCTCATCGGAACAAATTGTAACGTAGTGTCATCCAGAACGCCATCCACACCATCTTTGACGACGGTTACCAGTCCCGTATCCGGCTCCATGTCAATTGTATCGAACAACGGGGCTGTGCATTTCATTCTGTATAGGTCGATGATACCCATCCGTTTTTCTCCGTCATAGCAGCATAGATTGTTCCATCGTGCGTATAGTTTCTTGATTACGCACGGAACAAGCACTAGTCCGTCCTCAAAGATAAGTCCTTTGAGATCCTTTTCACCTCCCCATTGGGCCATATAGAGTGGCGACAAGTAATCCCACTCAAGACTATCATAGATAAAGGCAGTAAGTGGCTTTCCAGTGCCATCTGCTGCTACGATGCCGTATTTGTTTCCCAAACGTGCTACATGCGGTCGTTTGTGAAATAAGCGGTATGATCCTACCATAGGAAACTCGTCATACAATGCTGGTACAAGTACCGTTCCATCCACTCCTCGTAGACCTTTCTTGCCTGTTGCTTCGTCGATAAATACTTGATTGTCCCAATCATAGTGCTCTGCCATCTGTTCAATCTCGTTGAGTTGGTTCAGTTGCGCTTGGTCATCGGTCAATCGCATCGCGGCTGCAACATCTTTCTCGTACTGCTCAATTACTTCTTTGGTTGGAATCATTTTCATATCTGTATGTGTTTTATTTGTTAAACATGTTAATTAACTTACTTGATAGGTATAGTGGCATTGATACCCATACCTACATTGAAACCGGTCTTGTTCGTTACCGCAAAATCCAGGTTTAAGCCGAAATGCTTGGATATGGGAAGTACGAAGGTAACGAAACCGCCAAAGAGGAAGTTACTTTCTTTATTATCGATAAACCAAGCATTCTCGCGCATATTAATTAGATTAGTGGCATCACCAATATTGGACTTGCCGAGCATGGCTCCGAATAGGAAGTAACGGGTTATCATAAATCCTGCGCGTATATCCCATAGCGGAAGCGAGAAAGCCGATGTAGATACGGTGTCATTTTGAATGGTTCTATATGCCAACTTGTTCGGTATATAGTACCCGTCAAAACCCGCGGTAATGCCAGCTATTCGGCTCCACTGATAGAAAAATGATACTCCGTAAGTAAAAGCATCGTAGTTGAACGCGTAACCGAATCGCGTTAGTAAACCTACACTTAGCGGATCTGCCTTTTCTTTCTGTTCTTGCAATTTGCGATCAAGGTAATATGAGTCAGAGGGCTGATCATAGGATGGGTTTCGACGTACTGAATACGTGTATGTGTTAGCTAATGCGTACGTGCAGGCGATTGTAAGTGCTGCAAAAAGAACGAGATTTTTCTTCATAGCGGTAAATGTTTAAATGTTAATATTAAATACTGATTTCCGTAGTATGATGATGTCAGCATGCTAAACGGAATTTCTTTTGAGTCTTATTGACGACATCTTCTTTTGTGATGTTTACCTTCACTTTGTGCCGCTTCCTTTTGTTATTTGGGGCATCGAACATGATATCCGTCATCACCGTTTCTGCGATATTGCGCAAGGCACGAGCGCCTGTTCCAAGATGATAAGCAATGGATGCCATCTCGTCCAACGCGGCGTCATCGAAACTTAATTCTGTGTTGTCCATATCTAACAATTCGATGTACTGATTTAGAATGGAGTTTTTAGGCTCTTTTAGAATGCGTTTTAAATCCCCCTTCTCTAATTTAGATATGCAGGTGATGACAGGAAATCTTCCGACGAACTCTGGAATCATACCAAAATCGCGGATATCCTCAGGGCTGATAAGGTTCTTCAACTCTTCCGAACTGTAGGACTGATGCTTGGTGGCATTAAATCCCACATGCGCTTGCCCGTGGTTCAGACGGTTGCGGATGAGTTTCTCAATACCAACGAACGCACCCGATGCGATAAAGAGGATATTGGATGTGTTGATATAGGTCAATGACTGCTCGGGATGTTTCCTGCCTCCTTCAGGCTGTACTCCGACCAAATCTCCTTCCACTATCTTCAATAGACTCTGTTGCACGCATTCGCCCGATACGTCACGCGTGATGGAAGGACCTGCACTCGCTTTGGCTATCTTGTCTATCTCGTCCAGCATGACGATACCCATCTCGGCTTTGCGAACGTCATAGTGGCACGAGCGCAGCAACCCTGCAAGGCAGTCTTCCACGTCGCTGCCTACATACCCGCTGGCTGTCAGTTTGGTGCAATCCTGGATATAGAATGGCACATTGAGCAGCTTGGCAATCGTGCGTACCATATAGGTCTTTCCCGAACCTGTCGGACCTGCGATGAGGACGTTGGATTTCTCTAATTCCGTAATACCACTGTACTTCTCATTATGAATGAGTTTCTTGTAGTGGTTGTAAACAGCTACCGAGAGAATACGTTTGGTTTCTTCCTGACCAATCACGTATTGGTCAAGATGGTTCTTAATCTCCTGAGGAGTGGGAATCTTACCTGCTGAGAGGTTTGAAATACTGTTCTTTTTTGCCATAGTTGCTATCATTTGTTTTTGGTTAATACTTTGTCTATCATGCCGTAATCTACAGCATCTTTAGCGGTCATCCAGAAATCTCGGTCTGCGTCCGCCTCGATTTGCTTGCGTGTCCTGCTGGAGTGGTCTGCGATAATCTGATAGAGTTCGTCCTTCAGCTTCAGAATCTGTTTGGCTTCAATCTCTATGTCGGATGCTTGTCCGCGAACTCCTCCTATTGGCTGATGAATCATGATGCGGCTGTGAGGCAGAGCCGCGCGTTTCCCTTTGGCTCCTGCACATAACAGGATACTGGCCATGGATGCAGCCATGCCTACGCAAGTGGTGCTCACGTCGCAGTCAACGAACTGCATGGTGTCATAGATGCCCAAACCGTCATATACCACGCCGCCTGGGCTGTTGATATAGATGTTGATGTCACCCTTGTCTTGGGAATTCAAGTACAGCAGTTGGGCTTGAATCACGTTGGCTGTGTAGTCGTCAATCTCTGTTCCGAGGAAGATAATTCTGTCCATCATCAGGCGACTGAATACGTCCATGGCGGCTACGTTCAGCTTGCGCTCTTCCAGGATGGTGGGATTGATACCTCCATAGCCTGCCAGAACTTGGTTTTGGGATTGAATCATTTTGTCTACCGCAGTGGGCGATGCTGCCGTGTTGGACAGCGCAAAAAGTTTGAAATCTTCTGATATACTTCTCATAATGCTTGATATCTGAAATGTAATACAATCTGTTATTTACGCATATTTTCGCAGCGCCTCTCCATGGAGTTGGCGAATGGTTGCCACGCTCCTGTCAATCAGTTGGCGCACGCGCTCCCTTGAGAGATGATAATCCATTGCTATCTCGTCCATACTTCGAGATTCACCATCCATGCCGTAGTACATACGGATAATATCTTGTTCTCTTCGCGAACAGGAACTCATCGCTACTTGCAGGTCGTGACGCAGGGATTCTGCAATCAGCGTCTCGTCCGCTGTGCTCGAAGAGAGATCAGGCAGCATTTCTCCTACCGTAGCGTCGGAGTCGGCAGAAAGCGGTGTATCCATGGATATCGTGCTGGTGGTATGCCCGAGATATTCCTCCACTTTCTCTACGCTCATTCCTGTCCTCTCCGCCAATTCTGCCGAAGAGGGAGTCCGTTGGTTTTCTTGCTCGAACGCATTCGCTGCAGCACGGAGGCGGGATAGGATATTTGTTACGTTCAGCGGTAATCGAACCATTCGAGATTTGTCAGCAAGGAAGGCCATGATAGCTTGACGAATCCACCAAACGGCAAAGGATGCGAACTTAAATCCTCTGGTCGGGTCAAAGCGTTCGGCGGCTTTGACAAGGCCGATATTTCCTTCACTGATAAGGTCGTCAAGGGATACGCCCATGTTCTGATACTGCTTAGCTACAGAGACTACGAAACGCAGATTGGCAGTCACAAGTTCGTTTCGAGCTTTGAGGTCTCCCCTGCGAATGCGCATAGCCAAATCGGCTTCCTGATCGGGGTCTAAGGGATGGGTGGACGAGATGTTCGCAAAATAGCGAGAGATGTTCTGAGACTCACGTGGAGTGATTGATTGTGAAATTTTAAACTCTTTCATATTCCTTGTATTTTTAATTGTTAATTTCGTTTTTATCGTGCGAGGATTATATCCAAATTAGGAAATCCGATGCAAAAGTACTATATATCTGTCAAATGACCAACTTTGTGGATTTTTGTGGATTTTTGGCTATCCCCTGCTTGTTGAATCTGCGGCAAAAGTAGTACATCTTGTTGAATTATAAAAATTTTGGAGAGAAACCGCGCATTTAAAGGATTTTAATGAATTTCTTGCAGAATTTTTCTCCAAAATTTTTATATGTCGATTATTTTTTTTACCTTTGTCCTCGATTTAATATCCCTCTATTAATATCGCGCGCGGCGTGCGAAGCGCACACGCAGAAACCTTATAATTAATAATAGATATAATCGGCTAATACATATGGAAGATCAATCTCGGTTACAAATCATCGAAGACCAATTCAAGAGTCTGTTTTTGGCCACTAAACGTGAAGGAGCGGAAGACTTGTTCTTCGCCATGAAGAAAAATGGTTTCTTCAAAGCATCATGTCGTGTGCACCACAATTTTGAAGGAGGTGCGGCATGGTACAGCATGGAAGTTCTGTTACGTATGGTAAAGAAGGATAGTTATGTTCTTCCTCTTGACAGTATCATTATTGTCGCTCTTCTGCATGAGTTATATCGCATTGATGACGGAGGCGATGCTACTATTCCCGGCGCGCGTGCGTTAGCGATGTTAACCAAGTTATGTCCTCAGTTTAAGTTACGAAAGACTGAGTACGATGCCATATTATGGTATAACTATACGCTCCAACAATTAGGTCGTATGGGAGAAGACGCAAAAGATGCATTATCCAATGCTTTGCGTCAATCTCTGCGAAGTGCCAAGTTATTCAGCATCCATCATCCTAAAGATTGGGAGGCATTGGAAGCTGCGATGCAAGGCAAGCGCCGTCCGAGAAGAAATATTGTTTTTGGAAGCGGACACGCATATGCTTCAGCTCCAAGAATAAGAACACAACGCCCACCACGAGAAGAGTTATATCATGGCTTAAATCAGGGAATCAATGAAGGAGATTATGATAACTTGCGGGAGATTTCCATATCGCCAATAACGGATGGGTCTGTAATCTCCGATATGTCAATAGCTGAAATAGCAAAAGCCCTAAGACAAAAGATTCGAAAAGGTGTTACCAATGAGGAGGCATTTTTGATACGAGATTTAGTAAGTGATTTGCCTATCAATCGATATGATGTATATTTGGAAGGGGTAGATGACAGTATAAAATTAGCTATCAATGCAGAATTAGACCGTGCATGCAAAATGAGACGATATGCGACAAACGAACTTGCTCATATTTTTGCAGATGGAAAAAATATTAACATTTTGAATCGTAACCTCGACTATCTTGAACTGTTTGAGAGGCTTCAAAAGGGGTATGGGGGCGAATTGCACTTCAAACCCAACACTTTGCAAAAGGAATTCGGCAAGTTTGGTGTACGAATCTGGTGAAATATAAATCCACAAAAATCCATTTTTTAGGCTATTTTCAGAAAAACCTATACCTTTGCACTCGAAATCAAATTCGGGTGCTTTTTTTATTCCCCAAAATTTTTATATCCCGAATCAAAATAGTACTTTTGCGGCAGATCTGACAGTTAAACAATTTTAAATTAGATAGATTATGAAACAGATTACATGTCCCAAATGCGGAAGCGTGATTAAGGTTGACGAGGCAGACTACGCGCTGATTCTCAACCAAGTGAAGAACCAAGAATTCGACGCCGAACTGAAGATTCGTCTTGCCGAACTGAAAAAGCAGCTCGAGTTGGAGCAGCAGAATGCGGCTCAGCGCGCAACAAGTGCGCATTTACAGGAGCTTAGTCAGAAGCAGCAGGAGGTAATGGCACTGCAAGGTGCGATTCAGACGCTGAAGATGCAGTTAGCGTCCATCGGCCAAGTACACCGCGCAGAGCAGGAGAAAGCCGTGCTTGAGAAAGTTCGGGAGATGAGTGAGCAGATGGCTGCCAAAGAGCAGCAATTGGTGGCAGTTCGCAACGAATACGAAATGAAGTTGAAGTTCGCGAGCGAGGAGATTGAGCGTTACAAAGACATGAAGGTGCGCCTGTCCACCAAGATGCTCGGTGAGACGCTTGAACAACACTGCTATAACGAGTTCATGCGTATTCATCCTTTCTTCCCGTATGCGGAGTTCCATAAGGATAATGACGCAGTAGCGGATGAAGAGGACGAGAAGGCAACCAAGGGTGACTTCATTTTCCGTGATCGTTCGGCAGACGGATTCGAGTACATCAGCATCATGTTCGAGATGAAGAACGAGGCGGATGCCACGAAGGCCAAGCATCGCAATGAGGACTTCCTGACAAAACTGGATGCTGACCGTCGCAAGAAAGGCTGCGAGTACGCTGTACTGGTATCGATGCTGGAACCTGAGAACGAGCTGTACAACGGCGGTATCGTGGACATGAGCCACAAGTACGAGAAGATGTATGTCATCCGTCCGCAGTTCTTTGTGCCGCTAATCACGCTGCTGAGTCAAGCGATGAAGAAGAGTCTGGACTACCAGCGTCAACTCGCAGAAGCCAAGAGTCAAGCTATCGATATCACGAACTTTGAGGACAAACTGCTCGACTTCAAGGACAAGTTCGGCAATAATTACCGTCTTGCGAACGAGAAATTCGATAAGGCGATTAAGGCCATCGATAGTTCGATTGAGGACTTGCAGAAAGTGAAAGAAGCATTGATTGGTTCCGGTAAAAACCTGCGATTGGCCAACGACAAGTTGGAGGCACTGACTGTCAAAAGCCTGACGAGAGGCAATAAGACGATGCAGGCACTGTTTGACGAAGCAAAGAAAGGAGGTGAAGCATGAAAAAGAAACAGCCAAACGAATTATCTCTGCCTGCAGCATTGGAAGAATGGCATGAGACCGAGCAATCAACCATCATTGATGCCTTCGTCTATCTGACGCGCGATACCGAATCCAAAGGGAGCCTGCGTCCACATCGTGAAATGACGCTTGACACCTCAGATAACGAAGCCTTGCATTATCTCATGCGTCGGCTGAACTTGACGGCCATTCAAGTACATATCCTCGCTTGCGCGCTTTTCCATAACCAGGCTACCGGACATGCCTGCGATACCGACGATATCACGGGTTATATGGGCTGCCATCCGTTGGCGCTATTCTCGAGAAAGGAGGAATTGAAAACGCTCGTGAACTTGGGCTATCTGGAGCCTTGCGAGAACCATTTTGGCGCAGAGCAATGGGCTGTTCGAGAGCAGGCGCTTATGGCCCTTAGCGATAACAAACCCTTCGATATCACATCGCTGCGTTCTGCCGATTCCGCTTCGTTCCTGACCGCCTGCGCGGAAGCTATTCGTGACGGCAAACGAAATGATAACGACGGCGAGATTGAGAAAGAGATAAACTGGCTCTTTAATCTCAACCAACATCTGCCTATCGTCCTCAATATCAAGCGTATAGCAGGGAACGATGACCTGTTGTTCAAGCCGCTGGTGGTCGCTGCGGCGCTGCAGAGCGCAGAAGGCATGCTTAGCTTTGACGGAGGAGACTTCAGTATGGTGATGAGTCCCAACGACGTGCGCAAAGTCATTCGTGCCATGCAGAAAGGCACCTATCCATTGGTTACGCAGAAGATATTCGAACCGCTTTGTAGCGACGGAGGTCTCGCGGATGCCGACCAATGGGTCATCACCAAGGACGGGTGGATGGAACTCCTCTCGCAGAACATAGAGGAAGTGAATACCATCCTGTCCGACCGGGAAGAGTGGGGACGCAATCTCACGCCGTGTGCGCAGATTCCCGAACGCAAGCTCTTTTTCTCTGGCAAAACTCAGGAAGAAGTCAACCGCCTGCGTCAGCTTCTGCACGACGACCAATACCAACAGGTTGTATCTCGTCTCAAGGAGAAGAACATGCCTACGGGTCTGAATATCCTTCTCTACGGTACGCCTGGTACAGGTAAGACGGAGTTGGTACAGCAGCTGGCGCGGGAGACAGGAAGGGATCTGTATGTCGTCGATATGGCCCAGATTCGTGATAAGTTCGTCGGCGAATCGGAACAGAACCTCGCGCGTATCTTCAATACTTATCGCTCCTACGTGACGCGTATGAAGAAGACGCCTATCCTCTTCTGCAACGAGTGTGACGCTATCTTCGGCGCACGGCTGGAGCGCACTTCGGGCTCCGTGGACAAGATGGAGAATGCTCTCCAGAACATCCTCCTGGAGCAGATGGAGAAACTGCATGGTATCATGATCTGTACCACCAACCTCACCTCCACACTCGATAAGGCGTTCGAGCGGCGTTTCCTGATTAAACTGCAGTTGCCCAAACCTACCAACGAAGCGCGCAAGCAGATATGGGCGACGATGTTACCCAAACTCAGCGATGAGCAAGCTGCAGCGCTGGCGAACCGCTTTGATTTCTCGGGCGGACAGATTCAGAACGTTACCCGCAAGCAGATCATCAACTCGATCTTCACGGGTTCCGACGAGATGGATTTCGACCGCATCCTGGCGGATTGTTCCGCCGAGAGTATGGACCGCTCCAACGGCAAACAGATAGGATTCAATTAACCTGTAGCACTATGAGCACTATCACAAGTATGGATTCTCGTACAAAAAGTACAATTCTGATGATTGTTTTTGCTTGGGTAGCAGTCTTTTCAACAGGCTGCTCCAGGCAGGATAGCATCTCTGTAGCGCATGATGAGTTAGCGCGGTTCTATAACTACTCCACGGTCGATTGGTGTCTTATAGACTCGCTTTACTACCGCCCGTATAATTGCGATTGGCCGGAGGGAATGGAGAAGATCTTCGATCCAGAGTTCCCGTTTGAACTCATCCCTATGTACTGGCATCTCACGCAGAATGCCAAGACTTATCTGCATCAGAAGACGCTGCCGCTCCGCATCGGGGCTTCGCCCGAGTTCATCGACCAACTCAATCGTACGGAAGCAGCCTTGGATACCCTGTTTGTGCGTATGGTCTCTCAGCCGTATTATATGCGCTTGGATGTGGATTGCTATGAAGAGATCATGCCGCAGGAAATCACTAAATGCTTTGAACTCCGCTGATTTACATTTCTTCCCCAAAATTTTTATATTCCAAATCAATATAGTATCTTTGCAGCACAAATATAAAAGCTTGAATACAATGAAACCATTAATGTCTGAAGTCCTGAAAGGAACGCAAACTGCACTGAGTCTGGCAGACAGCTGCGATGTAACCAAGTTGCGCGAGTTCTTGCTCGCAGAACCAAACAAACCGATGCTCTTTGTCGGTAACGGCGGTATGCAGGGGCATTTCGCAGCAATGCTATATGAAGAGAATGCTGGTATAGCACGGCCCCTCACGCCCTACCTGCTGCGTTCCATCTCCGACGAAGCACTCCGTTCGTGCCGATGCCTTCTTATGTCTGACGGCGGACATAATATCGATATCACAGATGCCACCAAGCGGATGGCGAAAGTGAATCCGGACAATACCGGCGGTTTTACCAGCGTCGATAGTCCCGAGAATATCCTCATCAAAAAACTCAAACCGGAGAATATCTTTCTCTTCCGCCGTCCGGATAACGAAGGATTCCGGGAAGGATTCATCTCCGTGGGCAAACAGTTCTTCCGCGATGCGCTCTTCTACAAAGCCTTCACCGGCAAATCGGCAGCCGAACAAATGACGGCGGATCTCGACCCGATGCATTGTTATTCCTATGAGCTCAACCATTCCGACGCACCATTGACGCCCTTGTCCAAGATCCAACATATCTTGGTCTTGCATGGCTGGAAGGGAGCCCCTGCTGCACATTATATCGAGTCTGTGCTCGCAGAAAGCGGGATGATCTCCGCACAAGTGACCGACTACCGCAATTTCTGCCACGGACGGTTTATCTTTGCCAGCAATCATACAAGGCATGATACCAAGAAACATACCCTTCCCGAAAGCGACACGGCGATCCTTCTGCTGGTTACGCCCGAGGAAGAAAAGATTGCGAGCAATATCCGCAAGACCGCACCGAAGGGCGATTGGCAGGTCCTGCCCAACGAGACACCGATCATCACCATCCGTTCCGAGTACACCGATGCACTCTCGGCTATCGATCTCCATGTGAAAGCCTCCGTCTTCCTTGCCGACCTCGGCGAGAACCATTTGGGCAACAATCCTTTCTCCCCGAATAACTTCTGCCGTATCAACAAGAAATTCCCCAAGGGCGGGTTGAGATGGTAATACATCGTATTGCATTTTTTTCTTCCCCAAAATTTTTATATGTGAAAAAGATGTAGTACTTTTGCTTCGAATTTCTGAAATGATTATTGTTTAATTCTTAAAATTTCATTTACACATGGCAAAGAGATTGATTAACAAACGTTTATTGAATGAGTATTTTAACGATGAAATGGCTCCTTCTGGAAAGCTATTTGAGCAAAGAGACCAACATGCGCATGAGTGCATTCGTATATCCCTCAATATCTATGGAATGGAACTTGATTCTACAGAAGAAATAGGACGAGTAGACGTGGACTATGGGCAAGCTCCACGGTACACCCTGCACTCCAAGACCTCATTCATCAACGCCGAAGCGGTGCGCAAACTATTCGGCGCTCAAAACTATCTGGAAATGATTGAGTGCATCAAGGAGCGCTTCCATGAAGAGACAGCCTATGAAGATTTCCAGAACTATCTCCACGAGAATAAGATTATTTAATGTATAACCTAAAATTATAATCGACCGATGAAAAAGTTTTTCGCAATTATTTTATGCATTTTGTGTTCATCAATGGTTTATTCGACTATTTATGAGTATGTAGATGAGAGTGGTCGTAGTTTCTTTTATCGAATATCAAAGGCTTATTATCCAAAAGGAGAGAAGCCAGAAACTATGGATGAAATTAAATTTATTGGTGCACAAGGTTTCTCTTGTTTTGTGGAATCAAACAATCCGAACTACAACAAAGAAGAAATGATAAAAGAACTAAAACTCAAATATCGAGATTTAGTTTTAGAATTATACAATCAAAATAAAGAATACATGGAAATAAACTTTCCTACTCATACATATACATTTGATGAAGGTGTATAATTTTGCAATAGACGTTGCAACTGGGATGACATGGATTGGATATGATTGTGAATGCCATATAAATATGAGTTTTTGTGTGGCACATATGTTAAAACATAGGATTGACGAAGTAAAAAAACACCCTTATATTTTAGGGTATCTATATAATGATGTAAAATATTACGATGGAGAAAAGTGTAAAGTACAACACCTGTCTGGAATAAAAGTTAACTAACATTAGTACTGATGCGATAATTATAACCAAAAAAACTGAAAATGATTTCAAATTGAAAACTAGAAAAATGTTCATAAGGAACTGAATATATGTAACTTATTGAGTTTTTGACAAAAGTTAACGCAACAGTAGTAAACTGACATATAAGCTTTAGCAAAGGGAATTATATCGGAGTTAACTATCTAATTCCCATTATTTTTCGGTATAAACAGATGACAAAGGCATTTTTTCTTCCCCAAAATTTGTATAAGCGAAAAAAATGTAGTACTTTTGCCTCAGAAACAAGTTAAATACAATGATTACAGAGAATACACAACAGATTATTCTGAATATCCTTCAAACATCAGGAAATCAGAAACTTATGCAGATTGCTGCAGTGCTTCCGCAGAGTACGTTTTTCACCGCTCGCTGCCACTCCCACCATCGTTATCGTGGTGGGTTGGCAGACCATGCGCTCGGAGTCACACGAGAGCTGCTCTCGAATAACGATTTGGAACAGCGATATGGTCGTGATAACCTGATCTTTGCCGGCATGTTCCATGACCTATACAAAGCGTGGTTTGGACCATGGCAATGTATTCATGGTCACGGCCGACGTTCGGTAAAGATCCTGGGTGACTATTTCCATGTTCATCTGCATGACGATGTATATGATGCGATTCGTAACCATATGCATCATTCCAACCCGCGTTATAATCCTCTTTGGGCGGCTTTGCATCGCGCAGATCATGTCGATGCTGCCCGAAATCCACAAAAATCCATTAATTTCGGTATCTGACGAAAAAGCAGTACTTTTGCATCAGATTTGAAAAACTTATTGTTAAACCATTTAAAATAAACGAAGATGAGAACAGATTTAGGAAACGGAATGGTAGTTGACACCAATGGTTACGATGCTGTAGCCGAAATCGAGTCAACAGGTGATAAATACGGTACGGCGAAGTACATTCGCAAGCGTAAAAAAGAGTGTGAGGAACAAGCACGTCAGTATCTTGCCGAGCATCCAAAGACAGACTTATACGTCATGCACGGCTACCCAACTATGTTCGACACTGAGGATAATGATCCTGACGAGAACTATATTCAGTTTACAACCTATACCGAAGAAGAAATCCGTCGCATCAAAGAGCTGTTTTTCGAGCTATGGAACGAAGGTTTTGAAGACCCTTCTCTTCGTGCTAAATCGTTTGAGGACATTCCGCAGAGTGAACTGTCTATCACCGAGTTCGAGGGTGCTAACGACGAGCTGGATGCACTCGTTTGGGATCGTGCTCGTGAGCAAGACTTCGTTGCTTGTTGGATTGACTGGCTTCATCCGGTGCATGCCTATCACTTCAGCACATGGGAATACAACCGTACTAAAGATGAAATGTATCCCCGCAAAGCGCACTACCGCGTCCAGCTGACGGATGAGGAGTACCTTTATCTGCTGACCGAGCAACTTTTTGACCGTCATTTCAGCTTCAACCGTTTGATGCTCTATAACGCACCGCTTGCGCAGAAAATCTGCAATGCGACTGACGGTGATCTGATGCTGGAGTCATTAAATCCGTACCTGATTATCATGGAAGAAGTGATGGCGGATGTCGAGCAGATTGCCGGTAACATCCCCGTATCTAGATCACTATACGAGGACACCGTGGATGGCATCATGAAGCACGTGCATATGAATATCGAGCACAACAAGATAGAGATCTACTGGCAGACACTCCCCGAAGGCGATTTCGGTATGAATCATTTAGAGGGAGACTCCTCAAAAGAGATAGATGCCTTTGCCGTACAGAAACTTATCGGAGGCAAAAACTTTGATGAGATGGCCGACCTCATTCATGAACGCTTTGCGGGTCCGACAGCCTATGAGGATTTTCTCACTTTCATCCATGAAAACGGTATCTATGAGCTATCGAACCACCGATAAATATGAATTTGCCCTGTAAGACTCGAGTTTTTCAGGGCAAATTTAAAATAAATTTGCATATGTCATATTTTTTTTGTATCTTTGCGCCCGAATTTGCATAATTATTAAGCCATGGCAAAATACAGTTACAAATTAGAAAACGAAGTCTATCGCCTCTATGAGGATGAGAAGCCCATTTCCACCCCGAATGGCAATCCTATCATTGCCGAATCGGAAACCCTCGCGCAGAAGCTCGTTGAGGCATTCGAAAAAAGCAATGACTTCACTGCCCCCGACTCGTTACTTACATTCCACTATACGTACTGTAACCTAATAGCGGACTACAAGCGGGAAGACCTGATAGCGGATTACATAGGCTGCATGTGTTACGACAATCTGATAGGCGATGCGTACCTAATGTTTCGTCAACCAAGTCCGGTTAAACAAGCTGTCGCAACATATCTGGATGACAACTCGATGGAGTACTTCATGGATATGAATTTGTATCAGTTAACAGCCGTCTTAACGCTTTACACCATCTCACATAGTTGGGCGCTACCGTATTATGTGGTAGCGGACCTTGTGGAGCATGCAGGCACAGAAGCCTATGCAGATTTGAAAGAAGACTTCATGAATGATGTTATCGAATGCGAACTCAGTGAATTTGATGTCAATCCAGACGAAGCGTTCTATAAACGTCATCTCAATGAACTCAGCAAAACAATCGACCTATTCGTAGAATATTTTACATTATAGTTATGAAATATCTGGTAGATCAATTAACCCACCAAATTGAGGTGGAAGCAGAATTAAATTCAAAAGAGTGGATTACGGGTCTTCGCCCCGATGTTATTTGCCACGAGGGTGAAGAGGCGGATTATGGGTATGAAGTAATCGATATCCCCGAAGAAGACGTACGCAAAGTACTGTGGGCAAACAAAGAGGAGGATGCAGATGTATTATACATTGAAGGCGAAGTGTTGCCGCGGAACAAAGTGCAGTTCTTCTTTTCTGCCTATGTTACCCATCCCGACTTCCCTGATGAACGCCAAATGTGGATTCCTCTCTCTGATGAGGAAATTGACAAGTATCAGACGTTTGTCATGTTGGAGCGAGTCTCTTTCAAAGCGCGTCATCGCGATCAACTCGACAATGACGAGTTATGGCATGCATGGCTGGATGATGCTATTGCTAACGCTGATTTCCAGACAGAGATTGTGAACGCGCTGAACCCAGTTCCTGCCCATGTCGTATCTATCGACCTTGACAACCCAAAGGTAGAAAAGATTATATAAATAGTGTCTATATATTACTGAAGCACCATGTATACCGACGAATTTGGAGTACAATTCTCCGATGACAACAACAAGACGATTCTTTCTTACCCGCAAGCATAATTAGTACTATCAAACTGCTGTCAAACACGATAACGACACGACAACGAGACGTAAACGACACGATAACGGACCGTAACGTCCTCGGGAGAACAACGGAAGAAAAACATAATGAATGTATAACATCCTCTTGGCAAGGAGGAACCTCCTAACCTCGGGACGAGCGCTAACGAAGTGCACTCGGACTGAAGAGCGGAGGCAATGGTCGCACTTACGATTTAGCGGAGCGGTATCGTTCTTGCGATCCATTTGCCGAACGCGATGGCTAAAGCAGAATTAGACATATTGTTAAACAAACTAAGCGGTCGCTTAACCGGCGACAGCAAGTTCTATTCTACCCACCGGCATGGCAAAACCGTCATTAGTAATTATCCTTTGCACAAAGACCCAAAGACGATTTCTGCCACGCAGCGTGCTAATAGTTCCTCTTTCGGTCAACGCTCCAAACAAGCGACATCGGAGCTTGCGGATCCGACACGACATGCCTATTGGCAAGAACGGTATGAGCAGTACAAAAAACTTGCTAATAAGAACGTCACCCGCGCCAATGCGCAATTCTTCGGTCCCGGCATTGTCAAACCCGCAGATAAATATTATTCCACACTCCGTGGATTTGTTATTGCTCAGTTAACAACCCTCACAAAGAGGGAATAAAATACTTAAAGTGTACCTTTGCATACGAAAATAATTTATTACTATGGACACGGAAAAGAATGTATATTTCAAGCACGGTCAATATCTCTTTGGCTATGACTATTTCTCTGATAAACTGTGTAACCAAGAGAATCTTATTAGCATAGACAAATACAAGTATGTTCCACTTAGCGATGCCCCCGAAGCAGGTCTCGTTTTTGTGGAGCGTGACGGTAAACAAGGGGTGTTGACCTTTGACACCGGCGGACAAGGAGGATATGGTTCTTTGATACATTCTTCTAATTTTTTTCCATTCCTTTACGATGAGATGCTTCTTAATGGCAATTTTAGCGGAGATGATATTGGTTACATCGCCGTTCGTATCAATCATAACTGGGGTATTCTGCGTGTAGAAGATCATATGCTGGACAAACACCTGCGTGCACGTCGTCCTTGCATGATGATAATCCCTTGTATGTATCCGACAAAGGAACAAGCTATTTCTAAAATCACACCCAGCAAACAGTATCATCCTGAGTTTGGATGGCAAGATCCTTTCTCAGAGGATAGTCAATTCTAAAGCTAATCTATACAAAATTAAATACTATGGAATATCAAGTAGGACAACAACTCGAATTAGAAGTAAGAGGCGGCATCCAATACAACTCAATGGGAGTTAAGTATATCACGGTAGTGGATGAATTCCGCGAGTATCGTATTTTTGACATTATCAAGTGTCAAGAAGAAGGTCCTCTCCCTCCACGTTTGTATGTACTTGTCAAAGCTGTTGATGCATTTGGGCATGCGAAAATCATCCAAGATACGCAGCGCGTATATGCAGAACATTATGAAAAGGACCATGAATATGAGTTTGTTGTCGATGCTATTAAACTTGATAATAACGAGAAGCCCTATTATGCAGTGTCGGACGATTTCTCAGAGCAACGTTTCTATATTCGCGGTGAACAAAAGTACGGAATAGGAGATACTATCAGACTTCGCTCATTAGGTCAAAATGCGAAGGGCTTTATGCAATATGAAGAGGTAGAGCCGAAAAACCAAGAGCAGGTAGTGAAGGATGTCGTTCGGCAAACTAATCCAACTATTGTCAGAACCAATACGGTTAACTATGGTCCTGAATCCACTACGGTGGAATACAAATCTTCATTAGTGTATGATGCCGCTACAAGCGAGCCAAATTTAGAGAAACAATCCAGACTGATTATTACCGAGATTGCCGCTATGATGAATACCGACGGAGGTAAGCTGGTTATCGGCGTGCGTGACGACCAAACAGTTATTGGTATTCAGGATGAATATAAGTATTTGAATGATGATGAGACAGATAACTGGACGTACAAACTGGATGAGGACGGATATAAGCAAAAGATTCTCCACAAACTGAATTACTTATGTTCCGCATTAGCAGGTATGTCTATCCGAATTGAGTTTAAGGAGAAAGTCGGCAACCGCTATTGTGTGATTGATATAGATAGAACCGAACGTCCGGTATGGGTAGGAAGTAACCAAGAAATTCCAGCTCTGTATATTCGTCAAGATAGCCGACGTAAACAACTCAAGGGAGACGAAATAACCGAATACATCTATCGTCGTATGAAAAAAGCGACAGAAGATGTAGTAGGCGGCGCGCAAGCGTTAGCAGCTTTGGATGAATCAACAATTAATGAAATCGTAAAACGTATCATCAATGCGAACAAGAAAGAGGTAATTCTTCCGCCTGTTCCTGAGCGTGAGGTAGATTGGTGGATTATCTGGAAAAAAGACGGCGTTTGGTATCGCCAGCGCAATAAATCTACAGATTCTGATGTTGTATTCCAAGTACCATTGTATAAAAACATGAGCACACCGGTAGTGCTATTCTGCTATGATAATACGAATGTAGTAGCACGAGAATACAAGGTGATGAATTATAAGAAGAATGCAAACCAGGCAAATCCATCCGTATGGACTCCAGGTTTAACTCCTCGAAACATCTTTATTGTAGAACCGACCGATTTCTTATGTATCCAAAGCATAGATTTTAATGGCGTAGAGTCTATTAAATTACATGCAGTTACTGACTTTGCTACTGTCGCATCAGCTACTGCTGCAGGCAATCCTATCTTGCCGGCAGGTTCTCAAGTGCAGCAATTTGGCATTATCGGAGCAGAGAACAGAGTAAGACTACAACATCTAATTGTACCGAAGGTTCGCCGTTCGCAAGAAGCTGGCATCCCCCTCTCCACTCAAGCGCAACAACTCGCAGACGAAGTTGCACACGCATTAGCATTACTTAAACGATAAAAAAAATAAGCCATGAGCCACTTTATTCAAAATACGGGAGCACAGTCTCTTTCGAAGATTATTAACAATCTTTTACCTTCCAAGACAAAATCTATGGATTTCCTTGTCGGGTACTTTTATTTTTCAGGCATGGAGGAGATATATCAGTGTTTGGAAAATAAACCCATGCGCATATTGGTAGGCATGGATATGGATCAAGAGATATTAAAAAAGACAAGCGAGATTGACATCCATGCGCAACACCGTATCCCTTCAAGTAAAGAACTTCGAGAAGACTTTTATCAGTCTCTCATCAAGTTGTTTAATGAGACCGGGTATTTTGAAAGTACAAAGCAAGCTGAGGCTTTTAAGATTTATTACGAGAAGATTAAGGATGGCTCCTTGGAAATCCGCAAGACTCTTGAACCAAGTCATGCGAAGATGTATATCTTTGCGTATAAAGATGAACTGACTGAGGATGGAGAAACTCCTGGAACTGTAATAACAGGTTCAAGTAATTTTACATATAGCGGATTCCAAAGTAATAATGAGATTAATGTCCGCTTCCATACTAAACCGGAATTCGAAGATGCGCAAACTATTTTCAATCAGCTATGGGAAACGGCTACGGTTCTTGTAGATAAAGATAGAATCGCGGAGTTTGAGAATGGCGTAATGAAGCATATTTGGTATGAACAAAAACCAACACCGTATCTGTTGTATCTGCGAATTTTACACGAATATTTCTATTTAGACAGAACCAATCAAATATTAACGCCTCATGAGTTAACTGGAGGAGAATTCTTGAACTTAAAATATCAAGAGGATGCTGTGCGTTTAGGAATCGAGACTATCCGCAAACATAGTGGTGTGATAATCGCGGATGTGGTAGGTCTTGGTAAATCAATCATTGGAGCTACTATTGCGCGCAATCTTGACCTGAGGACACTTATAATCGCTCCTCCTCACTTGGTAAAACAATGGGAAGACTATTCTGTTGAGTTTGGCGTGCGTGGTACAATGGTACGTTCTCGTGGTAACATGGAAGCCATACTTGAAGACTACCGTTCAATGCACAGAGCAGGAGAGGAATGGCTGATTGTTGTAGATGAGGCACATGCCTTCCGTAATGAATACAAGAAAGATTACGGTATCTTGCATGAATTGTGTCAGGGGAATAAGGTGCTTTTGCTTACTGCGACGCCTTTCAACAATCGCCCTGAGGATATCTATGCCCTTATTAAGTTATTCCAAATCCCAAGCCGTTCAACGCTTCAAACCGTTAAAAGCCTTGGAGCAGAGTTTGCCCATTGGATTGCAGTTTACAAGAAATTGAAAGCCGACCAACGGAGTGGAAAAGCAACCGCTGATGATGTAAAGGTCGCAATTGAAAGTATTGGAGGTCATATCCGCCGAATGATAGAGCCCATCGTGATACGTCGTTCTCGTCTTGATTTAGAGAAAATTCCGGCATACAAAGAGGATTTGAAAAAACAAGGAATAGAATTCCCGAAGGTTCTTCCTCCGGAAGAGAAAACGTATTACTTAGACAAACTTGCAGGTCTGTATAAATATACTCTTGCACGTATTTGTCCTCACGATAGCGAAAATCCTGCCCTGTACCTCGATATAGACTCCCAGCAGATACGGGATATTGATATTGAAGAGTATAAGAAGGAAGTATTCGTAGCTGCGCGTTATCAGCCTTTGAGTTTCTACAAATCCGATAGCTATGAAAAAATAGTGAAGTTGATACAAGAGGCGGGAATGGATGAGAATCTGTTCTTTAACTCCCAACGCAACTTGGCATCCTTCATGCGAACGTTGCTTGTGCGTCGTTTTGAAAGTTCACAATATGCTTTCAAGATGTCTCTGAATGCAATGCTGAAGAACTGCTTGAATATCCAAAAATGGATTGATAAATTGCAATGTGTGCCTATTTATAAAAAGGGCAATATTCCTGATGTTTCAGAATTGTATAACTCTACAGAGGATGGACAACCGACGCTTTTCTCTACAGAGGTTGAGGATATGTTGGACAACTTACTCAAAAAGGGCATGTTTACTATTCCGTGTGAATATCTCCAACAAGCGTTCTTCGATGCACTACAATCTGATATTGAAATCTTACAAGACCTCAAGAAAAGATGGGATGCTGTTCCAGAATCAGACGATCCCAAGTTAGAAACATTTGTGTCTATCCTACGGCAACAAAGCCAATCTGATCCTCAGCGTAAGATTATTGTATTTTCTCAGTTTGCCGATACGGTAGAATATCTTGGTCGCAAGTTAGAAGAATCGCAATTGCCTGTATTCGCCTATACATCTGCAAAAGCAAGTAAGGCTAATAAGCAGATAATTATTAATAATTTTGACGCGGGTCTCAAACCGGAGAAACAAGAAAATAAGTACCACATTTTGGTGGCGACGGATGCTATCTCTGAGGGATACAACCTACACCGTGCCGGAACAATCTTCAATTATGATATTCCGTACAACCCGACCCGTGTTATTCAGCGAGTCGGACGTATCAATCGTATTAACAAGAAAGTATTCAACCAACTTTACATATATAACTATTTCCCGACGGAGATAGGAGAAAAAGAGACCCATACACGCGAGATCTCAACTACCAAAATGGCGATGATTCATTCTATTATGGGCGAGGACACGCGTTATCTGACCACCGATGCAGAACTTAACAATTATTTCGTAGATGTTTACAAGCGTTTACTAGCTGCTAATGAGAAAGAATCGTGGGATACGCCATATCGTGCACTATTGGATCAACTAATGGGGTCAGAGGATATGGAACTTGCTTTGTCCCTTCCTACACGTAGCAAGATTCGTCGTTTCACTACAGACGGAGATTCCGGTGTCTTGGTGGTAGCGAAGCGGAATGGGGATTTCGTATTTAAGTTCGCAAATGTCGATTCGGCAGAAGAACCTATGCAGACATTAGAACCGAAAGATGCGTTTGAAGTTATATCTGCTAAACCCAATGAATCTGCTCGGGATATTTCTTCGGAGTTCTATCTGAACTATCAAAAAGTTATTAATACATTCTCCGAGAACGAACATAAAACAGATAGCGATAAAGCCATCCGTGAGGCTTTACAGAAGGTGCAAGTCATTCGTAGAGCGAATGTATTAGATGATGAGTATTTACAAGATTTGGAGACCGCAATTCGATATGATGCCGTTTCTGGTTACTATCTTCGTGAAATCAATCGCTTGAAACCTACGCAATTCACCGCTTTACCGGAAATCCTTGCTCCGGAATATGTGCAAGATATTTTGCGTCATTATGGTGCGATCTCACTTGGCGAAGAGTCTATTATAGCCGCAGAAGAAATTCAGAATATTATAAATCACCCGCAAACAGAAATGTCATTATGATAACTCATCCATACAATCGAGAGACCTTTCTCCCTTTTCTAAGAAACTTCATTGAGGATGTAAGTATCCAAGTCGAGAGGTTGGATACGGAGAAATGCCAGTACACCGATGAAGCATATCGTCTCGGTCATGATTCCTCGCTCGACCTGGAAGTATATGAGATCCATCATACTTCTACCAACGATGCACGTGTCGGTATCGCCAAGGATGCGTTCAAACTCTTATTCTCGGAATCACTCTCTAATAGAGCGCTGGTAGTTTTTGTTCCCGAAGGAAGTAAACAATGGAGACTCTCCTTGCTTCAGATTGAAGCAGAAGTCAACGCAAAAGGTCGAGTGGAAAAGACTTATTCCAACCCTCGTCGCCATTCGTATCTCCTTGGAGAAGGAGGTTCGCTGAATACCCCCCAGAAGTATCTAATAGATTTAGGGAGAATACGCGAAAGAAAAGATGGTAACAAACAACTATCTGCTGTCGAAGACCTGCAAAGCCGTTTCTCTGTCGAAGCACTTACCAAAGAGTTCTACAACAAACTATACAATTGGTATCTTTGGGCTATTGATGAAGGAACAAAGGTTACATTCCCAAATTCGGTTGACACCAGCGAAGATGACCGCGATAATATTCGTATTAAAATTATTCGTCTCATTACACGTTTGCTCTTCGTTTGGTTTATTAAACAAAAAGGCCTTGTCCCAGAAACGCTTTTTGACGAAAACGAACTCAAACGCATACTTGCTAACTTTGACCCGCAATCGGAGACAGATGGAAAATACTACAACGCCATTCTTCAGAACCTTTTCTTTGCGACCCTCAACAACGAGATTAATAAACGTCGGTTTATGTCTGAACCATATCATGGTGTAAGTGATAGTTATGGTGTAAAGACACTTTTCCGTGATAACAAAAAGGCTTCCTGGTTCAATATAACTCATGAAGAAGTGCTTCAACTTTTCCATAATATACCTTTTATGAACTGTGGCCTGTTTGAGTGCCTTGACAAGTATGCCAAATCAGATATAGGTCACGAAAAAGATACATTTCTCGATGGATTCTCCTCGCGCGGTCAAGACGGGAATCTTAAATATAGAGCTTTTATACCGAACTGGTTATTCTTTGCTCCCGAAGGTACAGAGGTAACGGTTACCATTCAGGAAGACGGCGAAATAAAACGAAAGACGATAGATGTAATTGGCTTGGTACCATTGTTGAAATTATACAACTTTACTGTACAAGAGAACACGCCTGCTGAAGTCGAGGTATCACTCGATCCTGAGTTATTAGGGCGTGTATTTGAAAACCTACTTGCCGCCTATAATCCGGAGACCCACGATCAAGCCTCTGACCGCAAATCCACCGGTTCGTTCTATACGCCGCGTCCTATTGTGGAATACATGGTTAACGAATCGCTCATAGCGTACCTCAAAACCAAAGTACCATTTATTGAAGAAGATACATGGCGCGCACTCATCAGTTATGAGGACAAGTCTTTTGTTCTAACCGAAGACCAGCGTACCGCCACACTAAACGCGCTCTACGAATGTAAGATTCTTGATCCTGCGTGCGGTTCGGGTGCTTTCCCGATGGGTATGCTCCAACAGATGGTACATATCACCCGCAAACTGGATTCGGAGTTCGACCCGTATCAGACCAAACTGCGGATTATCAATAACTGTATCTACGGCTCGGATATTCAACCGATTGCCATGCTCATCAGTAAACTGCGTTTCTTTATCTCGCTTATCTGTGAGCAAGACGAAAGTCGTATCAACTACAGCGACCCGGATAACAACTACGGCATAGATACCTTGCCTAATCTGGAGACTAAGTTCGTAGCAGCTAACTCGCTCTTGCGTGCAGATATACGCAACTATGCAGATGACGATTGGACGCAAGATGCTACTCTTATCAAACTGAAAAACGACCTGTTAGCTATCCGCAAATCGCATTTCTCTGTACGTACGCAGACCACCAAATTAAAGAAACGTGAGGAAGATCGGCTCAAACGCGAGGAGATACAAAACTATATTCTCCAATCCACGACGCAACCTGATCCCGTCAAAATTCAGATGTACGAGGCACGTATCAATCACTTGAATGCGGAACGCGATTTGTACGAAGGAGAAAAGATAGTGGAAGAAATAGTGGATACGCAAGCCAGCCTGTTTGACGAAGCACAGCCGCAGGTAGTACGCAAGGACATCAATAAGATTCATCGGGATAGAATTGATGCCGAGATCAAAGGCTTGCAACAAGCGATTGCAAAAGAGCAAAACAAGCGCAATCCTGTTGGCTTTAATGCCGCTATCAAGCAAATTACCGATTGGAATCCATACGACCAGCTCAAAGCTGCTCCATTCTTCGATCCCGATTGGATGTTCGGTATAACCGATGGTTTTGACATCGTCATCGGCAATCCGCCGTATGTGAATGTTAAAAACGGAATAGACGCCTCAGTAAAACAAAAATTTATTTTAAGTTATAATGCGGCAAAAGGGCAATTTGATTTATTTACATTGTTTATCGAATTGTCAATATCTTTAGGTAAGATAGTTTCATTTATAGTTCCCAAACCCCTTCTCAACAATGAGAACTATGAAATAAGTCGAGAGCAATTATTAAAAAATAATTTGATGTTGATCGTTACAGGAAGTGGAATTTTTGAGAATGCTGGTGTCGAATCATGTATTTTTTTAACATCTAACCAAAACCAAAATACTGTATCTATCTCAGAATATATCAATGGTGATGTTGTATACAAACATTCTACATGTATTGAATATTATGCGAAATCAAGCGGATATATTATTTCAACCGAGTTGAAGAAAGAAGATATTTTCATTATGCAGAAGATAAACCAGTATACTCCTTTTGGAAATTTTATCGATATAAAACGAGGAATAGAGGCAGGAAAGAAAGATGATTCTATTGTCATGTATAAAACTCCATTTAAGCTTCTAAGAGGTCAAGATTTTGAAAAATACCATATAAATTTCCAAGATATATATTGTATCTTCGATGAGTTCGATACCGCTAAATTTAAGGATAAAAGTCTTTATAATGAACCGAAAATTC
>DEIW01000003.1:0-14519 GCA_002352705.1 Bacteroidales bacterium UBA2764 | reverse complement strand
GAATCAAATCCAAGCGACATATGACGCAGAACGATATGCTGTATTAAATACTATTTATTGCGCAAAATTCAAAAAAAAGGTTTCTGGAGATTTAAAATATTATGTTGCATTATTAAATTCTAAAGTTGTTGCATTTTGGTTTTTCAAAACATTCTGTAATACAGATAAACTTTTTCCATATATTAGAGTTTCGCAAATAGAACAAATTCCAATGGTGGAAAGTAGAGATCATAAAGAACTATCGATTATAGTAGATAAAATTATTGCGTCAAAAAAAATTAATCCCCAAGCAAATACAACAGACTTAGAAAACCAAATCGACATCCTTGTTTATCTCCTATATAAACTGACTTATGATGAGGTTCGTATTATTGATCCTAATATAGAAACGATTATTTCGGAAACGGAATACAACAAACGCCTTGCTGAATATGCCTAATATCATCCAAATAGAAGAACTGGTATATTCTCGCTTGCCGCGTATCAGCAAAAGCGAGTGGTTGAACATGCTCTCCAAACAGGGCGTTTCAAACGACTATGCCCTTCTTTTGGATGATTATCTCTTAATCGAGCAAACCGACTACCGGTTCTCCAACGGCAACTATATCAGTAGCGAACGAACGGTTTATAATATTGACTATACGACATACGACACGGCGGAAAACACACCCAATCCCGACAATACGGAGGAGATCATTACCGTCCGCTATGATAGCACCCATGACCGCTATTATGTCTATTACACCCATTTCCCGATTGAGGACATCCCTCATACTCCAGACTTATCCCACATCCTCTCCGAAGCCGACATCCCATCGTCACATCCTTTTGTCCAAGCCCCGGCAGAGAAACATGTTGACACGCCTGTAACCCCGCGTGCTGCTCAACCCGCTCCACAGCCCAAGCCCGAACCGGCTCCAACGCCTTCCTTCACTTCTACAGAATACCATAAACCATGGAGACAAAAGACATTAAGTGAACTCCGCAGGTTATACAATGCAGGCAAATCGTTAAAGGAGATAGCTTCTATTATGGGTAAGTTCGAGGTAAGTATTGTCTATCAATTGAAGACCTATCTCGGTGTTGAACATCCCTTCGAGAAAGCGCCTCAACAACCAGTTTCAAAGCCCCAATCGCGAACACAGCCCAAGCCGCAAACCCCAACGTCTATGAATGGGATTGAGTATTATAAAGATCTCTTCCATAATATGCGCCGGGCAAAGAACGAGTTCGGTGAACTTGCACCGCACAAAGTGATACTTCTTTTGACAATCATCAGAAGATACCATTCCTATACCGGTTATACCATCAACAAAGATATCAATCTACAAATATCCTTTATGGATTGCTGGACGAAGTATGTTAAGGCTTCCCATTGGAATCCAAATCTTAATATGTCTTGGGAGCACATGCCATCAGAACCATTCTGGCAGCAAGCCTCAAATCCTAAACAAGCCACGATAGATGTCCAACTCCAAAAGTTAATTGTAAACAGCGAAACGAGGAGAGAACTAAAAGAGACACTTATAGCAATGTTGTAATTCTATATGAAAGCAATTGAAGTAAAAGTATCCTATTATATGGGATTTGGACATAGTGGAGGACGCTATTCCGAGCGGACGAGGACAAAGCAGGTGGCTGATAAAGTTGCCGAACAGTTGCAATCTTTGTTGGACGCTAAAAAGGCTGCCAAAAAGAAACCTTTAGAACTCACACATGGAGAAATCAAGCAGGCTATTGCGAATGGCGCAGATATCCTGTCTTCCTTGCACAACGATTTGCTTAAAAGTGATACCTCTACCGGTTACGTGATTACTAAAGTAACAACCGCTCCGAAATCTAAAAAGATTGAAACCATCCGAGATGCGGCTGGAGTGGTGTTTACTAAAGACGGGAAGACTCTGCTGGCGTGCTCAAAACCATTAGGGAAAGAGTATGTTATCCCGAAAAAGGTTAGAGCCATCTTTAACTTTGCATTCCGAAATAATCCAGAAGTGGAGACAATTTTTCTTCCAGCCAAAATAGAGAAGATAGGAATAGGAGCCTTTCTCGACTGCAAAAACTTGAGCGGCATAGTCGTGGACAAAGAGAATCCCTATTTCTGTTCGGAAGACGGGATCTTATACAACAAAGATAAAACTTGCCTTATCCAATTTCCTGCCAACAAACCTTGTACTGAGTTCCAAGTGCCTTTAAGCGTTAAAGAAATTGCACCTTATGCATTTACCTCATGCCATAACCTTACTTCTCTATCTTTACATGATGACATACAAAAGATAGGTGCTTATGCTTTGGGTGGATGTGGATTTACTTCAATCCATATTCCTGCCGGAATGACAACAATAGAACCGCATACATTCAGTTGCAGTAAGCTTACAAGTGTGGTTATTCCGTCTAATATTAAAACAATTAGAGAAAGTGCATTTATTTATAGTCACAATCTATCTGAAGTAACTTTTTCAGAAGGGCTTGTACGAATTGAGGAAAATGCCTTTGTGGACTGCAAGATTGACGAGATTGTGCTACCCAAAAGCGCCAAACAAGCATTCAAACGTGCATTTGACAGGCATGTTAATATAATATCTAAATAACCATATTACTCCCTCCATCGACACCCCCTTTTAGCCTGTTCTTATCCGAAGGAACGATTATTTTTTCTCCAAAATTTTTATCATTCATAGATTTTTACTACTTTTGCAGTGTGAATGAAAATATGAAAGTACATGAGATGATACGGGACAACTACCCCGAGTACTACAGCATCGAGCACTATCCTGCCGCTCAAACGGCTTGCATCCGCAAAACGAGTGAAGAGTGGGGAATCTTCGGTAATTTTGCGCAAGTCCCCGTTGTGGTCAACGGTGTTACATTCGATTGCACCGAACGCCTCTTTCATATGATGAAGTTGCGTGGCGATGTTCCCGAAGCCGCACAGGATATGATGAGTGTCAAAGCCGGCATGGGCATGAAGATGCACATGAAGCATATCTACAAAGCCCATCCCGAATGGCTGCACGACCATTGGCCATCAATGATCGTGGACGCGATGAAATTCTGTATCACGCTTAAATATGAGCAAAGTGAAGAATTCCGCAAGGAACTGGAGCGCAGCAAAGGTATGTTTATCGTTGAGGACGAGACGGCACGCGTGAGAGGCAGAGATGCTGACACTTGGGGAGCGGTACTTCGGGGAGACGAATATGTCGGTCCAAGCTTGCTTGGACGTCTGCTGATGGAATTGCGCGATAACGGCAAACTGGAATACACATTGCCGGCCGATGCACTGGATTTTATAAACAACTTAAAATAATTAGGCTATGATGACTTTCTTTCATGGCAGCCCGAACCTCTTCGGGAATTTTGAACTCAACAATGCCGGTGATGGCACAGGTATCAAGTTCGGTTATGGAGTCTATCTGACCGAGTCGGAAGCATCTGCTGTCCATTATTCCCAGCCGCGCAAATGCGCTCTTACCCCTGAACATTATCTCTATACGGTGGAGATCCCGGATCTGACGGAAGGAAACCATCTGGTTTCTGCGCTGCCTGTTCCCGCATCGATCATCTGCGCGGTGGAGCAGAAACTCGGTCAGCCTGTTCCCGCCAAGTTCCTTCAGCAAGGCAAGGAGTTCCGCAAATGGCTCGGATGCACGCTCACGGGGGGCAAGAAAGCTGCTTTTGCAGAAGAGAAAGCAGCTGCGGAGTTCCTGGATGCTATCGGAGTGATAGCTAACGTCTGGCCGCAAGCGCAGACCAAGCCCGACGGACTTCGCAACTGTGCAATCTTCAATCCCGCTAATGTGCGTATCGTCAAACGCGAGCGCATCGAGATAGAAGATGTCAAAGGCAAATATGTGTTAATCCCCGGTACTCGCCAAGAAGTATAACTGCACGAAAACTTCTATGACTCAAAATCCACTCATGGGAACTGTCTGCGGAGACATCATCGGTCTGCCGTATGAGCGTCCAGCGGAAAAACGGACCAAAGACTATAATTTTGAAGCCTTTGCTAAACGTAGCCGTTTTTCTGATGATACGGTTTTTACGCTCACTATCGCCGAATGGCTAATGGGCGAACGGACGAATCGTCGCCTCATCGATCTTATGCGTTTGTATGGCCGTAAGTATTGGCGTATAGGATTCTCTCGTACTACACTCTCTTTTATCTTTCGAAAAGATGATACTCCCTGTGGTTCAAATGGTAACGGAGCCGCTATGCGTGTAGGGGCTATCGGATGGGCTGCGCAGACATTAGAGGAAGCACTTGCTTTGGCTCGTCAGGCAGCATGGGTTACGCATAATACAGATGAAGGAGTACGCGGAGCGCAAGCTGTTGCTACCGCCATCTTCCTCAATCGCACAGGTCATTCCAAAGAGGAGATTCGTGAATACATAGAGTCACATTTCGGATATGACTTGAGCCATACTCCGGAACAGATTCGTCCCGACTATGAGTTCAGCGGCACTTGCGATGGTTCGGTGCCACAAGCTATCTGCTGCTGGTTATATTTGGATAATTACGAGCAGACTATCCGCAACGCCGTCTCCCTGGGAGGCGATGCCGATACCCAAGCGGCTATAGCGGGCAGCATAGCTATTGCTACACCAGGATGGACTATACCCGAGGAATGGTATGAACGAGCCTATGCGAAGATGCCGGAAATTTTCCGCCAAATCATGACGGAGTTTGAAACCAACATACTATCACGGTCGTAAATCTTAAATCAATTGAATCTATGTTTTTCAATGTACAGGCGCATAATGAGCGCATCGCAGTTTTTAAAGACACTATGTCGCGCATAGAGAGCGACAGCCGGTTACAGCAGGCTGTATCGAGCAGTATCGCTGCGCAAGTATTTTATCCCGAAGGGCAGCCTATCGCCTTACCGACACCTCTTTATACGGAACCGGCTCAGGTAATCGTAACCAAGAACCGTTCGTTCGAAGCGGCACGCCCGTACGCCGAACAAGGACTCAAAGTTGCCGTCCTCAACTTTGCCTCATCTACAAGCCCGGGCGGAGGTGTGACCCGTGGTGCCAGTGCGCAAGAAGAATGCTTATGCCGCGTCTCTACGCTTTATCCTTGTCTAAATGACAAGACGATGTGGGATCTCTTCTACACACCGCACCGCAAGGCAAAGAATCCGCTGCATAATGACGATATTATATATACCAAGGATGTAGTGGTTCTCAAAGACGATGACCTGCAGCCGTTGGATAAACCGTTCATGGTAGATGTCATCTCTTGTGCGGCACCGACCTTGCGCGAGGTGACTACCAATCGCTACAATCCTTCTGATGGCGAACATGTAGATGTTACACCGGAAGAGTTACTGGCGATACATGAGAAACGTGGGAGATTGATTCTTGAATCGGCTGCGGTTAATGGAGCGGAAGTACTGATACTCGGTGCTTTCGGATGCGGAGCCTTCAAAAATGATCCCGCTGTTGTGGCACAGGCATACGCTAACATACTGCCGGAATATCTCCATTATTTCCGTACAATTGAGTTTGCTGTTTATTGCCGCCCTCGTTCAACAAAGAACTTTGACGCATTTAATACAATCCTTGCTTGATACCATATGATGACCATCACGACCAATAGACCATTCACTAAGTCCGTTTTTAAAACGGCATTGTCATGCCCTGCAAAGTTATACTATGCGAGACACAAGGATGCGTATGCCAACAGCAACGAGGAAGATGATTTTCTCGAGGCACTCGCAGAGGGTGGTTTTCAGGTCGGAGAGTTGGCCAAGTTATATGAACATGTGGATGTGGATCTTCATGATGTATTAGACTATACATCCGCATTAAAGCAAACGGAACAACTATTGCAACGCGACAGAGTAATCATCGCAGAAGCAGCGTTTGGTATCGGAAATATGTTCATCCGCGCGGATATAGTCCGCAAAGATGGTAAACATATAGACCTGATTGAGGTGAAAGCCAAATCATTCAATCCCGAGACAGAAATATGGATGGGCAAACGTCAGAAAGACAGTGTCCAAACGGAGTGGCGGGAATACTTATACGATTTGGCTTTTCAGAAATACGTCATAACCAAGGCTATTCCGGAATATGATGTGCATGCTTTCCTTATGTTGGCAGACAAGAGCCGAGTAGCGGATATTGACAATCTGAATCAACTATTCAAGATTCGTAAAATCAATGGACGGACATCTATAGAAGTAAGCCCCAACGCACAAACTGTATTAGCCCAATCGAAAGTACAAGTATTAACGGCTTTTGATGCGGAGGATGTAGTGAATGCAATCATTAATGGAACAACCTCTGAACAAGCTGATTATCTCGGAGGACGTACATTTGAATCTTTTGTAAAGGAGATGTGTGAAGCATGGACGAACGACAAACGCGTAGTCCCAACACTCACAACCACTTGTTTCAAATGTGAGTTCTGTTCCGCGGATAATAAACTGAAAGATGGACGAGATGAGTGTTGGCTATCCAAAGCAGGATATGCTCCTTCGCAGAATCCTTTTCCACAAGTAGCGGAGTTATGGAGTCAATACTATCAGGGACGCAACGAACTATTGCAAGACGGTATCTTCTTCCTCAAAGATATTCCACAAGATAGGATTCCTCTCAAATCCCACACAAACCTCTCAGAAGGACTGACGGTCTCGGAACGTCGATGGCTGCAGATAGCCATAGCTACGCAAGACAAGGATCTGATACGTTTATATGGCGACGATCTCAAGGGAGACATCTATTTTGATTGCGATGGGATGCGGATGTGGCTGAAGGAACATAATGTACAGCCTCCGTATCACATGATTGATTTTGAGACTACTGCAGTAGCCTTACCTTATTATAAAGGAATGCATCCGTATGAACAGGTGGCGTTTCAGTTCTCCCATCATATCATGGATGTCAACCCTGACGGATCGTTTGCTATACGTCACGCAGGACAGTGGTTAAACGAAGATGTGAACGCGTTCCCTAACTTTGAATTTGTGCGCGCGCTCAAACGCGAATTAGAAAATGACAATGGAACTATTTTCCGCTATTCAAATCATGAGAATACTATCCTCAATGAGATTAAGCGACAGTTAGAGGAAAGTAACGAGCCTGACAAAGCAGAACTCATTGCTTGGATCAAGACTATCACACACGAGGGAAAAGAGTGTGGAGCGCGGGACATGATTGACCTTTGTGAAATCGTGAAGAAATTTTACTATTGTTATAGTCAGATGCACGGGTCAAACTCTATCAAACAAGTCCTTCCTGCAGTACTCAATAGTTCGAAACTACTGCAAGACAAATATAGTCAAACCATTTACGGCAAGGATATACTCAGTCGAAATATCTCTCCCGATAATCCCATCGCGTGGATCAAACCTCTGCCCGATGGAACGATAGACAATCCCTATCATCAACTTCCTTCTGTAGCCGAGTATCTCGGAATGACAGAGGAACAAGTATGGCAACTCGAGGAAGCCGCGACGGAGGGAGATAACATGACTGTCGCTAACGGAGGAGCCGCATTGACGGCATATAACAAACTCATGTTTTGTGATGACAACCATATGGACAATGCACTCAGAACAGCCTTACTGCGTTACTGTGAATTGGACACTATGGCTATGGTTTTCATATGGGAGTATTTCTGTCACGAGATGGGCGTTTCCTCCTTCTAACTCATCAAATAGTTTTTCCTTATAGTGTCTTATCGGTCTCATATTAGAGGCCGATTTTTTTTGATATATCGTAGTGCGAGGCACTCAAAAAAAATGATAGGGAAACCCTATCATACAAAATTATCTATAGAAAAATGCAGATAATTTGTAATTTAATTTTGGCCATCCCAAACATATGTTGTATCTTTGCAGCGAAATCAACAAACGTAATATCAAATCAATAGAGAAACAAGGAAAGCAAAATAAAGTGAAACATATGAATACTAAAAGCCATAACTATGAATATCAAAATGTGGTACTGGAAGTAGAGTACACGCCCAAGTACCACCCATAAAGTTCTGAACTTTTTCTCTCTGAACAGCAGAGGTGTCCGTAGGATCCAAGGACATTGTTCAGAGTAGTGAACCTCTCAAAGTCTATTTGTCAAATCGCAAGTAGTGCTACTGCTATGTCCCAAATTTAAAACGATAATAATTTTAAAGAGGAACCGCTGCCTCGGTAAAAAAGAGCATTTGTAAAGCAATGAAAAATTTATTCATCAACAGTGCAGCTAAGCCTGCTAAGCATGAAAATGCTTCGGGCATTAAGTCAAGTAGAAAATTTGACTACGTTATTCTTCCAATTCCACAATCTGCTACCGATAGAGGGAAAAAGATGGATTGGTCTGATTGTATGGGAATCAGAACTAGTATTGACTCTTTCACAAAGGCGTATCTCATGCAGAACGGAGTAAAAGGTAAGTGTTTTGTGGCGAGCAATCCTTCCACTCTAATAGAGGGAGTAGAAAATGGAGCCATAGAAACTTCTCTAGTCGTGTGCTCTCAATGTCGTGGACTTACTCACTCTATTCAAATGATTTTGATGCGCACAACAAAGAAACTTCATAAATTAGGAATTAGCGTTGTCTTTATTAAAGATGACATTGAATTCCGATCAGATGAAGATTTTACATCACTAACTAAGCGATTTGCCAAGCACATTGGATGTTATCCTCCCGAACCCGATAAGGGGACAGATGCACTTATAGAAAAACATACAAAAGAAGAAGTGGCCGCTTAAAACTTAACCTTGTATACGTGTTAGATCAGAATGTCTCATCGCAGCATTGTAACATCTTTCCCATTTACTTAGGTGAGATATCCTGCTCTAACATAACAATCTAATAAACATTTAATACCTATATATACTATGGAAATTTCAATATTAAACGCATCGGTAGAAGAAGATAAGACCACCGATAGTTATGTTAGGCGGAAACATAAAATGTATTTTGACAAACTCAAGATATGTGTTCCTTGTGATGCTGGCTTTAAACCGTTTAAAATCTTGGATAAGGATGCCTTTAAACATCACATAGAAGACGGTAGAGAATACTGGGTCTACGACCGCCGCAAAAATGAGAAGATAAATCTACACATATGGTTCGGTGAGACGAGTGAGCATAAGCATGTTATAATTATTGAAATAACATCTGCTATCCTTCAGTCTCAAAAAATGGAACTTTTGCATGCGGATAATATCCAAGATGTTCTTCGTAGCTTAGAAACGTACTATCATATACTTCAAATTATTGACATGAAATATTTCATCGATAATGCTTACGTATATAAGTGCGATGTTACTAAGGATTTATTTTTGACGAAAGATACTGCAAGAATGCTTAGAAAGTTTACATTAAACAATCGTCGTAACACGCGCCGTACAAAGGTGGACTTACGCGAAGAAGTTAATTTCATATTAGAGAACAAGGTCAAAAGTTCTTCGGAGAACAAGCTTCGTGTGGTGTTTTATGACAAGTACCTTGAATTGCAACAAGAAAAACGATACGGAAGGCTCCCCATTGGATTTGATATTGAAAAATTTGCACATTCATTCCGAATAGAAGCAAATCTAAAGAACCCAAATCAGATAATGAAATATCTTAAAATACGAGATAATAAATTAAGTTCCGTGCTTAGCAATAAAGCGCAACCTATATTAACTATCTATAACGAACTGATACAATTTCCTCGTCCGCAAAATATACAAGACGTTGCATTTAATAGTCTAAAAGAGCACGAACAGTATCTATTGGCCAAGCATTACAACTTCAACTTAAAAAAGATCGAAGAAGAATTAAGAAGGTATCGTAAACCTTGGAGAACGATTTATCTCCAACCTTATATCGACATATGTAATGGACGAGGAGTATTTAAAAACAAGATGGAAACTAGTATAAAGAAGGTGAAAGATATGCTAACGATTAAGTATGAAGAATGTAGAAAATATACTAATTTAGTTGCATAAGTTATTACTGGCACAAAACTTGTACGCTGGGCCGATTAACTCGAAATAAACTAAAAGAAAAATCATCATATGACAAAAGAAGAAAATTTTGATGTGGTTCTCTTGTGCGACAATGAGAAACACGCGGGGCTAAGAAGCCTTCTCTCTTGGGCTGCGAACTACAGCCATGCAAAATTAACGAGTACTAACGCATGTTCAACCTTGAAAATCTAAATGCCGATGTGAGAAAACTATTAGACAACTTCATGCAAGAGTTATTTATGATGGCTATTCTTGCGCAGTAAAAAACATTTATTAACCGTTTTGCCCTGCCGGTGACGGCAGGCAAAACACTTAAAATACAGTAAGAAAATATGTTAAAATTTCAATTAAGGGTATCAAATGGATGTGTGATATGGACACGAGTATCCACAGCTAAACAAGAGGAAAACGGAGGAAGCCTTGATTACCAAAAACAGATATGTGAACGGTATGCTCAAGAACATGGATTGAACATCGTTTGGCAGGATGATGCGGAACAAAAGCCCTTTGGTGGAACACACGAATCGGCTAAGGTGCCAGGTGACTTGTTCAAAGCAATGATTAAACGAGTAAAGAAGGATACTAGTATAAGCAAGATTATCTGCTCTGAGTTTGACAGATTCAGCCGAGACGCTGCACAAGCAATAGGGATAATACGAGAGTTATACGATATGGGTGTGGTTGTGTATTCTGTCAAGCATGGGTTTCAGACCGACACCAAGGATCATATAATGATAGCCTCCAATCTATTATTGATGGCAACATGGGATAATGATAAGCGCACCGATAAGTTCTACTCAGGACGCAAGCATTGTTATGAGATGGGAGCCTATACGGGAGTTCTGCCTGCGGGCTATGTTCGTGAAGGGAAAAGTATAAACGCTGTATGTAAACTGAATGACGTAGGGCGCAAGATAGCTAAAGCGTTCCGATGGAAGATAGAAGGTTATTCTAATGCGGAGATACTTGAGAAATTGAAAATCATAGGTTTGGACATCACCAAGCAAACCTTAAACCATTACTTCAACAATCCGTTCTATGCAGGGAAGATACAGTCTAAGATGCTTGATGAGGGAATGGTAGATGGGAAAATAGAGAAGGCGGTTAGTTTTGAGAATTGGTTGCTTGTCCAAAAAATCATGTCCGATAAATCAGGAAAGTACAAACATAAAAAGAGGAAAGACAACTTTCCTCTTAAACGTTTTGTTTACTGTGATGATTGTGGCACTCCCTTTACGGCCTATACCGTCAAAGCGAAGCACTGCGATTACTACAAGTGTAACAAGATAGGATGCGGCACTAATATCGCAGCCAAGAAATTACATGACAGTTTTTTCTCGCTACTGAAGAGCATGGACATCCCTATGGAACTTCTCACTCAGTATGAATCAATGCTTCGTAGTATGGTAAGAACCAACGATGATGAGAATATTAAACATGCTACACTTCTCAAGAAACAACGCTCGGAAAAGGAGAAGGAATTGACTAACTGTCGAAGAAGATTTGCTACAGGACAGTTCGTTGACGAAGACTTGTATCGTGAAACGGTAACAGGTTTACAGGAAGAAATAGCCGCAATTGACGCCGAACTCGAAAACTACAAAGAAAATTTATCGAACCTTGATAGGAAGATTCGAGATATACTCGTAACTTGTTCTAAATTAAGCGTTTTGTGGCGTGACTCGGATTTAGAAACGCGGCAAAGAATCCAAAAATTGACATTTCCTCACGGAATTTTTTGGAACAACAAAAATCACAATTATCGAACCGAAAATCGTAATGAAGTATATGACTTATTTGACAGAATTACAGGGAGTTATGGAAATAAAAAAGAGACACCTTCCGAAGAAGATGTCTCAGAGTGCGCAGGATGAGACTCGAACTCACACGATCTTGCGACCACTACCCCCTCAAAGTAGCGTGTATACCAATTTCACCACCTGCGCGAAGCGCCTTTATTAGATCATTTTCCCCTTTTATTAGGGCTCCCGCAGATTTTAATCTGTGGGAAGAGCGGAGGCAATGGTCGCTTCTACTAATTAGCGGAGTGGTTTAGTCTTTTGCGACCCATTTGCCGTAATAATCGTGCCCTTGTGGCTAAGAACGCGAACGCGCACGTACCTTATATATCGCGTACGCGCATAGGAGCAGCATCAGCGGCAGCCATCCATCGCCGAGAGGCTGCTTATTATCGTCCGGCTTTCCCGGAGTACCGGTTCCTTTTCGGATAGAGCGTCCGGGGGCACTGGCGCTGCTGCTCATATATGCCTCGTCATTCACCGTTCCGTCGCTATTGAGCATCGGAGTCATACTCCCCTGCTCTTCCCATTGACCGGAATAAACGCTCGTTGAATGGAACGTAGCCGCCGGAGTTGCCACCTGCCCGCTCGCGGCAGACGGATGAATGCTGATTCCTGACGGCTGATAGCTGTTCTTATAATCCACGGCTTGTGCCTGCGCGGCGCTGAGCAGCGCCGGCAGGAAAGCCAGGATCATCACTAATTTTGTATTACGCAATGCAGTTTTCATAACGTTTTTCATAATTCTTTACTCTCTCTAAACATTAAACATTCAACACTAAACATTACTTAACTGCCTTGCCTGTTGCGTCAAAGACGCGGCCGTTAAACAATATATACATCTTGTCATCCATGATGAATTTCTTTGCTTTTGCTTCGTGCACTTTGTCGCCTTGTACATCATCTATTCCGGTCGGCGTCATCTGACCGTCAGTACGCGTGAGTACGAAGCGGCTATGTGCCGCCTTGTCGTTCGTCGTGAACTGATAGGTCTGATCGGTTAGTACGCGGGTGTATATACGATTCTCCGTATCGAGGATGTAAAGCGGATCGTCGGACTCGTTGTATTCGAATCGTAACGTATAACTGTTGTCCTCGCCCGCGCGGAAACCGATGATCGTTCCTTCGAGTTCCGGCGTAGCGGTAATAGCCTCTTCTCCACTCTCCATAATCGTATAGATGCGCGGCGAAGCATCGCCTTCTTTCCACTTGTCGCCATCCCATCCGGCATCATAACCGGTACTGAAGTCTTCACGCTCAAGAAGGATCAGACGGTCATCGTAGCGGCTACCGCTTGCCCAGATCTTAAGCACTGTCGGTTCGTCGCTCGCAATGAATCGGCTCGGCGCGTGCATAGGACCGGCATTAACCTTATCCGTTGAGCGAGTCGGACGAACATGACGATCGTAGTCCAGCGTCAGCGTTGCTTCGCTTCCGCTCTCGTTCTTGACGAAGAATGCCTGCAGCGAACTTACCAGCGAGTCTCCTGTGTAAGTCGATGAATGAATAGGTATCGTTACGTAAGTACCGCCTTCATATCGTCCATCTGCTTTGTCGAAATTACCTTCGCCGTTAGGATCATAGCCCGTATTGAACAGATAGATATTCTTAGTCAACGAACCAAAGTCTTCATCCGTGAACTGCTTAACCTGTAGCGGCGCAGTCCAACTATTACCGATCACTTTCTCTACAGGGGCAGCAGGAACACCGGCCGGAACAGTGAACTCTTGTTCGGTCGTTTCTACCAATGTTCCGTCCATCGTGTATGTTTTGGGTGCATCTTGGGTGATGCAATAGCCTATCCACGGATAAACGTTGCCTCTATTCGGAATAGCCTCCCAACCGCTGTTATCTGCTGCCCAAGCATAGAGCCAACTATCATAGTAGTTGTGGTGGGCATTATTGTTGTCGCTGAACGGGACGGCTACATACTGCCATGTTAGATTCTCATAATCATTATCGGCATCGGATACTGCCTTGCTGTGCATTTGTATCGTCGCCTTTGTCTCTCCCTCTCCATTATCGAAGATAAGAGTACCGTTTCCGTCGGAATTAGCCAGTACTGCCAGATCACCGGCACTGGTAGCGCGGGTCTTCGTGAAGTACGGAGCCGTTGCGGCCTCTACCTTGCCATCTACAATCAGTGCAGCGCCGGCAGAGATCGTCAGACTACCGGTAGCATTATCCGAATCGTGGTTATACTTACCGTTTGGAGCGATAATGACACCTGCTACGCGTGCCTTCGTGCCATTCATTATTACACACGGAGCTACGATACGCACTTTCTGCGTCTTATCCGGCACAGTATTACCCGACCAGTTCGCCGCATTATTCCAGTTCGTCTCTTCTCCTTCTGCACCACCCACGAAGGTGTTCGAGCAGTCCGCGATATCTTCCGAGTTCTTCTTCATCAGGTACTTCAACGCGTTCACCACGACAGTCTGTCCGTCGTCCGTCAGACGCTCCATTGCATAACCATTGATACCGAGTACCATCAGACGGGCTTCCATATCTGCCTGACGCTCGATACCGACTTGCAGATCATTACCTGCGCCGTCGTCTATCAAACCTAACGGCAGCAATCCATCTGCCGCCATCGTAGCGTTAAACGTGAAGCCCTGCAATGCCGGTTTCGAACCGTACTCATATCCGCTCTTTTCTGCGTGTTCTCCTCCGCCATATGTGGCATCCAGTGTCACGTAATCCTCTAAGGTGTTATCCACCATGCTTACACGATACATCTCATCCTCGC
>DEIW01000177.1:9305-10365 GCA_002352705.1 Bacteroidales bacterium UBA2764 | reverse complement strand
CGCGACCATCTCGCGACCATTACTGACGTCTCTATAGGGTGTTTTTGCTCAGGCGGACAAAATTCTAAATCCCATACTGCAAAAAACCGCCCTGCGACGGGCGGTTAGGTAAGATATGAAGAAATATACCTTGGTTGAGTTTCGTTTCGTATTAACTGATTGTCACAGGGCGGTGGAATCATAAAGCAGGTTATTCTTCTTTCCAGTTATCCTCGGTCGGGTGTTGTTTCTTTGCTAGGCGCAATTCTACGAGGAATGAACATAACATTCCTATACCGACACCAAAGGCAACTATCAGCCAAAAATAGATGCTTTTTGTACTAACATCAGCCAGCCAGTCAATACCTGCTCCGAGACCTACACCGAGCAACATGCAAGCGAAGCGAAGGTTACCGACATCAATCGTGCCGGGCTTTGGCGCTTTCTTCGGTTCGTCAATGAGCAGTTTGGCGGTCTCCGGATCGGTGTGGTTCTCAATGATAAGTTGGCGGATTTCTTTCTCCTGCTGATTCTTTTTCATCTTTTTGAGAAAAACCATGATGATTACGACAATGGGAAGACCAAGGGATAAAATGACTGCCATTAAAGGGGTCATTACTGCTAAAGTTCCTTCCATAATTGTATAATTTTAAATGTTTAACACTATTGTTTATTCGGGCTACCGGTCTGCCCTTCTATTTGTATGATACGCGGGGTGCAGAAAGGTTACACCTCCGGCGAAAAATAATGCAAGCGTTGCGCTGCCAGACCAAGGATGGTAGCAACCGGGATAGCAATGCAAACGGCTTGCAGTTGTTCCGGCATTTCCGGCATGAACAGGAACAGCGCATAGATATACACCACTACCGCTACCGGCAGACCGAAACAGAGACCGAGCAGTTTAGCCCATTTGCGTAAGGCCTTGAGGCGCATGTCGCGGCGTACGGTGCGCATGACCTGACGGTTTATCTGCTCCACCGCCTTGTGCTGCTGTGCGGACTGCTGAAACAGCGTGTCCAATTCGTAATCAGTTATTGTTTCCATGTTCAATCTTTTTCTTTAGTCTTTCTCTGATGCGGAA
>DEIW01000177.1:8272-9277 GCA_002352705.1 Bacteroidales bacterium UBA2764 | reverse complement strand
AGCCGCACTTTGATATTGTTTTCCGTTTGTCCGAGCCGTTCTGCGATGGTTTGCAGCGGTACTCCGTCATAATAGTGCCACCGGATGATCTGTCGGTCGGTTTCGGGCAACTGTGTAACCGCTTGCTCTAAGGCTTGCAGATGTGTCTCCCGCTGCTCGTTGTATGTCTCATCGGCAATATCCGCCAAGTCCGTTGTACTTTGTACATCGTCAAATCGTACATTCCCTTGTCGCTTTTCTTTCTCCAAGAGGCGCAAGCCGATATGATTGGCAATAATCGTAACCCACGCACCGAAATTGCCTCCATGCCACGAATCCAGTTGTTTGTAGGCTTGTATGAATGCCAGTTGTGTCACTTCTGCGGCATTCTCCTCGTCGTGCATGAGCCTCAGAGCCGCATTGTACACCGGCAGAGAGTACCGTTGCATCAACGTGTCAAACGCGCGCGAATCGTTCTCGCGCAGCACTTGCCTAATCAGTTCTATGTCAGATACATTACCCTTCACCTACTAATAAGAGACACGAATCTTCAAAAGGTTACACGAAAATACAATAAAAATAGCACAATATAAACATTTCCTATATAATTCTTGTTCTACCGAGCACAAATACTATGCCGTGCGCGTCTGCGCATATATTATTTCTTTTCTTTGGCACAGATTTTGCAACTAAGGATGTGCAACTAAAATTATTCGGAACTATGAAAAAGATATTCAAATTTTTGGGCGTCGTGCTGCTCGTCGCAGCCGTCAGCGCCGGAACAACACTCGCTGTCTTGAAATACAGCAATCCACAATTTCAGATTTCAAATTTCAAATCTCAAATTTCCAATGATTCCCTCGGAATCCCTGCTGCTTACAGCCGTTTTGCCTCATTGCCGCAGGCAGGCGAGACGGATTTTACCAACGCGGCGGAACTCTCTGTCAATGCGGTGGTCCACGTCAAGACGACCTACCGCAACCAGGTCTCCTCGCAGCAGATGGACCTCTTTGAGTTCTTCTTCGG
>DEIW01000177.1:0-8187 GCA_002352705.1 Bacteroidales bacterium UBA2764 | reverse complement strand
ATCGTCACCAACAACCACGTCATCGACCGCGCGGACCAGATTCAGGTGGTCCTCAACGACAAACGCGAATACACGGCGACGCTGGTCGGCACTGACCCTAACACGGATATCGCGCTGCTGAAGATTGACGAGACGGGTCTGCCGGTGATCCTCATGGGCAACTCGGACGACCTGCGTGTCGGCGAATGGGTGCTCGCAGTCGGCAATCCGTTCAACCTCACTTCGACTGTCACAGCGGGTATCGTGTCCGCCAAGGCGCGTAACATCAATATCCTCAATGCGGAGATGAAGATTGAGTCGTTCATCCAGACAGACGCGGCAGTCAATCCCGGCAACTCCGGCGGTGCGCTGGTCAACACACGCGGCGAACTGGTGGGTATCAACACCGCCATCGCTTCGCAGACCGGTTCGTATTCGGGCTACAGTTTTGCAGTGCCGACAAGTATCGTACAGAAAGTGGTGAGCGACATCCGCCAGTACGGTGTCGTACAACGCGCTATCCTCGGCGTGCAGATGCGTGAGATCACTTCCGAACTGAAGAAAGAGAAAAACCTGACAACCCTCCAAGGGGCGTACGTGGAACGCGTAGTGCCGGACGGCGCGGCAGAGAAAGCAGGCATCAAGAGCGGCGATGTGATCACGCGTGTTGACGATGCGGCTGTCAAGACCGGCACCGACCTGCAGGAACATATCGGTCGTCACCGTCCGGGTGATGTAGTGAGCGTGACGCTGCTCCGTGACGGCAAGACCATGACCATTCGGGCTACGCTCACCAACCGCGATGGCGGAACAGGAGTCATCTCAGCCGAAGACAAAGCGTCCGTCTTGGGTGCCACCTTCTCCGAACTGACCGATGCGCAGAAAGAGCGGCTGGGTATCAACTACGGCTTGCAGATCAAGTCCCTCAAATCCGGCAAACTGAAGAGTGCCGGCGTGCCTGCGGACTTCATCATCCTCAAGGTCAACAACCGCTCCGTGCGTACCGAGGAAGACCTTGACGACATCGTCCGCCGTGCCAACTCCGCCTCCGAACGCGACCGCGTGCTCTTCATCACCGGCTGTACGCCGCAAGGCCGCATCCGCTACTACGCCGTCAATCTGGCAGAGTAAGAATGTAGGATTATAAAAGAATAGCGAGCAACCATTGGCTGCCCGCTATTCTTTTTCGCAATCGTTTATGCTTACTCACATGAATATATATTCTACTTGTGCATATTTTTAATGATAGATTTGCACTTTTAGATAATTATTTCTTTCTAATCACAAAATGAGTACGCAAAATGCTTGGAACTGATGGTTGTTCAAGTTTATTCTTGGAGTTGGCATGTAATTCTACATCCCATGTGTAGACTTCATTTTGCTTTTGAATAGGAGAATATTCCCAATGGCAATTATTAATATCAACTTGATTACCAGTTGGATCAGTAACAATTACTTCAAATGAAGAACCATTTGCCAGTATTAATTTATCTGACGTAGCTTTTGTTACACAAATGGGCTTTGGAGAAAATTGAACACCATTATATAATGTATATACTCGACCATCTCTAATAATGATATATGGCTTAGGGTCTACTGCCACGTTATCAATGCTATCTATTGTCATATTGGTGTATTTGGGGCTCTTTAAACGCAGAACGTGTTCTTCTGAATCAACTCCCGGGATATATGGATCTCCGATGCCATATGTTTGAACATACAATCCTCTGTCCTGAAATATATACAATGGCAATTCTCGAGAAGAGAAATCGTATGTTTCTGTGGTTCCATCTCCATAAACTACTTCCATCGTTTGCTTTGTTATATACTCACCTTCCCATTGATGATAAAAGGCTTCTCCTTTATCACATGCAACTAAAAATAAAGAGATAGATAAGATGAATAATTTAGAAATGATATTTTTCATAATAATAAATTGTTTTTCTTGCTCTGCAACAGCCACGGACAAAGCGGTTAAATAATATACAAACAAAAGCGTGAGGCTGCTATGCCACACACTCTAAGAGAAGGTACTAGGAAAAACCTTTTAGACAAGTGTGCAGATAGTAACTTCACGCTGATACGTGAAGCCTATTCGCCAAACTCTCGTCTAAGAAAGATTCCTAGTTTTTCTCTTAAAGAGTAAAGCAAACGCTTCTTTTAATCAATATGTTATCGCGCGTCGCTACGCGCGTTTCTCCTGTTTAACGTCTCGGAGAGGGACGAGATATTATATATTGGTTTTTTATCTGTTGTTTAGTAATCTCTTATTTGAGATTATTTGTTCGATAACTGATTTAACAGCATCATTCCTTTTACCGTCAGCAGGTATTTCTGGCGAGGGTGGCGAGGACTGTCGGGATAAAGCAGACGCACAAAGCCGTTTTCTATGGCAGGATTGAGATAGTTCTCCATAAAAGTCGGACGGTGCTTCAATTCTATTTTACTCATTATATCCTTAATAGATAGTTTTTCAAGCCCAATAGCCTGAACCAAACGAATGGTGTTCTCGTCGTCTGTATATATCTGATTTCCAGTGCTTATTAGACTGCTTGTCTCGAACTTGCCCTGTACTTGTCTCGAACTTGTCCTGAACTTATCCTGAACTTGTTCGGTACTTGTTCGGTGCTTGTTCGGTACTTGTTCGGTCTTAGTGCTTTGAACGTCAACGGCTGCGATATGCAAATCTCTGTTATGCAGCGGCATTTGTTCGCCCAGCAGCAGGTTACGGAAGAAACGCTCCAAGTATTGTGGTGAGTTATTAACACCAAGTCGCGCGTTCTTATAATTGGCGCGCACGAGCGCGTTTCTGAAGAACCATGAGTGTTGCTCAAAGAGCGTATTATCTATATTTTGGAATCCTATCGAACGTAGATACTTGATAGTAAAAACAGCGGTGGTACGTGTGTTGCCCTCACGGAAGGGGTGTATTTGCCAGATATTCGCCACGAAAACAGCAATATGACGAATAGCATCGGGAAGAGCGAGGTTGGAGTAGTCAAACTGCTTCTCTTGCTCCAAATCATACTCCAGCGTTGCTTGCAGCTGTGTACAACTGGCATAAAGCACCGTGTCGCCGTCCAAAACCCATTCTTTTTTGGTTATGTCGTAGTCTCGGAACTGCCCTGCGTGCTTGAAGACGCCTTTGAATATCTGCCGATGGATGGACGCCAAACCTGCCACGCTGAACGTAAACGATTGCTCACTAAGTAACTTAGTGATATTCATTGCTACTTTATCCGCTTCCTCTTTCTCATCATCATCGGGCAAACGGATTTCTTTCGCTTGGTAGTATGCCTTTATCCTTTGTTCCGCTTCGTCAGCACTAATCTGCCCCTCTATATGCTCTTGGGCGGTTTGCTTGAGGAAATCAGAAACGGTCAGTTGATCAACGGCTTGCAGACCGATAGCCGTACGCCAATAGTCTGCACGCTCGCGCACAGATGGCTCCGGAGTTCGAAGATACTTTTCAAACTCTGGAATGTACGGGTTTTCTATGTCCGCCTTCTTTGCCATTCGTTACATCACAATGTTGACAATCCGACCGGGGACGACGATGACTTTTTTAGGCGTGTTGCCGGCAAGATATTTGGATGTGTCTTCGTGCGCAAGGACAAGTTTCTCCACTTCCTCTTTCGGAGTGTCCTTCGGGCACTCGAGCGTGAAACGCACCTTGCCGTTGAACTGCACAGGATATTTCTGCGTGTCCTCTACCAGATACGCTTCGTTGCACTCCGGCCACGATTCGTTTACAACGAATAACCCCTCTCCGGCTCTCCCCTCAAGGGAGAGGGAAAGGCAACGGTGATACATTTCCTCTGCGATGTGCGGGGCGTACGGCGCAAGAAGAACGGCGATGGGCTCCAAGATAGCGCGTTTGCTGCACTTGAGTGCGGACAGTTCGTTCTGCGCGATCATGAACGCCGGAATAGAGGTGTTGAACGAGAAGTTCTCGATGTCCCATGTGATCTTCTTAATCAGTTTGTGCAAGCTCCGCAGCTCTTCTTTGGTCGGCTCTTCGTCTGTGATATTCTCGTACATGTTCCAGAGGCGTTTGAGGAAACGGTGCACACCGTCGATACCGTTGGTGTCCCACGGTTTGGACATCTCCAACGGACCAAGGAACATCTCATAGAGACGCAAGGTATCTGCTCCGAACTTGGCAATCACATCGTCCGGATTGACCACATTGAACATCGACTTACTCATCTTCTCTACCGCCCAACCGCAGATATATTGCTTGGCTCCGGCGGTGTAGCCTGTCAGCTCGGACGAGGTGCCATCGGCAAAGACGAACTCGGCGTTCTTGAACTCCGGCATCCATGCGCGGAAGGCGTTTATGTCGAGCACATCGTTGTTGACAATATTCACGTTCACGTGAATCGGCTGCACTTTGTCCTTGTATTCGGGGTTCTCGATGAGGTTGTAACTGATATAGAGGTTGCCCGTCGCGCCTTCGCCTATATAGCGATAGACGAAGTTCGAACGTCCCTGAATCATACCTTGGTTGATGAGTTTCTTGAACGGTTCGTCCTCGCATATATAGCCGATGTCATAGAGGAACTTGTTCCAGAAACGGCTGTAAATCAGGTGGCCGGTGGCGTGCTCCGTACCGCCTACATAAAGGTCTACATTGCGCCAGTATTCATCGGCCTGGCGGGAAACCAGGGCCTCCCCGTTGTGAGGGTCCATATAGCGGAGGTAGTAGGCGCTGGAGCCGGCGAAACCGGGCATGGTGCTCTTTTCCAGCGGATACCCCTTGTACGTCCAGTCCTTGGCGCGGGCCAGCGGCGGCTGACCGTCCTCGGTGGGCTTGTACTGGTCTATCTCCGGCAGGGTGAGCGGCAGGTCCTCAAAAGCCACGGGGGTGGCGATGCCGTCTTTATAATAGATGGGGAAAGGCTCTCCCCAGTACCGCTGGCGGGAGAAAATGGCATCCCGGATGCGGTAGTTAATCTTTCTGTGGCCGATGCCCTTTTCCTGCACATAGGCTATGGCGGCGGGAATGGCCTTTTTCACGGGCATTCCATTGAGGAAGCCGCTGTTGCACATGATGCCTTCTTTGGCGTCCACGCTCTGCTCGGAAACATCCGCTCCTTCGATGACGGGGACGATGGGAAGATCGAATTTTCTGGCGAAGGCGTAGTCTCGGCTGTCGTGGGCGGGAACGGCCATGATGGCGCCCGTTCCGTAACCGGCCAGCACATACTCGGAAATCCATACCGGCACCTTCTCCCCGGTCACGGGGTTGATGCCGTAAGCACCCGAGAAAACGCCCGTGACGGCCTTTCCGGCCATCCTTTCGCGCTCGGTCTTCTTCTTCACCTGTTCCAGATAGGCTTCCACCTCTGCCTTCTGCGAGGCCGACGTGAGCTTGGCCACCCACTCGCTCTCCGGAGCCAGCACCATGAACGTAACCCCGAAGATGGTATCGGCCCGGGTGGTGAAGATGGTGACGTCGTACTTCCTGTTGTCACATTCTACCGGGAACACCATTTCCGCTCCCTCGCTGCGGCCTATCCAGTTGCGCTGCATCTCCTTGAGGGAGTCTGTCCAGTCCAGCTTCTCCAGCCCGTCCAGCAGACGGCCGGCATAGGCGCTCACCCGAAGCTGCCACTGCGTCATTTTCTTCTGGAACACCGGGTGGCCGCCGCGTTCCGAATAGCCGTCCTTCACCTCGTCGTTGGCCAGCACGGTGCCCAGGGCGGGGCACCAGTTCACGGTGCTCTCCCCCAGGTAGGCCAGGCGGTAGCGCATCAGGGCATCGGCCTTTTCCTTTTCTGAGAAGGCCTTCCATTGGGCCGATGTAAAGGCTTTTCCCTCGCTGCAGGCAGCATTCACGGCCTCGGAACCGCCCTCCTCGAAGGCTTTTACCAGCTCCTCAATGGGACGGGCTTTTTGGAGGCTGTTGTCGTACCAGGAGCCGAACATCTTCAGGAAGGCCCACTGGGTCCACTTATAATAGTCGGGGTCCGAGGTGCGGAATTCACGGTCCCAGTCGAAGGAGAAGCCAATCCGGTCCAGCTGGGTGCGGTAGCGGGCCACGTTGTCGTGGGTGGTCTTTTCCGGATGCTGGCCGGTCTGGATGGCATACTGCTCGGCGGGAAGGCCGAAGGCGTCATAGCCCATGGGGTGCAGCACGTTGAAGCCCTTCAGGCGTTTGTACCGTGCAAAGATGTCGCTGGCAATATAGCCCAGCGGATGCCCCACATGCAGGCCCGCACCGCTGGGGTACGGGAACATGTCCAGCACATAATACTTGGGTTTATCCGACTTGTCGGTAGCGCGGTAGGTCTTGTTCTGGGCCCACCACTGCTGCCATTTTTTCTCAATCTCAGAAAAATTATAGTCCATAGTTAGTTGATCGTCTTTCCGTTAATGCCAAACTTTCCTTTGCTCTTGCTCAATTTAAAGTCTACCGCAATGGTGAGCGCCACCTTGCATTTTTTGCCACGGTGCCGTCCGGGGCGCCACTTGGGTGAGGCCGACACCACGCGAAGGGCTTCCTCGTCCAGGGACTCGTGCACGCCACGGGCAATCTTCACATCCCGGACCTCCCCTTTCTCGTCAATCATAAAGTCCACCAATACACGGCCCTGGATGCCGTTTTCCTGGGCATACCGGGGGTATTTGAGGTACTGGTATACCCAGCGTTCCATGAAGGCCGCAGGATCCGGCGAGTTCAGGAACATGGGCTTGATATCTACGTCGCTGTAGGCATACACCCCCACCGCCGGTTTGGCGGCAGAAGAAGCGGAACTTTCCCTGAACAGCGGACGCGGTCCGTTAGCGAGGCGCTGCACAAAACTGTAAATGTATTCCAGTTCTTTCTCCATTCCCTCAAAATCCACGATGGAATAGGTGTCACGGCCGGTGCCATGCTCCGGATAGCGGCCCGTTGTGAATACCACCGAAGGAATTTCCTTGTCATAGAAAACCACATGGTCTCCGGGATAGGGCTGCTGGGCGGTGATGGTGGCCTGGACGGGCAGGAGCTCGCCCTGCAAGGAGGTGATGAGGGTATTGAGGTCTGTGTTGGATGCGGTATAGGCCCAAAAACCGTTTTCTGCCGTTCCCAGCATGTCCAGGTTCACCATGGCGTCCATTTGGGCGGCATCGGAGGCAAAAGCGCGGTTCAAAAAATACCAGGAGCCGGCAAAGGTTTCACAGGAGCTGCCAAAGCCCACAAACAGGATGCTCCGGCGCAGCAGGGTCCTGGAATAGGAAAGCCTGCGGGCCAGCTCCAGCAGGAGGGCCATGCCGGAGGCGTTGCCGTTGGCACCCGAATAAATGCGTACCCGCTTTTCTCCGTCCACCGTAAGCGTATCCGTTCCCAGATTGTCCATCCGGGCACCTATAACTATATAGTGCTTATTCTGCTCTTTGTCCCAGCCTTCCAGAAGGCCCGTGACGTTGCGGGACGTAAGGGTATCCCCTCCTACCGCCACGCCAAAGGTATTGCCGGCGCCCAACACATCCACGCCGTAGGCCTTGAGCTGTTCTTCCAGATATGCTGCGGCCATCTTCTCCCCTTCCGAGCCGGCCTTGCGGCCTTCCAGCTGCGCACCGGACAAATACGCCACATGTTCCTTCAGGGCCCGGACAGTCTCGGAATCGTCCAGGTCTTCCAGCGGGCCTCTGAACTGCGCCCACGCGGGGATACAGGCAAAAAGCGCCACCATGGCGCTAAAGAAAAACCGTTTCATCATTCGTTCACAAGGATCCAGCCGTCTTTGGGGCAGATGCCCGTTCCGCGCATGACTTTAAGGGTTTTGAGACTTTCGTTGAGATTGTTGGAAGGGCAGACGCCCACCGCCAGCAGGCCGTTCCGGAAGCTGATGATGGTGCCCGTATAGCCGGCCTCGTTGCAAGCCGTAAGCTTGCGCTCTGCATAGGAACGCCCACGGAAGGCGCCCACAATGATGTAGTATTTGCTTTCCAGTTTGGTGGTGAACAGACCGCCCATCTTGGACGGGTTCAGGATGGTGCCACGGGTTTGGGCAAGGGAATCCAGCAAGTAGGTTTCCAGGGCCGCCAAAGAGTCTGCCATCTGCTTTTCCACGCGCTGCAACGAGTCCAGCACGGCCTGGTGGCGGGCTTCCTCCCGGGCGATGCGCTCCTGACGGATTTGCTCCACCTGGGCCGATGTAGGCCGTCCTGCCAGGGTGCGGACAAAGTCACATCCCGTAGCCAAGAGCGGCAGCATGG
>DEIW01000007.1:4303-6584 GCA_002352705.1 Bacteroidales bacterium UBA2764 | reverse complement strand
GCCAAGTATGCGGTCTTTGAGGGTGATGAGTACCTCACCTCACCGCTCGACCTGCGGTCCAAGTTCCTTTGGTACCACCCGCATATAGCTATTCTCACCGGCATTGCTTGGGACCATATTAACGTTTTCCCTACTTTCCCCGAATATGTGGACACATTCCGCAAGTTTGTGGACAGTTTTGAACCCAACGGCAGTTTCATCTATTATCAGGGCGACGAAAACCTGCAACAGATCGCTGAAGGAGCGCGAAAAGACATCACGTGTATTCCTTATGACGCGTACAAAGGTAATGTTCCCATGCAGGTCTTCGGACGGCATAACATGCAGAACCTGCAAGCCGCCATGTTAGCCTGTCATTGCATTGGAGTGGCACCGGACGATTTCTACCGCGAGATAAGCACCTTCACCGGTGCCAGCAACCGCCTGGAGAAGATTTGCGAGACGGAGACCTCGGTAGCATACAAGGACTTCGCCCACTCCCCCTCCAAACTCAAAGCTACCATCAACGCCGTGCGCGAACGCTACCCTGAGAAAAAACTCATTGCCTGCATGGAGCTGCACACCTTCTCCAGCCTCATGGCGGATTTCCTGCCGCAGTACAAAAACTGCATGGCGGAGGCGGACGTGGCGTATGTCTATTTCAATCCCAAAGTGATCGAGCACAAACGGCTGACACCTATTACGGCAGACGAGGTGCGCAATGCTTTTGGTACGAAGAATGTGACTGTATTCACAGAGAGTCTGGCGTTGCAGTTACAGCTACAGCAACTCGAATACAGCAACACAGCCCTGCTGATGATGTCGTCCGGAACATTCGACGGAATTGACGTAAAGGAATTTGCAACCCAATTACTACACAATAATGGATAAACAACAGAAACGTGACTACCTCTACATGCGCATGGCGCGTACATGGTCAGAGAATAGTTACTGCGTGCGCAGAAAAGTAGGAGCACTACTGGTTAAAGACCAGATGATTATCTCCGATGGCTACAACGGGACGCCTTCAGGATTTGAGAACATCTGTGAAGACGAGAACAACGTCTCCAAACCATACGTGCTGCACGCCGAGGCAAACGCCTTGACGAAGGTTGCCCGGTCGAACAACAGCTCCGACGGAGCTACGCTCTACGTCACTGCCAGCCCGTGTCTGGAATGTTCCAAACTGATTATCCAGTCAGGTATCAAGCGTGTGGTTTACGGCGAGGAATACCGCATCATGGACGGAGTAGAACTACTCAAACGCGCAGGAATAGAGGTGGAGTTCTTAAATGATGGAATGATGAAATGATGAATTGACGAAATGAAAAAGTATATTCTTCCTACCCTGACAGTCATCGCTGTGACATTAGGTATAGTCATCGGCATGACATTTAGCCAGCAGGCAAACGCCCAACGCATTGTCTATCAGAACGGACAATGGCAATTAGAACAGACGAAAGTAGACCGTTTGCTCCAGTTGATGGAGAGCGCGTATGTCGACCCCATAGACGTAGACAGTATTACCGACGAGGTCATGACCGAGCTGGTACAGAAACTCGATCCGCACAGCGCCTATATTCCTAAAGAAGATCTGGAAATGGTGAACTCTGAATTAGCGGGTTCTTTCTCCGGTATCGGCGTACAGTTCACTATCCAGCAGGACACAGTACGCATTGTAGCAGTCATCTCCGGAGGTCCGAGTGAGGGCGTAGGAGTCCTGGCAGGCGACAAACTGGTGAGCGTAGATGACTCTGCGTTTGTAGGCAAGAAGATGAATAATGAGAAGGTCATGAAAACGCTGCGCGGACCGAAAGGCACGAAAGTGAAATTGGGTATTCTGCGTGCCGGATCACCTGAGACACTCTACTTCACGATTACCCGCGGGGACATTCCTGTCACCTCTGTTGATGCCAAATTCATCATTGAGCAGAAAGGCAAGAAACTCGGCTTCGTCCGCGTCAACAAGTTCGGAGAGACGACCTACAAGGAGTTCATCACCGCATTGGCAGAACTGAAAGCGAAAGGCGCGACTTCTTATATCATTGACCTGCGTGAGAACAGCGGCGGCTATATGGACCAAGCGATACGAATGGCGAATGAGTTTCTTCGCCGCGGCGAGCGTATTGTCTATTCAGAAGGTCGCGCTTATCCACGCTACGAAGCCAAAGCAGACGGCAGCGGACGATTCAAAGACGTCCCTCTGGTAGTGCTGATTGATGATTTCTCGGCGTCTGCAAGTGAGATTTTCTCCGGAGCTATGCAAGATAATGACCGAGCAACTATCATCGGGCGCCGCTCC
>DEIW01000007.1:0-4270 GCA_002352705.1 Bacteroidales bacterium UBA2764 | reverse complement strand
GGCAAGGGTTTGGTACAACAACAGATGCCTTTTCCTGACGGCAGTGCTGTGCGTCTGACTGTAGCCCGGTACTATACCCCCTCCGGGCGGTGCATTCAAAAACCATACACACTGGGGGACCAGAAAGATTATGAGAAAGAACTTGTCGAGCGTTTCGAACACGGCGAGTTCTACTCTGCCGACAGTGTGCATTTTGCAGATACCACCGTGTACCGCACGAAAGGCGGACGTATTGTCCATGGCGGAGGAGGAATTATGCCGGATATCTTTGTAGGGCGAGACACCACACTCAACACCCCGTATTACAACAAGGTTGTGAACTTGGCTCTGACATACCAGTTTGCATACCAATATACGGACAAACACCGTAAGGAACTGAGTGCGCAGAAAAACTGGCAGAGCTTAGAGAAGTATTTGAACAAGCAAAATATCATAAAGGAGTTTGCCGCGTTCGCCGAGACGAAAGACGTAGCACCGAACGAAGCGGAAATACAAAAATCGCGTCCTTTATTGACGCGACTTCTGAATGCCTATATTGTCCGGAACATTTTGGGCGATGAAGGTTTCTTCCCTCTCTTTGAGCGTGACGATGAGATTACCAAAAAAGCAGTGGAAGAACTGACAAAATAACTATCGAATCCGGAGCCCTACTCCATTATAGACAGAACCGTCGGGAAGCGTGATTATCAATTGTCCGTTCTCGATGGTTTTTTGTGCTCGGGAGTTCGCTTCGGGAGTCCGGATGGCCGTCAGTTCACATCCGTTTTCTCCCAAACAGAGACCTACCACATAGGTGTCATGGTCCGAGAATTTATACTTATACGAAGCACCCGTATTAATATGATAGGCATAAGCCGCCGTGACTTGCGCTGCCATCGGTTTGTTTGCCAGAACATGGTCAATCAGGTTCTTCGTGCCCTTATAAATATACGAATAAGCAGCGGGGTCAAACCGTACCAGCTGTTCCTCGTACCCGGCCTTGATGAGTATCTGCACAGGCTCCTCCTCCGTATTGGCATTGAGGTCACCCATAATCAAGATATCGGGGTCCACGTTAACCCATGAAAGCCCGTTCTTCAATTGGGTGGCATTCTCAATTCGGGTAGCCTCGGTTTCATCCGTAGCGGAATTACTCTCTTTCGCCTTAAAATGATTCATGGAGAGGGTGAATACCTCATCGGTAGCCAGTTCTTTGAAAGCCTGATAACGCATTCGCGGCCTATAGCCCCATGTCGTTTTTTGGGGATAACTGTTGCTCCCCACCGTAGCCACTCTGTCGCTACGATAGATAAAGCCCGCCTTGAGAGGCATGTATCCCGACGATGACTGCGAGGCATTCAAGTCATCGGTGACATAAGTATAGACATCGGTGCCGGAAATGGTATTCATCGCCGAGGTAATATACCCGAGGATCTGATTATTCTCCTCCACCTCACAGAGCGCCACAATATCCGCCTGCAACGCCAGAAAGACATTCGCCATTTTATCGGTCTTTGTCTTAAAATCCGCCTCGTTCTTCACGTCGGCGTTGGTAGCCGTGAAGTCCTTGATATAATTACGCGCATTCTGGCCGACAATACGAAGCCGCGATTCGCCCATGTCCGGCAAGTCAACCGGACTCGTCCAAGCAAATGCCTGCATACATACAAGCAGCAGGCATAAACTCAGACCTATTTTATTCCGAAGAGTCATATTAGAGAGCTTTTAGAGCCGCCAGTACGAAGCGGTAAAACTTCTGAACCGTAGCGATATTCACTCGCTCGTCAGGACTGTGCGGGTGCTCGATTGTCGGACCAAAGGAAATCATCTCCATTCCCTCGTATTTGGAGCCGATGATGCCGCATTCGAGTCCGGCATGGGGAATAACTACACGCGGCTCGTTACCAAACTCTTTCAGGTAGGTAGATTTGAGGGTTCCCAACAGTGTGCTCTTGAGGTTCGGTTTCCACCCCGGATATGCACCGCTGAAAGCCACTTCCGCTCCCGCGAGGGAGAAAGCAGACTGGATAACAGACGCCAGTTCCTCCTTACGGCTCTCAACGTTCGAACGAGTGAGACAGATTACCTCCACCACATTTACCATTTTGTCATTGACCTTTTTTTCTTTCGTAGCGATTATAGCAAGGTTGTTGGACGTCTCCACAATGTCCGGCGCCTCGGGTATAAAACGATAAACGCCATGAGGGCAAAGGGTGATGGCATGGATGAGGAAATCCTGAATGTCTTCAGGCATCTCGGTCTTCGGGCACTCCACCTCTTGGGCAGTAAAATGCAGGTCATTCTCAACGCCGTCGTACTCACTAAGGAAGAGATCCTCGTATCTGTCCACAAGGTCCTGTACGTCCTGATAACTGTCCGCAGGAATGGTGATAACCGCCGAAGCCTCACGGGGGATAGCATTACGCATGTTTCCTCCTTCCACCCAAGCGAGCCGCGCCTCATAGTTAGCGACGGCTTCTTTAAGAAAACGGAAGAGGAGCTTAATAGCGTTCGCACGCTGGAGATGGATATCGCATCCGGAGTGTCCTCCCTTACAGCCTTTTATTTCCACTTTCAGAGCGATGTCTCCGTGTTCCGTCTCTACGGGCTGATAAGTAAATGTAGCCTCGTCATCAATACCTCCAGCACATCCGACATAAAGTTCGCCCTCGGTCTCTGAATCGAGGTTCAGCAGATATTTGCCTTTGAGCCAACCGCTCTTCAGATCATTTGCGCCGTACATGCCTGTCTCTTCATCAATCGTAAAGAATGCCTCCAAAGGCGGATGAACGACATTCTTGTCCGCGAGAATAGCCATCGCAGTAGCCACTCCTATACCATTGTCGGCACCGAGGGTAGTGCCATCCGCCGTAACCCATTCTCCGTTATCCTCCACGTAAGCCTGAATGGCGTCCTTCTCAAAATCGAAGACCTTTTCACTGTTCTTCTGAGGCACCATGTCCATGTGGCCTTGAAGAATGACTCCCGGGTGGTTCTCGTATCCCGGCGAGGCGGCTTTGCGAATCAATACATTTCCTATCTCATCCTGGAGAGTCTCCAAGCCGAGTGATTTACCATAGTTTACCAAAAAATCCGCTATCTCTTTGCGTTTGCCACTCGGACGCGGGATTTGTGTCAGGCTGTAAAAAGACTGCCATAAGCCTTTAGGCTCGAGGCCGTTCAGCGATTTATCATTTTCCATTTGTTCAAATATTTATAGGTTAATCAATTGTCATTTCTCCGCAAAGGTTTTTTTCCAAGAGTTCGCGAGCTCTCTCCGGCATTTCTCCAAGAATGAGCATCATTTTCGTCAGCAGCGCCTCCGTTGTGATATCATAACCGGACAGGACCCCGGCTTTCATAAGATTGAGAGAGACCGCATAGAGCCCCATTTCCACAGAACCGGTATTACACTGGGTCTTATTAACGATAATGATACCTCTGTCCACTGCGGCTTTGAGTTCCCTGTAGAGCCATTTGGCGGTGGGTGCATTACCGGCTCCAAACGTCTCCAGGACGACACCTTTTAAACCGCGCGACCGCAATAACGCACGCACAACGGGCTGCTGTATTCCCGGAAACAGTTTAAGGATTGCCACATTGCAATCAAAGGTTGTATGTATACGCAGCGGAGCATTTGGATCACAGTAATGGACGAGGTGTGGTTGGTAGGTGATATGGACTCCCGCCTTCGCCAGAGCAGGATAATTATAACTATTAAACGCCGAGAAATGCTCCGCGTTCCGCTTTGTAGTACGGTTGGCACGGAAGAGACGGTCCTCGAAATAGATCGTCACTTCGGGTACAATCGCATTTCCATCCTCATCTTTCGCCGACGCTATTTCAATCGCCGTCAAGAGGTTCTCCTTGGCGTCCGACCTAAGCACACCTACCGGCAACTGGCTTCCCGTGAATACTACGGGTTTGCCGAGGTTCTCCAGCATAAACGAGAGCGCCGACGCCGAATAAGACATCGTATCCGTACCGTGCAGGATAACAAAACCGTCGTACTCTTCATAATGGTCATAGACCATCTGCGCCATTTTCAGCCAGCTGTCCGGCCCTATATCTGAAGAGTCGATTAACGGGGAGAAAGCCTCTATGTCAATGTCAACATTTCCGGCAAACAATTCCGGCATGAAAGCCTTGAAGGTCTCCATGTCCGCCGGGACGAGCGCCCCGGAGACCGTATCACGAACCATGGTGATAGTTCCGCCGGTTGAAATCAAAAGAACTTTACTCATAGTATTACCTAAACCTTTGCGCTCGCAAAGGTACAACTTTTTTCTGA
>DEIW01000006.1:4617-6040 GCA_002352705.1 Bacteroidales bacterium UBA2764 | reverse complement strand
CCATCGCGGATGATGTATACCTGACCGTTACGAATGACCTTCTGAGTCTTGATTTCTGAACTCTGAATGTTCTCAATCGCCTCGGAGCCGTCGTTATGATAGAAAAATTGGGTGTATGTGCTTTGTCCCCAAGCGCTACCTGTCCAATCGGAGATTGATTCAGTAAGTATATTACCTTCGGCATCGTAGGTATATTCTTCCTTTTGACTGTTATCACAAGTACCGCTTGAGCAGTTCTGAAGGATAGATTGCGTGAGCAGGTGTGCGTCGTTATAGACATAATCCTTGGAGTGCTGTTGTATCCAGTCATTATTGTACCAATAGGAATAGGAATGGTGGGACATGTCGCCTTTCTCATCGTATTCGTAATCGTACTTATTGACGTTGACAAACATTTTTGAAGATTCATACCATGTTTGCGTCAAGCGTTGTATTTGTTGGCCTTTTTCATTGTAACCGTACCCTACATAGGTGTTCTTAAACCATCCGTCCTCGTCGTATCCGCTTTCCACATGGTGGTATCTAAAAGTTTGCATAACGAGTACGTCGCCGGCAGCATTGTACGAGTAGAAATTACTGTCTGCCTCGAACCATTTTCCATTGACCCAATTATAATAAACGGCTGCCTTGCACTTACCGTCTTCTCTGTTCTGATAGGTATAGCGCGACGAATTCTCCCATGTGGAACCATTCCATCCCTGATAGGTATAGGATGTCTTGACATTGTTGGCATCATAGGTGTAGAGTTGGCGGTACATGTTTGCCCAAACATTATTATCCCACATAGAAGTAATAATTTCGGTGATGTTACCGTTCGCATCGAAGGTGTTCTCGGTCTTGGAAAGGTTCGTCCATTGGTTAGCCGACCAAGTATAAGAGATGGTCAAGTTGTTACGTCCGTCTGCATCGTACGAGTAAACGGCTTTGCTTTTGTCATTACGTCCTGCGGTTGTAATTACGCTGTCCAGAACAGCTGCTGAATAAGCAGATGTTGCGCCCCAAAGCAAAAGGGCAAATAAAAATACTTTTTTCATAACTATTCATAAGATCTTCTAAACATTTTAAAATTTTAATTTGTTTTTTTTCATCATTTTTTTCATTTAATACTCTTAATAAAATTTCATTTAATACTCTGGCATTATCATTTTCTTTATGCACTTTAATAAATAAATTTTCATCNNAAAATACTTTTTTCATAACTATTTGTTTTTTAGTCAAAATTATCGATAAATTATTTCATCTCTGCACCGAGGGCGTTGAAACTCTTACCGTCACGTTCAATAACGAGTTGACCGTTACGGATCAGCTTTTGGCTCTTGGTTTTTGACTCTTGGCTGATTTGCTCAATACCTTCTTCTCCTTCTTCGACGATGCTAAACTTACTCCACTCGGCATCGGCTTGGTAGAGGGCTTTGGTGCCTTG
>DEIW01000006.1:3576-4572 GCA_002352705.1 Bacteroidales bacterium UBA2764 | reverse complement strand
TGCGGAGAGCAGGGAAGGGAGGCATCTCTTCTCCTTCTTCACCGCCCCATTTGGAACCGAAAGCGTCTTCTTCCGCTACACCGGCAGGATCCATAATCAGCGAAGTGACACAGGACATATGCGAGAGGTCAGTGAAAGCATGAGCTCCGATAGAACGTACCGTGGACGGGATCGTCAGTTCCTCCAGCGGAGCATCGATGAAGGCTCCCATTTGGATGTCGATCAGTCCTTCCGGCAGTGTGATATGCTTGAGGTTAGAACATGCAGAGAAAGCACCAAGACCGATCGTGTCCAAGGCCTCAGGGAAGGTCACAGTCTCCAGGCTATCGCAGCCGAAGAACATGCGTTCCGGGATGGATGTAAGATTCTTGGCGAAGTTGATCTGCGTCAAATAGGGACAACCTTGGAAAGCCGACATATCCCAGTTAGCCGCGGATGCAGGGATAGAGATATGCTCAAAACCGCTGTATTGGAAAGCACCGAGACCTGCCCATTCGATGGACTCGGGCAGATTCAGTTCTTTGAGCAACGTGTCCGACTCAAACGCTTCATTACCGACATAGGTGATCGTATTGGGCAGTACGACCTGCTTGAGGTTCGGAGCCTCACGGAAACAATAGTCACCGATGCCGATAACAGTCATGCCCATCGCCATCACCGGTACACGGATGACGGTGTCCTGATAGGGGAACTCATGACTCCAGATAGGGTCATGGGCTCCGTGGATATCCAGATCCCATCCTTGCGGAACAACTACTTCCAGACCACGCAGCACTTTCGGATCGGCTGCAGGGTCTTCATACACCTTCTTGTAATAGAGCATCACGCCGTCATCGTTGGCGACCGAGTAGTCGAAACAACCGTCAAGGTACTCCACACCACCGGGACCGGCGGTAAGCGAAGTGACCGTACTGAGCAGAACGAATGCCAAAAATAATGTCTTTTTCATAACGATTTGTGTTTGAATTGAACAATTTTGCGTGCAAAATTACTGCT
>DEIW01000006.1:0-3503 GCA_002352705.1 Bacteroidales bacterium UBA2764 | reverse complement strand
CAAATCGTACAAATCTACATTTTAGGGGTATTTTGCCTCCTATACTGGAGTGGTGTTTGTCCCGTCAACTCTTTGAAGATGCGGTAGAAGGTCTGGTCTGAAGTGAAGCCGCTGAGGGCGATAGCCGAAGAAACGGCGTCATGGTCAGTACTATATTGCGGGTCCGAAAGGATAGACTTGGCATTCTCTACCCGGTATTGCGCCACGAGTTGCGAGAAACTGAAATTCGTGCGCCTATTGATACAAGCGGAGACGTACGTGCGGTTAGATCCCACAGCCGCAGCGAGGTCTTGAATAGTGAGGTTCGGGTTCTTGAAGAGTTGTTCTTCGCGCAAGGCGGTGATGATTTTATTGAATAGTTCATCCGTCTCCTCTATCGTCGCGGTACGGGCTTTCTCTTCTTCCTCTGCCTCCACCTGCGCGAGCGTCTCTTCCGGCAGGAAGGTATGCGCCGCAACGTAACCTAAGCCGTATAAGAGAATCGACATCAACACCGCGGGGATGGAGACGAGTACCGAGCCGTCAAACGAATCCCGTCCGAGGAGGTTGAGTAACATAGATACAAAGGCGGTGAAGCCGACGAAAAGGAGGAGCGTGTGCGTCGGTTGCAAGAGGTAACTACGATCGTCGGTATAGTTATTATCCAACCGCTGCTGAGTATTTCGGATCAGATGGTACCCGCGAACCAGCACCCAAACGATCTGTGCGGCAAAGCAAAGACGGGCTATCAGATGAATGAGATCTTCACCTCCCCAATGAAAGCGCACGTTCAGCGGAAAAACAATCGCCACAACCGCCGCCGGAAGGAGCAGAAGCGGCACTTCGAAAGAGATCTTCGTGCGCGTGAGAGCGCGCAGGTATGCATAATATAAAGGATATACGCAGAGGTTGACCACTAAATAACTCCATTCGCCTAAGAAACTCGGATGGCCGGAGAAATAGAGCCAATGGTCGGTGTAGAGGATGGTAGCCGCGATGTAGAAAAGGTAGATCGTGCCCGTGACACGGGGCTCTTTACTGCCACGATGGAAACGCAGAGCGAAGAAAATGCTCCAAAAGAAGCATAACATCATCGGTAGTGATATAATCCATTGATAGAGTAACATGCGTTCAATATTCATTGTTAATTATTCATTATTACAGTCCGAGGTGGATACGGAAACGGATGCCCCATGCAAAGGACGGCGTAATCCCCCAAACGGAATACAGGTCACACACGCGAAGGATGTTTCCGATACCTATTCCTGCCTCCGAATAGAACTGATGGCCGCTTTCCGCTGCCTGCAGACTGCTCCCCGCCGACCATTGATTACTCAGGTACCCGTACGCTATTTTCGCCTCTACCAGCTCGCGCAGATGGAGCCATCGGATGCCGGGAATGAGATTAAAGAGAATACCCTGGCCGTTCCATTCCGTTTGCAACGTGACATATTTATCCGCCGTCATCTGGTATCCGTGCAGGAATGTGAAGCGATACGGATCATAGGCGTACCCTTGGTTAGCGTCAGCTTGCCATAGTAATGTCTGCGGTACGGATCCGAAGACAGCTCCCGCACGGAAGACATATGACAAGGTTCCGCCCATACCGAGGTTCGCATGCTGCCTGAGCATAACCCGCAGATGCGCATAAAGCCCTTCATCCCAATGCCCCGCTTCTACTCCTAAATACAAAACCGGGAAACGGGTGGAATAACTGTACCGGCGCATAAAAAAGCCGTCGTACTTGCGTTCTCCCCATGAGAGACGCGTTATCAGGTTCAAACTCTGATAGGCGTACGGCGCATGGTAAGGTACATAGGGAGCAGAGAGATGATTCCATCCGGCGCGGATATATGCATGTGTCTCGATACTTCCAGTATACCCCGTAGGAGAAGAGAGCCATTCGCCCCAATCGGCAAACCAATGCAATTGAATCCGGCGTTGACGCATCGCGGTGTTCCGGCATAGTGAATCGCGATACAAGGCTTCGAACGCGTACGCCGTGAAATCGAAATTGCCCCAACCCATTGAGTTCTCGCGTTGCAGACGGTCGAAGTCATCCACTTCGGACCATACGTAGCGCTCGTTATATTCCAATTGCAGGATATTTTTCCGTTGTGCAGGGATGTCCACGGAGATACGGCCCATGCCTTTCGGCAGACGGTCTTTGAATCCGTATCCCACCGATGCTTCCAAAGAGACGATCTTGGAAAACTTCTCATTGGTGCGGAACGGCAAACCTACATGCACGCCTTCATGACGGTTGACTTGCAAAATCTCCTCTATATGTCCTATGTCTACGGGGGTTCCGGTGGGAATATAACCGGTAGTAGCGATGGTGGCAAACCATTTGGCGGTGCGGATCAGAGGCAGCGAATCGAGTGTAGAGAATGCAGAGTCAGTCTCCAAACTCCCGGAAGTCGGATTACTCGGATTACTCTGAATACTCTGATTATTCGGATTATTCGGATTATTCGGATTATTCGGATTATTCGGATTATTCAGACTGGTAGTCAGCAGTAGAGTAGGGAAAACGGTTCCTGCTTTCTCGGTTTTGATGGATACGTCCAGCAAAGCGGATATATGTTCCTGAGTTATAGAACCGTCCGGCGCGAGAGACTGTGACACATGCAGTGTGTTCACATAGTTTACTGCCACTTCTGCCGGCACGTAGGCAGCGAACGAACGGAGCGCAAAAGTAGTCGTGTCAATCACCATCTCGCCGTTGAAAGTGGCATAAAATGGGTTCCTCGTCCTGAAACGGATAACGACACCCCTAAAATCCTCTTCGAGGGAGGAAGTTTTTTCCTCGTCAATATAGTACCGGTAGTAGAGGTTGCCACCCGTAGCGAGGGGCGAGAGAAAAGCATGCCCCATCATGGACACGCTGTTTGCATAGAAATTCAGGTTGCCTTCATCTCCCAAAAACGAAGAATAATCTGCATCACTGAGGATGAGTGCTTGCGTGAGACGGTCGTTGCCCGGAATCACTTCCTTGCCTTTTAGTTGAAAAGACTGTGTCTCGCGGTAAAGAGGGAGGATATACGTGGAGTCCTCCTGCGCAATCATTCCGGTTTGCAGACTGCGCCATAGTGCCCTTCGTAAATGACGTTTGTTGATATGTGAGACATAGAGCGTCTGTTCGCGACGGACGGTAGTACTCTGTTCCTCATGCAGCGACCGGTCGTTTTCGGCTCGATGAGACCGCACTTTGCGTAGTATCTCTAATGCAGGGTTCTCATTCGGCGCTACGACCACCTCTGTTAGCATCGCGGATTTCTCGCGCATCGCTACTTGCAAACCTGCCATAGCCCCCGGCTCGATGTCGAAACGTTGGGTGAAATAGCCTACGGCGGAGAAAACCAGCCGGGCTTTGTCGGTCATGTCTACGCGCAATGCGTAAGCACCGTTAGCATCGGATGTGGTACCGATTTTCGTGCCTCGGAAATGAATATTGACATTGGGTATAGGTTCGCCCGTTGTCTCATTGACGACTTCTCCGACGATGACCGTCTCGACAGCAG
>DEIW01000099.1 GCA_002352705.1 Bacteroidales bacterium UBA2764 | reverse complement strand
TCGCCTACACAAACCCAACTCGTTGGGTCAGCGTGCTTGCTCGTCTCAAGTGCTCTTATTTGGTGTTATCCTTAAAAGCGAGTGCAAAGGTACGCAAAAAATAATTTCCCTCCAAATATCTTGAAGGGAAATTTTTAGAAATCCGAAACTTTTTCTGCTTTCTTGACATAAATCAAACCAAGACGTCTATTCAAACACGTCTTCGATTCCCGCCGATTCTGTATCTGAATTTTTCCGGCCACATGGATCGAAGTCTTCCGGAATATCGAACTTCTCGTCTTCTCTATATCCGAGAGAACGGTCGGCAAATACTTTTTGCATATAATATGCCCAGATAGGTAGTGCCGCATTTGCACCTTGACCAAGATTTGCATTGTCAAAGTGGATATCACGGTCTTCACCGCCTACCCAAGCACCACTTACCAAACGGGGAGTAAAGCCAATGAACCATCCATCAGAGTTATCATTGGTAGTACCTGTCTTACCGCCCATCTCGCACTTCATATTATATCTGTTACGCATGCGCGCGCCCGTACCATGATCTATTACGGCCTTGAGCATGTCAATCATCTTATACGAATTGTCGTCACTGATGACCTCTCCCATCATCGGCTGGAAATTGGCAACAGCCTCACCATTGCTGTCTTCGATACGAGTTACAAACATCGGTGTGTTGCGAATGCCATGATTGGCAAAAGCCGTATAGGCGCCAACCATCTCCTTCACGCTGGCTTCGTACGCACCTAAGCAGAGAGGCAAAGAAGGATAGATGCCAGGCGTATTGATTCCGAACTTGTTAAGCATATCCAGATATACAACGCCACACTGACGATAGTCATTAGGCACCAGGCGACTCATCAGATAAGCCGTCACGAGGTTGTTTGAGTTCTGCAATCCCCACTTCAGCGTAACCATACCGCGTGCACTACCGCGAGGAGACCAATTGCCATAGTTGTGATGCTGACATGGCACCACGTCACAAGGAGAATATCCATGTTCCAAAGAGAGCGCATAAAGATATGGCTTAGCAGTAGAACCCACCTGACGGCGGCCTAGAGATACCATGTCATACTGGAAATGCTCATAGTCGACGCCACCCACATAGGCTTTCACGGCACCTGTATGCGCATCCATACTCATAAAACCAGCACGGAGGAAATGCTTGTAATACTTAATAGAGTCCATAGGAGTCATCACCGTATCGATTTCACCCCGATATGTGAAGATACTCATCTCCACAGGTTTATTAAACGACTTGCGGATCTCCTCTTCCGAAGCACCTGCTTTCTTCAAAGCACGATAACGGTCGGTCTGTCTCATCGTGCGGACAAGTATCTGCTCAATCGTCTTTTTAGTTGCCGTAGAACTATATGGAGCATTCTTCTTGTACTTATTCTCCCTGTTAAATGCGGGCTGAAGGTCTGTCACGATATGCTTATAGACAGCTTCCTCCGCATATTTCTGCATACGGGTATCAATGGTGGTGTAGATGCGAAGACCGTCTGTATAAACATTGTAGTTCTGGCCGTTGCGTTTCTTATTCTTTTTACACCATCCATAAAGTGGATCTGTTTCCCATGAGATTGAGTCAATCACAAATTGATTCATATTCCACTCGAAATAGTCCTTGCGGTTAGGCTTGTCTGCCATCATGTAACGGCGCAGGAAATCTCGGAAATACGGAGCAAGTCCCTCCTTATGGTCGGCACGATGGAAATTGAGCGTAAGCGGCTGGTCCTTGGCAGAATTGTACTCAGCGGTTGAAAGATATCCAGACTTCACCATCTGCGAGAGCACCACATTACGGCGCTCACGGCTGCGTTCGGGATAGCGTACAGGATTATAGAATGAAGGATTCTTGCAAAGGCCGACCAACGTGGCCGACTCCGTGAGCGTCAGATCAATAGGTTCCTTGTTGAAATAAGTCTTAGCCGCTGTCTTGATACCCACGGCATTATGCAGGAAATCGAAATAATTGAGATACATAGCGACGATTTCCTCTTTCGTGTAGAAGCGCTCCAGCTTGATGGCTATCACCCACTCTATCGGCTTTTGGAGTAATCGCTCCATCTTTGTCTTAGCCGTTTTTGAATAGAGTTGCTTGGCAAGTTGCTGCGTAATTGTAGAACCACCACCGGCACTCTCCTGCCCCATCAGTCCACGCTTGACGATGGCACGCCCCAAGGCGATGAAATCAATTCCCGAATGCTCGTAGAAACGTTCGTCCTCAGTAGCCACCAACGCGGCCACCAATCCACTGGGCAGATGCTCATAATCCACCATGATACGGTTCTGCTGGTTCTGGTTATAAGTGCCCAATTGCTTACCATCAGCCGAATATACGATCGAAGCATATTTACTAATAGGATTCTGCAGGTCCTCGATATCAGGCATATAGCCAATCAATCCGAACCATATAGAAAAGAAACCAACAATGAGGCCGATGCCCACTACGGCTATCAGCGTCCATAGGATACGTATGAAATTTCGTCGCATTTTCAGAATTTTGATGCAAAAATACAACATTTCTTTGAAATTATCAACCTTAAACCAAAAATTATGCGTAACTTAGCACGCGAATTTGCAAACAATCATACAAGTAGCAATGGAAAAACATAATTTTGTAACGATTGCCGACCTTACGAAAGAGAAGATTCTCTACATGATTAAGATG
>DEIW01000056.1:19160-20153 GCA_002352705.1 Bacteroidales bacterium UBA2764 | reverse complement strand
CCGATGGCGGAGTTGAACTGCACGCGGTAGCCGAGGTTCGTCTGCACCTCGCCCTCGTCGTCAATCCACGTCACGCGGAAGGTGAAGATACGGTCAGGCTCGACCATGCGCTCCACGATCTTCGCTTTCTCAAACTCGGGGTGTTGGTTGTACACCTCTTCAATCGACTCCAATACTTCCTGAACCGCCTGCAGGTACTCAGCTTCCCCCGGGTGCTTTGCAGCCAAAGACTGCATAATAGTTTGTACTTTCATTGTTTGTGTGTTTTATGGTTATTAGTTATTCATTGCGAAGTATTTCCAGAGCGGCGCGGCATGCAGGGCTTGGATAATCTCTCCGTCCCGCAGCATCTCCAGCACTTGCTCCGGCTCCATGATATCCACATGGATGTCCTCCGTAGCTTCCTGGTGCTGCTCGCGGCGTTTCTCTACGCCAGTAGCCAGGAAAGTATAGGAGCGGTTGTTATGATTGGTCGGATTGGGCGAAAGGGTCATGAACAGACTCCATTCGCCGCCCTCGTATCCGGTTTCTTCGCTCAACTCGCGCTGCGCGGCATGAAGAGGCGTCTCGCCCGGATCGACCACTCCCGCCACTAACTCATAATGGGTCTCACCCAACGCATGGCGGTATTGGTCCTCCATGACCATCTTGCCGTCCTTGGTAATAGCAATCACATTAATCCAGTCGGGGAACTCCAATATATACCACGTCGGTATCTGTGTACCGTTAGGCATCTCCACACATTCCTGACGCACAGACAGCCACGGACCCAGCCGCAGTATATTCTCGCTATGCACCACCCGCCACGGACGATTGTCAATTTTCGGATACATCTTTAGTCTCTATATCAATTTTGCATGCAAAATTACAAAAAAAAAATGATATACGCAAGAGGAAAGAGCATTTTCTGATACTTTTCCGCAAAATGTTGAAATGATGGGATAGTAGAAAGCAGGAAAGCAAAAAAGGCCAAAAAAAGGGTTCATGTATCGG
>DEIW01000056.1:5236-19143 GCA_002352705.1 Bacteroidales bacterium UBA2764 | reverse complement strand
AATGGACCGACAATGCATCGACATTGGACCGACATTGGACCGAGAATCACCCGAGAAAGAACGCTGGCGTTAAGAGAGGATAAGCCATGTGGCTATGGTATGGGAGGCGGCACCGAGGACAATGAAAACATGCCATACAGCATGAAAATACTTGTGCTGCTCGTCCTTGTGAAAGAAATACGAGCCCGCCGTATAGAACAAGCCTTCCGCCACTATCCACAGGAAAGCGGCATGCTGCATGTTACGCCACATCGGTACGATAATCAGCAGCGCCACCCACCCCATCATCAGATAGAGCACCAGCGACAGACGCGGATAACGCCCCAAAGCCACTATCTTTCCTATCATTCCGGCAATCACACAACTCCATAGAAAGACAAACAGCGTCCATCCCAACCATCCGCCGACTACCGCCAGACACACCAGTGAGTACGAGCCCGCTATCATCGCGTAGATAGACACATGGTCAAAGACACGCAGCCGGGCTTTATACACAGGATCCAGCGCCGCGTGGTAAAGCGTAGAAGAAGCAAACATCAGAATCATGCCTACCAGAAAGAGAGCCACGGACACCACAACCAACGCAGAGGGGTGGTCGCCATACGTGACTGCCCGATGCAGAAGGGGCGCGATGAGCGCAAGCGTTCCTGCCAGCGGCACCAGATGAGTCTGGGTGTTTGCCCGTTCTTCTGATGACATGGAAGACCAATATGTACGAAGGGAATCCATTCCGAGCATAAGAATTCACAGCACCTCGTGCAGTATCTCACTGACCGTAGGATGCGGGAAGACCACTTGACGGAACTCTGCCGTAGTATACCCCATCCGCACGGCAAAAGAAGCCGCAGCGATAAACTCCGAACACGGGTTTCCGATACAATGCACGCCGAGGACAGAATGGTTCTTGGCATCCACCACCATCTTGCACAACCCTGTCTCGCCCTCATTCTCCGCCATGAAACGACCGGAGAAAGTCATCGGCAGTTGATGCACCTCTACAGGTATCGACATCTCTGCGGCTTGGGTTTCCGTAATGCCGACCGAGGCAATCTCGGGGTTGGTATAGACGACTGACGGTATAGCCAGATAATTGACCCTTTGGTCATTTGCTGAGTCATTTAGCAATTGAGCCACCGCCACTTCGGCTTGACGGGAGGCAACATGCGCCAGCATGATTTTGCCCGTCACGTCTCCGCAGGCATAAACATTCGGCAGATTGGTCTTGCAGAACTCATCTATGACAATCGCCCCGCGGTTGAGTTCAAGGTCCGTCAGAGCCTCCAACCCTTGCAGGTTAGCACGGCGACCGACGGAGACGAGAATCCGCTCCGCAGACAGAGTTGAGGGTTGAGAGTCGAGCGTTGAGAGAAGTTCCGGAGCGGAAAGTTTAACGCTGTTGCCGTCGATGGACTCCACCTTGGTGGACGTGAGGATATTGATGCCGGCTTTGCGGTATTTATCGAGGAGGATTTGTACCACTTCGGGATCGAGGTTGGGCAGGATAGTCGGCATGGCTTCGATAACCGTTACCGGCACACCGAGTTCATGATAGAGCGTAGCGAACTCCATGCCGATGACGCCGCCGCCGACGATGATGATGGATTCGGGCAGTTCGGTAGCCGCCAGTGCGTCGGTACTATCCCATACAGCAGGATTGTCCTTTATACCGGGAATAGGCGGCACGAAATTGGTTGAACCCGTACAGATCATGAGGTTCTCCGCTTCGTAGGTCTCGCCGTTGCATTCAATCCGCCAAACTTGGCGGATACTCTCAAGGATTTTGGCAAAGCCGTTAACGACCGTGCAGTGCCCGTTATTGAGGCGCTGCTTGATACCCGCCACGAGTTTGCGAACCACGATGGTCTTGCGTTTCTGCATCGCCGCATAGTCAAAAGCCACGTTCTCCGCCGTCACACCGTATTTCTGCGCATGCGTGGCGTTATAGTACTGTTTCGCACCGTAGAGAAGCGACTTGGTAGGAATACATCCTACATTCAGGCACGTCCCACCAACGGCGTTTTGCTCAAAGAGAACTACATCTTTTCCGGCTTTTGAAGCCTTTTCTGCTGCGGTATAGCCTGCAGGGCCGCCGCCGATGATTGCCAAGAAATATCTATTCATAATTTACCATTTGGTCATTTACCATGTACCATTTATTTAGTCATATGGTCATTTTGTCTTTATTCTTATCTCAGGAGTGCTTTGTAAGACAATCGAATTAGCCGGCACATCTTCCGTGAGCCATACGTTACCGCCAATGACGGTATGATGTCCTATGGTCACACGGCCGAGAATGGAAGAGTTGGAATAAACCGTTACATAATCCTCCAGTATCGGGTGGCGGGGAATGTCTATCGGACGCCCTTGCGGGTCGTATTCGAAATTCTTGGCTCCCAGAGTCACTCCCTGGTAGAGCACTACATGGGAACCGATAATCGCTGTCTCTCCGATGACGACTCCTGTTCCATGGTCGATACAGAAATGGTCTCCTATCTGCGCCGCAGGGTGGATATCAATGCCGGTGCGGCTGTGCGCCAGTTCCGTCAGCATACGGGGTATACGAGGCACGCCGAGCTCATACAGCGCATGAGCGGCGCGATAATGCACCATCGCAAAAGTAAGCGGATAACTGAGAATCACCTCGCCGCGGTCTGTCACGGCAGGGTCGTTATGCAGAACGGCGTCCACATCGGTTTGTATCAAACGCGATATCTCAGGGATACGCTCCGCGAATGCGTCCGGCAGCACCAGATCCTCCGGCATGGCTACCGGTGGATAGTAGTCCGGAAAGACGAGCCCCTGAAGATGAGCCACTAACTGCTTTAATTGTTTTATAGATGGTATGTCTACCATTTATGATTTATGATTTATGATTGATAAGCTACAACACACTCAGATACCGTTCGCCGGTATCGGGCAAAAGAACCACAATATTCTTGCCCTGATATTCCGGCAGGGCAAGCAGTTGGAGAGCCGCCGCATAAGCCGCCCCGGCGGATATACCTACCAGCAAGCCATGCTCTTTGGCAAGCGTGCGGGCAGAGTCGGACGCATCTTCGTTCGTCACTGTCATCACGCGGTCCACGAACCGGGAGTGATACGTCTCGGGCAGAAAGCCTGCGCCGATGCCCTGTATCTTGTGAGGACCGGGCTGACCGCCGGACAACACAGGGGAAGAGGCGGGCTCTACCGCGATAATCTCTACCTGCATGTTCTTCTCCTTTAATGCGCGCCCTACTCCGCTTATCGTGCCTCCGGTGCCTACTCCGGCGATGAAGACATCTACCTGTCCGTTCGTGTCTTCCCATATTTCCTGACCTGTAGTAGCGTAATGAATGGCAGGGTTTGCCGGATTCACGAACTGGCCCAAGATAACGCTTCCCGGCAGCTCTTTATGTAGCTGTTCCGCTTTGGAGATAGCTCCTTTCATTCCTTCCGCCCCGGGAGTAAGCACCAGTTCAGCGCCATAGGCGGCAAGGAGATTCCGGCGCTCCACAGACATTGTCTCCGGCATCGTCAGTATCACATGATAACCTTTGAGTCTTCCTATCCATGCCAGTCCCACGCCTGTATTTCCGCTGGTAGGCTCGATGATTGTAGCGCCGGGCTGCAGGACGCCCTTGCGCTCAGCATCTTCTATCATAGCCAGAGCCGCACGGTCTTTCACACTGCCGCCGGGATTAAAGCGCTCCATCTTGAGAAACAGTCCCGGCTGTATCTCCAACATCGGCGTCCCGCCGATCAACTCCAAGAGAGATTGTACTACCATATTTCTTTGTCTTCTGTCCTATTGATTTATCTTCCTCAGATATATCCTCACCGCCTCGGCAATCATTTCCGCACAGGGGCGTTTCTCATAGTACTGCGCAGTCCTCTCCGCGGGTCTGGGTTCCTCGGGGCGAGGCGCCAAGCCTAACAACTCCGCGCATATCAGAGAGCCGTACTTGCCTTTGTACTCACCTGCCAATTGCTGCACCAACGCATAATTCGCCATCTTACCCTCGTTGTCATGGGGCGTATAGCTGCCGTTCTGCAGTCCGGCTAACATAAACATCCCAGAAGCGGCACCGCATACAAGACGCATCCGCCCCATCCCTCCGCCGAAAGAAGCAGAGAGACGGAGAGCCAGTTGCTCATCCTGGATACCGTATATATCTGCACAGGAAACAAACACCGCCTGAGAGCAGTTAAAGCCTTGCTTGAATAATTCCACAGCACGTTGAGCACGTGCCTCTATCTCGTCGTTTGTCATAATCGGCTGCAAAGGTAATGATTTTTTTGCAATTACACAAATAAAATGCATTAAATTTTTGCATATGTCAAAAAAATGTTGTACCTNNNNGTACCTTTGCACCGGAATTAACAATCATATGCAATATTCAATAAAAGACGTTTTTTCACCTAAGCTATTTCAGACACTCAAAACTTACTCGCGCGCACAACTGAGGCAAGATGCCTTAGCCGGTGTTATTGTAGGTATTGTAGCTATTCCCTTAGCCATCGCCTTTGGTATCTCATCGGGCGTCGGTCCTACGGAAGGTTTGGTAACGGCAATCATCGCCGGTCTGCTTATTTCTCTATTCGGAGGCAGTAAAGTACAGATAGGAGGTCCCACCGGGGCGTTCATCGTCATTATCTATGGCATTATCCAGCAATACGGTTTGGCGGGACTGACCATAGCTACGGTGATGGCGGGTATATTACTGATACTGATGGGATTCGCGCATATGGGAAATGTGATCAAGTTCGTCCCCTATCCCGTTATCGTAGGGTTCACTGCCGGCATCGCGGTCACCATCTTCTCCACCCAGATGAATGATTTCTTCGGAATGGGTCTGACGGATATTCCGGCGAACTTCATCGACAAATGGATATACTACGGTCAGCATTTCCGTATCCACTGGTGGACTTTAGGAATCGGTGTCTTTTCTCTGGCGCTCTGTATCCTGATGCCCAAACTGACCAAAAAGATACCGGGCAGTCTGGCTGCTATTGTCTTTGCCACGTTGGCGGTATGGCTTCTGAAGATGTTTGCGCCCGCCTCATGGGGTATCGCCGGTATCCAGACCATCAGCGACTTATACGAATTGCCGCATGGTATTCCTGCGCCACATGTACCCTCTATGGAGTTGGGAGAAGGCGAGTCGTTCTTCACCCTTGTACAAAAACTCTTCCCTTCTGCATTCACCATCGCCATGTTAGGTGCTATCGAGAGTCTGCTCTCGGCTATGGTAGCGGATGGCGTGATAGGAGACAAGCATAACTCGAACACGGAGCTGATAGCGCAAGGAATAGCTAATGTGGTGGTACCTTTCTTCGGCGGTATTCCTGCTACGGGGGCTATCGCGCGAACAATGACCAATATCAACAACGGAGGGCGTTCGCCGATAGCGGGTATCATCCATGCCTTCGTCCTGATGGGCGTACTCCTTTTCTTGGGGCACCTCGTAGGCATGATTCCTATGTCGTGTCTGGCGGCGGTGTTGATTATGGTAGCCTACTCCATGTCCGGATGGAAAACAATCGTCGGACTCATCAAACACCCGAACCGCGACTTATGGGTACTGCTTATCACCTTCTTCCTCACGGTCATTTTCGATTTGACGGTAGCTATCGAGGTAGGTATTCTGTTAGCACTCGTACTCTTCCTCATGCGTACCAGTGAAGAGACGCAAATCCGTACTTTCCATAACGAGATAGACCCGAACGAAGATACGGATGTACAATCGAACTTAGAGCACCTGACGATTCCTGAGGGTGTCGAGGTGTATGAGATAGACGGTCCGTATTTCTTCGGTATCGCAAATAAGTTTGACGACATCATGACGCATGTGCCCGGAGAGAAATACCCGATCCGTATCATCCGCATGCGTAAGGTTCCTTTTGTCGATTCCACGGCGATGCACAACCTATCCATGCTTATCCAGCGTTCCCATAAAGAAGGAGTCACCATTATCCTTTCCGGCGTGAACGACCATGTGCATAAGCAGTTAATGACAGGCGGTATCGAGCAGCAGATGGATCCTCATAATATTTGCGCGAATATTCACTTTGCGCTGCGCAGAGCAGATGACTTAATGAAAATAAGAAATGAGCAACAGATTCAGAAATAGCACCTTTGTTCTCTTTGTCGGGTGTCTCCTCCTAATGGCAGACAGCGTGCAGGCGGTCTCTCCGACAGGCACCCTCCCCGTCATCTATGTCAATACGAATAGCGGACAAGCTATTACGGACAAAGAGAACTACGTACCCGGAACCGTTTATTTTGACCCGCTCAATACCGGCTACGAGGCATTGGGTACAGCCGGTACTCCGGTTACCGCCCAGCTGAAAGGACGAGGCAACTATACCTGGAAGGATTTTGCCAAAAAGCCCTATAAAATCAAACTGGACATCAAGCAAGCTGTATTAGGCATGCCTGCTAACAAGCACTGGTGCCTTATGGCAGGAGCGGATGACAGGTTAGGCTTTTTGAGGAACCCGGTAGGATACATGATCAGCCGCGCTGTCGGGCTGCGTTGGACACCACGGGTGGTTCCTGTGGAACTGATTCTGAACGGCCAATACCAAGGTCTATATTTTCTTACGGAACACGTGCGCGTAGGAAGCAAGCGCGTGAATATCCAGGAGTTGCCCGATAACACCACCCACCCCGACTCTATTACAGGAGGCTGGCTGGTAGAGATTGACAACTATTGGTCAGAAGGCAATATTGAGTTTCAGGAAGGGAACGGCCAGCACGTTATGGTGTCCCTCCGCGAGCCGGAAATACTCTCTACCGCCCAGCGGCAGTATATAGAGGGACAGATGAATACCCTCAACACCGCCTTGTACGAAAAAAGCTCCACCCATCTGGAGCAGATACTGGATATAGAGGAGGCTGCCAAGTTCTATCTCGTACAGGAGATTATGGAAGATTGCGAGAGCTACCATGGCAGTTGTATGCTCTATAAAGACAGAGACAGTCTGGGTATTGTTGACAAATGGAAATTCGGGCCCGTATGGGACTTCGGCAACGCCTACGACCGCCATCAGGAGAGATGGATATACGATGGTCCTACATGGCCACAATACTGGATTGGGCAATTGGCGTCATGGCCGGTATTCCAAAAAGCGGTAAAAGAACAATGGTGGATATATCTTCACACCGGACACGAATCCGTACAGCAAGGGATTAGCACCTTCGCCAATCTCATCACGCAAGCAGCCCAAAAAGACGCACAGGTATGGGACGGCACCCAAAACTACCGGAACAACAGCGACATGAACGCCAAATTGAATGAGTTTATCGGTAATTACAACTGGCGTATCGCATGGTTAAAGAAGAAATGGGGCGAAGGCACAAAACCCCTCACATGGGGAACGGAACAGACACCGGCTGAAACACGAAATACCAAGGTTTTACGAAACGGAAACATCCTAATCATCCGCGACGGGAAAACATACGACTTAATGGGAAACAGAGTTGAATAAAAATTATTTTGCCGAAATCTTTGCACATATCAAAAAAAAGCATTATCTTTGCAATCGAAATTAACCAATAAACATTTATCACTATGACAAAAAAATTCATTTGCCCTATCTGTGGTTATGTACACGAAGGGACTGAGGCACCTGAGCGTTGCCCGCAATGCAAACAAATCGTAGAGTGGAAAATAGCTTCTGACGATAAGTTGAACTTCGCCTGCGAGCATGTGGTAGGCGTAGCTAAAGATGTAGAGGATTCTATTATCCACGATGGTCTGCGTGCTCACTTTATGGGAGAATGCACCGAGGTAGGTCAATACCTGGCTATGGCTCGTCAAGCTGACCGTGAAGGTTATCCTGAGATTGCTGCTGCCTTCCGTAAATATGCTTATGAAGAAGCAGATCATGCGTCGCTGTTCGCCGAGTTGCTCGGTGAGGTTGTTTGGGACACCAAGACCAACCTTGAGAAACGTATGATGGCAGAAGCCGGAGCTTGCGAAGACAAACTGAATATCGCCAAACGTGCAAAAGAGTTGAATCTCGATCCGATTCACGATGCCGTACATGAGATGGCACGGGACGAAGCACGTCACGGCAAAGGTTTTGAAGGCCTCTACAACCGTTATTTCAAGAAGTAAGATTAGGACTCAGCTGTCAGAAATCAGTAATCAGCCATCAGAGTATTATTCCTCCGCCGACGACCAAATCGTTCTGATACAGGACAACGGATTGTCCGGGAGTAATGCCCCAAACGGGCTCGCTGAAAGACAAGGACAGCAGCTCTCCTCCTGCCCCTCCCTCCAAAGGAGGGGTATTTCTTTTCTCGCATCCGCCCATACGATTATTTGTTTGTATGACGGCTTCCACAGGAGTAGAACGGTAACGCACTTTGGCGGTTAGCGGAGAGGACTCCTCAGGAATATGCAATGCGCGAAGGGAACGGAAAGTTAACTCCGTAGCCAAAAGATCTTCGTTGTTCCCCAGGGTCACTTCATTGCGCTCTGCGTCTATATGCGTGACGTAAGCCGGGTGACCAAGGGCTATTCCAAGCCCCTTTCGCTGCCCGATAGTATAATTGACAAATCCGAGATGCTGCCCCAAGACACGGCCTTCCCTATCCACATAATTGCCGGCATGTACCCGTTCGTCATAATCCGGCACATTGGTACGCAGGAAAGCACGGTAGTCATCATTCGGGATAAAACAAATCTCCTGGCTCTCTTTCTTTTGAGCCAGTTTGACATACCCATGCTGACGGGCTATCTCGCGCACTTCATCCTTAGTATAATCGCCAAGAGGAAATATCGTCCGTCTTAATTGCTCTTCGGTCAGCATCCAAAGGAAATAAGTCTGGTCCTTGCGTGTGTCCGCCGCTGCAGCCAAATAGACATGACCGTTTTTCTCACGGATACGTGCATAATGACCTGTTGCAATATACTCACACCCGAACTCATCAGCCACACGCGCCAGTTCTCCCCATTTGATATGGCTGTTACATAACACACAGGGGTTGGGCGTCCGTCCGGACATATACTCGTCAATGAAGTTCTGAATAACGCAGCGTCTGAAGGTCTCGCGGAAATCGACGATATGATGCTCAAACCCCATACGTTCAGCGTTCCGCTTTGCCTCCATAATAGAATCAATAGTACAGCATCCCTTCTCTTTGGCGATGCAGGAGTCTTTCATACTATCATACGTGCGGAAAGTAACCCCTACCACTTCGTAGCCCTGCTCCAAAAGAAGCATAGCACTGACAGTAGAGTCTATACCGCCGGACATACCCAGCAGCACACGTTTATTTGATATTTGATATTTGATATTTGACATTTATTGCTGCATATCCACCAGTTTGGTATAGTAGCCTCCGAGGGCGTAGAGGTCTTCATGCGTGCCACGCTCTACGATGCGTCCCTCATGCATGACACAGATCAAATCGGCATGACGGATAGTAGAAAGACGGTGGGCAACAACCAGTGTGGTACGTTCTTTCATCAGGTGTTCCAATGCTTCCTGTACTAATCGTTCAGACTCTGAGTCAAGCGCAGAGGTAGCCTCGTCAAGAATCAGGATTGGAGGATTTTTAAGAATCGCCCTCGCTATACTCAGTCGCTGGCGCTGACCTCCCGAGAGACGGCTTCCGCGGTCGCCGATGACGGTATTATACCCTTCCGGCATCTGAGCAATGAACTCATGGGCGTTAGCAATCCGCGCAGCCTGTTCTACCGCCTGTTGCCATGACATGCCGTCTGGCGCAGGCTGCGTCGTATCCACGCCGAAAGTGATGTTGTTATAGACCGTATCATTGAATAAGATCGGTTCCTGACATACAATACCCATTAATGCGCGGATATCATGCGTGGTATGCTGACGAATATCCGTGTTGTCAATCGTGATAGTACCGGAATCCGGGTCATAGAAACGGGGCACCAGATCCGTGAGGGTTGTCTTGCCGCTACCAGACTGACCAACCAAAGCCACTGTCTTTCCCTTAGGCACCACCAGTTCAATATCTGTCAATACCTCCCTGTCCGGCTGATACGAGAAATGCACATGATGGAACGCTATGGAGTCATGGAACACCACAGGCTTGGGATTAGCGGGCTCCAGGATATTCGATCGGGTCTTCANNTCTTCAGCACGGCATCGATACGTTCCAAAGAAGCCATACCTCTACGGATGCCATAAGAAGCTTTGCTTAAATCTTTCGCCGGATTAATAATCGAATAGAATATCACCAGATAATAGATAAAGGTAGCCGCATCAATCGTAGCATGGTCACTCAGAATCAAAAGTCCGCCAAACCAAAGAATAATAGCGATAAGAGCTGTACCAAGGAATTCCGAAAGCGGATGAGCCAGATAATAGCGCCGGTTGATACGATTGAAAGTAGCACGCGTGGCGTTAATCAGATTTTGGAACCGTACCCGTAATTTATCCTGTGCATTGAATCCCTTCACCACACGCAGCCCCAAAAGTGTCTCGTCTATGGATGAAAGGATCTCTGCATTCTGCTCTTGCCCGCGTGTAGAAGCCCTTTTCAGCGAGCGTCCTATTCGGCCTATCAAGAATACCGCTACAGGCATTAACAGGAGCACAAAGAGCGTGAGCTGCCAAGAGATGACCAACAAAGTAATCAGATAAATCATAATCATTACCGGATCCTTGAAGAGGATATCCAATGCCGACATGATGGACCCTTCCACCTCCCCCACATCGTTCGTCATACGGGAGATGACGTCTCCGCGACGTGCTTCTGTGAAGTATCCCATCGGCAAAGACAGCACTTTATCATACAGTTGTTGTCGCAAATCCCTCAGAACTCCGGTACGGATAGGTACCATATAATAATTTGCCAGCCATGCAGACAGACACTTGAGTCCCGTCATGAAGACCAGAAACAATCCCAGGAGCAAAAGTACAAATCCTGCTCCGCGGAGGGCTATTTGCTCATTGAGCAAGCAATATAAGTTGGTTCTGAGTGCGGCGATGGTTTCCTGCAGTCCTGACACAGTATTCATATCTACCGGGGTCGTTTCCGAGGTACTGAGCCCGAAAAGGATACGCAGCACCGGAATAATCGCCGCAAAAGAGAATAGCGACAATACAGTAGAGAGCAAGTTGAAGAGGATATTCAATGCCATCTGCCCTTTGTAAGGAGGAACGAAACGCCGGATAAGTTGAAGGAAATGCATATTATTTTCGGTAATTTTCGTGTACGTAATTGAGGATATGCCTGTCAAAAGCCTCTTTGGGAGTAAAGAAATGCATACGGATAGGCAGGACTACAAGTGCTTTCCCTTGCTCTGCCAGTTTCTCCTCAAGGGATGTCAGTCGGAGACGTTGTGCATCTTTCTCCGTAGTAAGGACGAAGTCATAATGCTGCGCCCGGAGAAGTATCTCTTTTATATCTGTCCGGCCAAAAGCATGGTGATCCGGGTAAGCCATCATATCCGCATGAGTGTACAAAGCCCGGACATGCTCCATCAGGTATTGGGGTTGGGCTATTCCGCATACCACGAGAGGATTGCCGGTATGAGAAATAGCGTCATATTCGATGCCTGCAAAATGCAAACGCTGATACGTAGGCAGATGCAGTCGGTTATCTATCACCCGCATGTCTATCGGCCGAATGTTATCCGGACATTTGGTAACCACAATATCATCCGCCTTGAGTGCCCGTGAAGGTATATCTCTCAACCTTCCCCACGGCAACATATGATCATCAATATACAGTCTGTCGTACGGAGTCAATAGAATGGTGTAGCCGCACCGCAGGGTACGATGCTGCATTGCATCATCCAATATCACCACATCCAACTGTTCTATGTGGCGCTGAAGTTGCCGGATTCCTCTTACACGCTGCTCGCAGACAGCAACCGGCACGTCCGGGAAGGCGCGGTGAATCTGCATTGCCTCGTCTCCTATTGTAGCAACCGAGGACTGTTCATCCGCCAGGATAAATCCTTTTGTAGCGCGCTTGTAGCCACGTGAGAGAACAGCAGGGTGGTAACCGTTCGCCAGCAAAAGACGTACTATGTATTCCACCATCGGTGTTTTGCCGGTTCCCCCTACCGCCAAGTTGCCTACGCATATAGTAGGTACATCTACCGAGAAAGACAACAGCAGATGTTTATCATACAGGAAATGACGGATAGCCACTCCTAATGCGTAGAGCCAACTAAGCGGTATATAGACGATGTTTTTTAACATCGAATTGATGATTGATGATTGATGATTATGATCGTTTATCGGATAGTTACTTCGGGCATAAGCGCCATAATGCGCGGTTTGGAGCAGAAGGTACGCACCTTCATGACCAGCTTCTCCTCTTCGGTAGTATTATCCAACATCTTGAGGAGTTCCTCATACGGATCTTTGATTTCGGGATAATACACCAGTTTGTAGTTCTCCAAACCAGCCAGTTCAACAGCTTTCGAGACCGCATCATCCAGATTACCCATTTCATCTACGATACCTATCTCTTTACCTTTTGAACCTAACCAAACCCGTCCTTCAGCAATTGATTTGATATAATCCTGTTCCACATGACGTCCTTCCGCGCAACGACGAGTGAAGAGATCGTAACCGCGTTCAATCATTGATTGCATGATTGCCTCCTCCTCCGAGGTCATGCCCTTGAATACCATTAAGTCCATATCCGAGTGTTTGTTGGTAGCCACACCGTCGATGTCAATACCTACCTTGTCACGCAGTTTGGACACATCAGGAATGGTACCAAAGATACCTATCGAGCCGGTAATCGTAGTAGGCTCCGCATAGATATAATCAGCACCACAGGAGATATAATAACCACCCGATGCAGCGTAGTCACCCATCGAAACGACTACAGGAATACTGTCCTCCTTGATATTCTGGACAGCATGCCAAATCTGCTCACTGGCGTCAGCAGAACCACCGGGGCTATTGACACGAAGGACAAGTGCTTTGATGTCTTTATTCTTACGGATTTTCTTGAGTGTCTTCACCACTTTTTTGCCTACGATACCATCTCCTTCGTCATCCGTAATGCCACCCTCCAAGTAGAGAACCGCTACTTTATCTTTAGCTTTGCTCTCAGGACGCTTCACTTGCGCCATTTTACCGGTAGTCAGCAGGTTATAATCCTCCGTGCCGGCATAAACACGCAACAAGGAATCCATATCCTGCATATAGACGATGGTATCTACCAAACCTGCCTTGAGGCTCTCCTCGGCGGGCTGTAATCCCATCACACGGTCAGCCAGTTCGTCCAATTGCTCAACCGTCAGATGACGGGAAGCCCCAACCGCCGTTTTAAACTCACTCCAGATGCCATCGAGGTACTGCTTCGTTTGCATCTTATCCGCCTCCGACATAGAGGTACGGAAATACGGTTCCACAGCCGATTTGAAAGTACCGACCTTGAGTATATTCATCTTCACTCCGATTTTCTCCATAAGACGGGTGTAGTACATTTTCTGCGCCACGAGTCCGTGCCATGCAACAGAACCCGTAGGATCCAGACATATACGGTCCGCTACAGAAGCTACGTAGTAGTTTCCTTCTCCGAAATTCTTAGCGGATGCAATAATCCATTTGCCGCTCGTCTTAAAATCGAGCAGTGCGTCTCGGATGGCTTTGGCACTTGCCGGTGCCATGGCTAACTCTGCGCCGTCGAGCCAGATACCGAGAATCTTGTCGTCGTTCTTAGCCAAACGAATATTACTGAGGATGTGATCCAAACCTACCGTCTCCTGCTGCGCATAATTACTATAAGGAACAGACCCCATGAGAGAAACGAATGGATTTTCGTCCTGTCCCTGCTCCACCAAAACCCCTTTCATTTGCAGGCGATATATGGTTTTATCCTGCACCGTCACGGAGGAAGAAGAAAGCATGTCTCCCATGAGCCAACCTAAGATAGCGCTGCAAATGAAATATACAGCGAAGAAAATAAG
>DEIW01000056.1:0-5206 GCA_002352705.1 Bacteroidales bacterium UBA2764 | reverse complement strand
AGCCGATCCTGCGACGCGGACGAGCCTGGCCGTCCTGAGTCTGCGTGCTTCGAGAAATAAAAATCATAATGTTTAAATTTTAGTTATTTATTTTGTTGGGTTCGAATTTTCAATCTTCAGATTAAATGTCATCCTATGGTATGGCGTAGGTCCGTACATACGGAGCGCCGCATAATGTTCGGGCGTAGGGTACCCTTTGTTTTTATCCCACCCGTATTGAGGGTATTCCTGATGCAAGCGTATCATATAATCATCACGATATGTCTTAGCGAGTACGCTTGCCGCGGCAATGGACATATACGTAGCATCTCCATGTACCACCGTGTCTGCCGGAATTTCCAATAGTTCTCCTGCCGGCACATACGGTTTCCATTTGTTACCGTCCACCAGAATATGTTGCGGACGAACGGCAAGTTTATCCAAAGCTCTCTGCATGCCGATAATCGAACACTGCAAGATATTCCGTTTGTCAATCTCTTTGGGCGTCACCTCCACCACCGCCCAACTCAGCGCCTCTTTCTCGATAACCGGTCTCAAAGCCTCCCGTTGCTTCTCTGTCAATTGCTTTGAATCATTGAGCCATGCAAACTCCGGTACCTCTTTTATCCTTTCGGGATTTAAGATTACCGCCGCGGCGAACACACTTCCTGCGAGCGGTCCTCTTCCCGCCTCATCACAGCCGGCTTCCAGAAGCCCCGATATCATGTGGGTTTTCAGCATTCGATGGTCAGTATTCAGTGGTCAGTGTTCAGTTATTAGAAAGGATAACCTATGGCGAAATGGAAAGTCATATCGTCTTTCCATCCCAAGCCGTTGGAAGCTATGCGCCATTGTTTTCCTTCCGATATTCGTCCCGGGTCATACAATTTCACACCGAAATCCACACGGAAAATCAGCACAGAGAGGTCAATACGCACTCCCACTCCATAACTCCATGCAATCTGTTTGTAGAACTGATCCCAAAGGAATACCCCTCCCGGCTGAACAGGATAGGAGTCAATCGTCCATATATTTCCAGCGTCGGTAAAAGCCGCCAATTCCAAGAAACGTAATACTTTGTAGCGATATTCGAGGTTCGCCTCCAGATGTATATCCCCCGCCTGCAGGTCGTACACCAACGCACTACCGTCTCCACGGAAAGTTCCCGGTCCCAAAGTACGAGCCTGCCATCCGCGTACACCATTAGCGCCCCCCCCGAAGTAGCGTTTCACAAAGGGCACTGAGGTCGCATTGAGATACGGCATAGCGACACCTAAAGCGACATGAGTAACGAGATGATGCTTAGGCTGAATAACTCCCCTGTAGGTGAAATTAAAATCCGCCTTGGCATATTGAGCAAATGGAATCTTCCAAAGCAGGAAAGCATTATTGTTATTTTTAGCGAAGCCGAACAAGGAACTGATGCCATAGAGCGCATTACCGGCAGTCTCAAGCCTCAGCGACCATTGCAGATAAGATTTATTCGGGCGCTGCTGATTATAGGTAGAGTACATACAGGTATAACTCCAGTCCACAATAAACTGGTCTTCATAACTAGCCTTGAGCACCGATGACTTTTCCATAAAATCGGTTTTGAAACGCTCAGATACCCAGGGCAGATAAATATAGTTGATATCCACGAAATTGAATTGGTGCGTCCATCTGCTGCCCGGTTTACGGGGAACCGTATATTTGAGCGATGCATTGGCAATCGTACGCGTATATTCGTCCGGGCGTTGCTGGTAGTTATAGGAGATATTGACCTTTACGTTTGAGGGGAAGAGCAGTCCCGCCTCCGCCTTCGCCTCAATAGCTCTACCTCCGTTCGCTCGCCATTCGTACGAAGCACGCCCCGCCAGCGTGAGTACTTCGGCACCATGGAAGATATTCTTATTGCTATAATTCAATCCCGCCGCAATGCCCCAGTCTCCGGCGCTGTACGTCCCTTCCAGTTCCGCCGAGACGGAGTTCAGCCTGCTTCGCGACACGGTAATCTCACAATCAAGGAGGGTATCCGATCCCGCAACAGGAGTGAAAGCGATATCCACATACTTGACAGGTGCGAGTGCGCTCATCCGAGCGTATGTCCTTTCCTCGCGCCACTCCGCATAGCGTGTGCCTGGTTTGAGTCGGCTTGCCCGCTTGAGAGCGCGCGTACGAAGGAACGGATGATCCATCGTATATTTCACATCGCGTATGGTAAATTGAGTCTGGAGGCGTTGCAAGGCCGCGGAGTCCAACTCATTCACGTATTCCGCCATATGGATACGGACATCCACCTCATGGCTGTTCAAGGAACTATCGGCAGTAAACTCCAGCATGGATTTTTCGAAATAGAAATAGCCCCTGTTCCGGATAGCAGTAGTGATACGCGTTCTTTCTGCCTCCAAGTCCGCCGTAGAGAACTGCTCCCCCTCTTTCACCTTGCAATATCTGTTTTGGGCAATCGAACGAACATCATCGAAGGGGATGTCCACTTCATAATTACGAATTTTATATGGCTGATGCGCGGTCACGAGATAAGTCAGACGCACTTTTTGTTTCTTATAGACCTTCTGGGTGTCAACCTCCGCCTGGAAATAGCCCATGTTATTCATCTGCTGGCGGATTTGCTGCATACTCGCCCGCGTCTGCTCCTCGTCGTAAATCACAGGCGCCTCCCCCATCTTGTGGGCATTGCGTGCAAGGCGTTTGTTCGACTTCGTTGTAGTATCTCTCGGCGCCGTATTATAGACATGGAGCTGGAGTTTCCAGAACCCCAGAATCTCCGTATTCTGCTTTTGGCGCAGATAGTTGCGTAAATCCGACGTAGAAACAGACTTATCATCCGTACATTTGACATAAGCCTTATCCAAAAGATACTGTCCCTGTGGCACGTATTTGGTAGTATTGCAAGAGGTAGCCGTCAAGAGCCAAAAGGCGATGACCAAGAGCCCCACACCATATGTACGTAGCGTTCGAACCATAAATAGCGCACAAAATTACACTTTTTTTTGCATATATGCAAATTTTTTAGTACTTTTGCAGCGATTTTTAGAAGATTATGGAGAAAATCAGCAAAGCGCAAATAAAATTTGTCCGTTCGTTGCAGATGAAGAAATTCCGTGACGAGACGGGTCTTTTTGTAGCTGAAGGCAGTAAATGCGTAGAAGAACTGTGCAAAGGATTTGAGTTGGTGTATAGAGTACAGAGTACAGAATACGGTGTACAGAGTGATTCACTTACCGCCAGCGTCAAAGAGATTGAGCAGATGAGCGGATTACGGACGCCCCAAGGGGTCATCGGGGTATTTAAGAAAAGGACTCTTACCGATAATCCCCTCGAAGAGGCAAAAGAAGGAGAGATAGTCCTGGCGTTAGACGGCATTCAAGACCCGGGGAATTTAGGTACCATTATCCGTACCTGTGACTGGTTCGGCGTGCATGATATTTTCTGCTCCATAGAGACCGCTGATTGCTATAATCCGAAGGTAGTGCAAGCTACTATGGGAGCTTTAGCGAGAGTGCGGGTGCACTATGTCAATCTCCCCGAATGGCTGGAAAGAGTCAAGAATCAGGAATCAGGACTAAAGACCCCTATTTACGGGACTCTGCTTGACGGGAAGAACATGTATGAAGTGGTCAAAGACAAAAGACCGCAATGCTCCAAGACGAAAGAAATTATTGTAATGGGCAATGAAGGAAACGGTATTTCTCCTGAAGTACGGAAACTCATCACCCACCCCATCCGTATACCGAGCTATCCCCAGGATGCCGAGACCTCTGAGAGTTTGAATGTCTCTATCGCGACCGCTATTGTTTTAGCCGAGTTCAGACGATAAAAACTGTATATATACTAAGTATATATACATATAAAGGTCAAAAGATACAATTTTTCCCTTTTATCCTACGGTAATCCTTCGGGGATACTACGGTAATCCTTCGGTTTTATAAGTGCAAGCCCTCATAGTATGCTGGGGATGAGTGCTTGTTAATATACAAGAGATAAGCGCTCATTCAATATACGGAGAATGAGCGCTTATTCCTATTAATATGCAGGCATCTACTGCTTAATGCTTAATATGCAGACATCTACTGCTTAATATGCAGACATTTGTTTTTTGACGGTGTCGTTGATGAAGTCCGCGAACTCCTGAATCGTCATAGAACCTTTCTCTTCCGCGCCTTGCTGACGCACGGAAACGAGACCTTGCTCCGCCTCTTTCTCTCCGACGATAAGCATGTACGGTATACGTTTCAATTCGTTGTCGCGTATCTTACGTCCGAGTTTCTCATTGCGGTCATCTACGATGACACGAACATCCTGTTGCTCAAGTATTTCCTTCACTTTCCAGGCATACTCATTCGATTTCTCGGAGATAGGCAGTACGACCGCTTGGTCCGGGGTGAGCCAGAGCGGGAACTTACCGGCAGTGTGCTCAATCAATACCGCTACGAAACGCTCCATGGAGCCGAAGGGGGCACGGTGAATCATGACGGGACGGTGTTTCTGGTTGTCCTCACCGGTATATTCCAGTTCAAAACGCTCGGGGAGGTTGTAGTCCACCTGAATCGTACCGAGCTGCCAGCGGCGTCCGAGTGCATCCTTGACCATGAAGTCGAGTTTCGGTCCGTAGAAAGCCGCTTCTCCGGTCTCTTCACGCGCAGGGAGGTTCATCTCCTTGCAAGCCTCACGGATCGCGTTCTCTGCGTGCTCCCAGATCTCGTCCGAACCCACGTATTTCTCGTGGTTGTTGGGGTCACGAAGAGAAATCTGGGCTTCGTAGTTCTCGAAATTGAGGGCTTTGAAGATAATATTGATAATCTCCATAACGCGGATGAACTCCTGTTTCACCTGGTCCTGGCGGCAGAAGATATGCGCGTCGTCTTGAGTAAATGAACGCACGCGTGTGAGGCCGTGGAGCTCTCCCGACTGCTCATAACGATAGACCGTACCGAACTCCGCGCAGCGGAAAGGCAGATCCTTGTAGCTCTTGGGGCTATTCTTGTATATCGCGCAGTGGTGCGGACAGTTCATCGGCTTGAGCATATAGACCTCGCCTTCCTCCGGCGTAGTGATCGGCTGGAAGGAGTCCTTGCCGTAGTGGTCCCAGTGACCGGAAGTCATATACAGCTGCTTGGAGCCGATATGCGGGGTGATGACCTGCTGATAGCCGTAGCGCTTCTGGATCTTCTTGAGGAAATCCTCGAGTCGGAGTCGGAGGGCAGTACCCTTCGGCAGCCAGATA
>DEIW01000204.1:2228-7912 GCA_002352705.1 Bacteroidales bacterium UBA2764 | reverse complement strand
GTACCCAGGGCCGGGATCGAACCGGCACGGTTTCCCATTGGTGTTTGAGACCAACGCGTCTACCAATTCCGCCACCTGGGCGCGCTTTTCGTGAAAAAAGCGTGCAAAAGTACTGCTTTTTTTTCAAATACGCAAATATTTTTGCACTTTTTTTGCAAAAAAACGGCAAATTAACTTATTTCTCCCCAATTATATGACTGCGAAACACGCAAAATATCCAATTGCCGCTTATATATCCGGTTCATCTCATCCTCGAGAAGAGGATCTTTATCCAGAATCTCCAAAGCCGCCTGACGGGCAAGTGTTAGCAACTGGCCATCGGTTGCTAAATTAGCAATATGCAGCTCGAAGGGCGTACCGGATTGTAAGGTACCTTGCATGTCACCGGGACCCCGCAACTGCAAATCAGCCTCAGCAATACGGAAACCGTCGTTGGTAGCAACCATGATATCCATCCTCTTGCGCGTATCGGAACTGATCTCCGTATTCGTGAGTAACAAACAATAACTCTGTTCCCCGCCCCGCCCTACGCGTCCGCGGAGCTGATGAAGCTGGCTCAGACCGAAACGTTCTGCGTTCTGAATCATCATCACCGTGGCATTCGGTACGTTTACTCCTACCTCAATAACGGTTGTAGCAACCAGTATCTGTGTTTCACCGGAAGAAAAACGGTTCATCTGCAACTCCTTATCAGCAGCCTTCATCTGACCGTGAACCATGGATATCTTGTATTCCGGGAAAGCCTCGCAAAGTTCATTAAAGCCGTTTTGCAAGTCCTGAAGATCCATTTTCTCATTCTCTTTGATGAGAGGGAATACGACATATATCTGCCTGCCGGCCTCTATTTGCTTGCGCATGAACGAGTATACCTGCGCGCGTTTTTGCAAAGAGTAATGTATCGTTTGGACAGGTTTGCGACCCGGCGGCAGCTCATCAATGACCGACACATGCAGATCGCCATACATCGTCATTGCCAGCGTACGGGGAATAGGCGTAGCAGTCATCACCAGAATATGTGGCGGTATCTGGTTTTTCGTCCATAGTTTGGCGCGCTGCGCCACACCGAAACGATGCTGCTCGTCGATAACCACAAATCCTAAGTTCTGCCATTGTACGGCATCCTCCAATAACGCGTGCGTACCTATAAGTATATGTATTGTGCCGTTCAGCAGCCCGTTATGAATGGGCACACGGTTCTTCACCGTGGTCGATCCCGTCAGCAATGCCACGTGCACCGCATCGCCCAATGGCGCCAGAAACGCCTTCAGGGTCTCATAGTGTTGGGTCGCTAATATTTCTGTCGGAGCCATGATACACGCCTGATAACCGTTATCTACCGCCAAAAGGCAGCATAGCAGTGCTACCAAGGTTTTACCCGACCCCACATCACCTTGCAGCAAGCGGTTCATCTGACGGCCGGATTTGAGATCATCGTGTATCTCACGGATAACGCGTTTCTGTGCACCGGTCAAATCAAATGGCAGAGATTTGTATAACCCGTGAAAACGAGCACCCACCATCGGCATAGCGAACCCGGGGTTCTGTTCCCGGCGTTTCATCTGCCTCAGGATCTGCAGTTGAATATAGAATAACTCCTCAAATTTCAGCCGTGCGCGGGCGTTCTGCATGGACAGAGTATCTTTGGGGAAATGAACATTCACCAGCGCCTCGGTCAGTGACATCAGCCGATAATGTTGCAGGATATCCGCGCCTATCGTATCCGGAACACCTTTCTTCACATCCGGCATCAGGTCTGCAATGATAGTGCGCATCGCTTTTGAGTTCAGATTGACGCGCTTCATCTTCTCCGTAGTGTTATAATACGGCTCCAACCCTTGCGTCATCTCCGGAGTCACCTTGTCCCATGGCGTCAATTCCGGATGAACAAAATTATAGATATGATTAAACCGGCTGGGCTTTCCGAAAAGCAGATACTTGACTCCTCGTTGCAACTTGACGTACTGCACGCCCTTAAACCACACTAATTCGCACTGATGAGTGCCGTCAAAAAAAGTAGCAGAGAGACGCTGCGCCTTGCCGATACCTATGGTATGCCATTCAGTCACTTCGCCGACAATCTGAACATACGTATCCTCGTCGTCCAACTCTGCTATTCGATAAAACCTGCTGCGGTCAATATACTTGTACGGATATTGGCGTATCATATCGAGCGCGGTGTTCACACCCAGCTCTTTACGAAGAATGTCGGCACGCTTTGCACCGACATTCTTACAATATGCTATATCTCTATAGGCTAATTCCATCTATCCGCACGACTATCCGTCTCCGGCGACGCGCCGGTTATTGCAATTTGAAGTTAACCGGAACCGTGTACTTCACGCGGACGGGTTTTCCACGCTGCTGTCCTGCTTTCCATTTCGGCATGGACTTAATCACGCGGACTGCCTCTTTATCCAACGAAGGATCACCACCGGAACGTACAACCTCTACATCCACAATCGAACCGTCTCTATTCACCACAAACTGGCAGATAACACGACCTTGAATACCGTTCTCTTGGGCAATAACAGGATATTTGACGTTCTCACTCAGGTATTTGAAGAGGGCTTGCTGACCACCCGGGAACTCCGGCATCTTCTCTACTACCACGAATACCACTTCTTCTTCCTCTTCCTCTACCGGTGCCTCCACAGGGGCGGCGATAACGACCTCGGTCTCCTTGTCATCCTCCGTATTAACCTCGATAGACTCGGTCTCCACGTTATCCTCTACCACATTCAGCACCTCTACCTCTTGTACTGCAGGAGGGGGAGGGGGAGGAGGAGTCTCTTGGCTTGTTTGTTGAATCTCTACTTCTTCCTCAAAGAGGAACTCCGTGTCCGTTACCTCATACTTGGTAACCTCTCTTTCCGTCCACTCAAGCGCTACATAAACGAGGCTGAGTACGAAAACCAAACCCATCAATACATAGACGAGTTTGTCTTTCTCCAGACTGGCTTGTTCTGACTTCTTAACTTGCATATCACGTGTTTTTTAGGTCGTAATTATCAAAATCGACTGCAAAGATACAACAAAAATTGCATATACACAAATTTTTTTGTGTTTTTTTCATCAAACAGGAGAAAAATCTTTGTTTTTATTTGTATAAATACAAAAAAAGCAGTACCTTTGCAGCCACTTATGAAACATTTTGTTTCACATATCTGGAGTTCGCCTTCCGTTAGAAATATCGGAAAACTGATTTCTGCGAATATAGTGGCACAAGCGTTGGGACTGCTGGTCTATCCCGTTCTGACGCGTATCTATTCTCCGGAACAATTCGGCTTGCTCAACCTGTTTATCAGCATCGGCGGGGTTCTGGTACTCGTCTCCACGCAGGAATGGTACAACGCCATCGTGCTGCCAAAGGAGGAAAAACATGCGCAAGCGTTGGTACATCTCTGCCTCATGGCTGTCGGGATAACGACTGCCCTTCTGGTGCTCTCCATCCCTTTCTCCGGAAAAATAGCGCAGCTGTTCAACGCGCCCGCTCTGGCCCGCTACTATTGGATAATGCCGGCGTATGTAATGCTAATGGGTCTATGGAACATCCTCAATTATTGGTATATCCGGCAAAAAGCCTATACCCGCATTTCGGGATACCAGATAAGCCAATCGGTCTTCTCCGCGGGATACAAAACAGGATTCGGACTGTTAAAACTCGGCGGCGGACTGATCTGGGCGTCTGTTCTCTCTCCGCTTTGTGCGATAGGCATCTCGCTTTCATTAGCGGCGAAGAAATCTCTGAAATCACTGTTGGTTGGGGACTGGAATGCCTGCAAAGACGTTGCACGAAAATACAGCAATTTTCCAAAATATGCCACTCCGCGTGCGTTGCTCAATAATATAGTAGGTCAACTCCCGGTTCTGGTTCTCACGCCTTTGTTCGGCTCGCGACTGATCGGATTTTGGGGAATGGCACTGATGCTCGCTTTTGTGCCGGTCAGTACTGTCTCCAGAGCGCTCTATCAGGTCTTATACCAAAAGACCACAGAACGTGTGAATGCCGGTTTATCCATCGCGCCTTTCTACAAACGGTTCACTCTCTGGACCTTGGCAGTTATCATACCCGCTTTTGCACTTCTATGGATAGTCTTACCGGCACTGACTGCATGGCTGCTGGGGGACGAATGGCGCGTGACCGGAGAATATATCCGATGGATGCTGCCATGGCTTGCCTGCTCCGTGTTATGCGGCTCCACGGGCTACCTGGTGGATATTTTCTTCCGGCAAAAAACAGGATTGCTCTTTGAGATTCTTCTGGCACTCAGCCGGGTTATCGGCGTTGCTACAGGTATTGCATTGAACAGTTTCGAGATAGCGGTCATCGGCTATGCCATCGGCAGCGCAATCATAAGCGCCGCCCAGTATATCTGGTATCTGACGATGATACGGAACTACGAAAAAGCCTTGCAAACCCGCGACAACCGCTTAAACTGAAAACGTACCCGGCGTTTTAACAGATCCCACCCGTCGGACAGACTGTTGATATAATAGTGGTATTTCGGGACATAGTCATTCAGCATGTTCCCTCCATGCACGATTTCCTCCCACATCGGCTCTTCTGTCTCATAAACATGCATAGTCTTTACATCCACTTGTGTATGGTCATACACCATGATCGTCTCAAACCCCGAGGTCTCTATCCGGCTGGTGGAGTGGTTTAGAACGTAACGGATCTTATACGACTTGCCTTCGCGGACAAATGTCTGACGGCCGACAGGAAAACTGACTATTCCTTCCACCCCTTCCTTCGCGATTTGCTGAACTGCTGCCACATATCCGGACGGCAGCGCATCATCGCTATCCAGACGGGTTGAGATGAAGATTTTTCCTTCCCCGAAATCCCGTCCTATCCGACGGTACAGGCTATGGTACCCGTCGTTTTGATAGGAAGTCCAATACACGCGGATCTGCGGCATGAGGGAGGAATAGAACTCAATGCGCCTACGGTATTCTTCCGGTGTCCGGCTGTCGCCAAGAATAATCCATGTGAAATCAGGACAACTCTGGCTGCGGATGGACGGCAGCGTATATTCCTCAAACAAACGCAGCCGTTCTTCCAGCCATTCGGGCCGGATGCCTATTGAATCTTCCGGCTCGTATTGAATATTAAACCGCGTGAAGAGCAGATGGCTAATGGACTTCTTCATAGATTTCTTTGAGTTGTTTTCCTACCGCTTCGTACGAATATTTCTTTCCGGTTTGACGGATAGCAGCCCGGTCGTATTCACTATGATGGTCGAGCATGTGTTCCATTGCTTCTGTTAAGGCTCGGTCGTTTCGAGGCGGGACAAGGATTCCGCATTCGTCTGCTATCATTTCCGGCATACCTCCTGCGCGAGTAGCAATGACAGGTATGCCTGAGGCCATACTCTCTGATAATACAACAGGTGCGTTTTCGTAATTGGAATTGAGCACGAAGGCGTCTGCGTGAGACATCTCTTCCGCCACTTCCCGCGGTGTCAGTTCGCCGGTCCAGCGCAGTATTCCTTCAGGGAAGCGGAGGCTTTCCGCGTACGCGCGAACATCTTTGTAGTCTATGCCCGTACCAACGAGGACCAACTGCCAGTCCTGACGTTTTTCGGACAGCATCTTGGCAGCCCACAGCAGACCTTTGACATTCTTGGCTTTCTCGTCGAAACAAGAGACATGCAGCAAGGTCTTTCGACTTTCTGCTTTCG
>DEIW01000204.1:0-2194 GCA_002352705.1 Bacteroidales bacterium UBA2764 | reverse complement strand
TTTCGACTTTCGACTTTCGACTCCTTCAAAGAAGAAATCGTCCACCACGTTGTATATCTTTAGCCACCGTTTGTTGCGGATACCGCAGTCCTGCATCGCTTTCGCAAGGGCGTTACTTATCGGCAGAATCGCTGAGGCTTGTTCCGCCACGCGTTTGGCAAACCGTCTTTTGACAGCCGGCTGATGCATGTATTGCCCGTTCTCGGGCAGATAGCCGCTCCAATGCTCGACAATGACATACGGAATACCATAACGCTTCTTGAGCCAGAGGGCGAGGAGACCTTGCTTCTGAATGACGTTCAGTTGCACTATGTCCGGCATCCATTCTTCACGTCGTAACGCCCGCCATTGTCTCCATGTGTCAAGCCATGTTTGCGAGAAGATGACGCGCACCTCGCATCCCTGCGCACGAACCGCCTCCACGTGCTTCTGCACGAAGAGACCCAACATAGCGTCTTTCTCGGACGGATACCAAGGTGTGAGGAATAATATTTTTAATTTACAATTCACAATAGTCAATTAACAGCCACAGGACCTTTTTGTACATTGCAAATTGTACATTATCTATATTTCCATTCCCGGAGTTTCTGCAGCCAGATAGCCAACCGGAATACCGGTTTGTAGTATTTCTCTACACTGTAATAAACAACAGGAGTAGAACCGAACTGCTTGTAATGCTTGGCGGTTCCGCGGTCCATCGAACCCTCGAAATCAAAATTCACATGTTTCTCACGTGCCAGCTTCATCGCCTCAAGCACTAACAGCGCACTGGCGCCCGACTCACTGAACGCCGGGTCATAGCATGGGATGAGGTAATACATGTTATGCGTATCCCAAACCAGAAATGCTGCCGCATAAGGCTGACCGTCTGCGTTACAGACGGACAATATCTCGCATTGACCTAAACGGCGGGCTTTACGCTCCAATACCAAAAGGAATTCGCGCGTATAGTTGATTTTGCGCTTACGCGCATGAAGGCAACGTACATGGAAACGGTAGAAATCTTCCGGATTCATCCCGCGCTCTGCATGCAGACTGAGCGATTTCTGCAACTGACGGCGCTTGTTCTTGCTGAATGAGGAAATCAGGGCATCCAGATCGCTCAGGTCCTCTACACGATAGGTTATCCGCTCGGAAGTCTTGAAACCCAACCCGCGCATCGCATCTACGCATAAACTGCCCGGTAAATATTGCTGGTAGTAATAGGCGAGACCCATCCGGTCCAACTGCTCCTTGATCTGACGGCACACTTCTGCTATCTTCCATCGGTCTGCCGTCGTCTCAGCCGTCACCCAGATTCCTCCGATCTGCGTCTGTTGAGGCATAATGATATATTTGAACCAGGCGCGTTTGCGCAACAGATAAGGCATTGCGCCCTCTATCTGCCCTTCCTCATTCTCCGCCAGCAGCACATCCCATTCCTTGCCGGCACAGACAGCGTCGAGCCACCATGGGGTCATCATAACCGGCACGTACTCCTGCTGCCCCACCCATTCTATATATCGTTCTTTACCGGACATCAGAAGATATTACTGAAAAAACCGCCCTGACTCTGCACTTCCTGTGTCGCTTGCGCCTCATCGTTCAGTGATTCAGACGCTTCGTTCTGTGACTCGGACGGATTCAAGCCGTCATTACGTTTGTATTGCTCCGGACGGTACAGAATCTGTACGTTCTCCGCAATGACTTCTGTCTTCCGCCGGATCTGTCCGTCTTTCTCCCATGTACGGGTTTTCAGTTTGCCCTCTACATAAATCTTCATACTTTTGCGAAGGTTCTGCTGAGCCCACTCCGCCAGATTGCGCCATAATACGATCGAATGCCATTCTGTTACGTCGGGCACCTGCGTGCCGTTCTGCATGATATAACCGCGCTCCGTTGTAGCCAAATTAAAGGTAGCAATTGCAACGCCTCTGTCCAGGTAACGTACTTCCGGATCTGCGCCTACGTTACCAATCAAAATTACTTTGTTTACGCTTGACATAATTAATTAGATTTGTTTTTGTTGTGTTACTGTAAATCGCCTGCAAAGGTACAACTTTTTTTTGATATATCCAAAAAACATGCAAAAAATTTGCATATATCATATTTTTTTTGTATCTTTGCATCGTTTTTCCAAACTCTCTTCAGAAATCTTCTGACTTTCTGACTTTCAAACGTCGCTTTGCGGCATTTTCCCCAAAATTAGTGCGTG
>DEIW01000134.1:646-6660 GCA_002352705.1 Bacteroidales bacterium UBA2764 | reverse complement strand
CTTCCGCAGCCTAATATGGTTACCTTTGCTTCACTCATAATGGATTACCGGCAGCTGATGGCTGACAGTCTTTCTAATATCTTGTTTCCTAAAGCAGTCTTTTTCTCGATATGCTCAAGTACCGCTTTAACGAACGAGTTGGACTCAAAACTGCCGCGTACCTCTTCGAAGTCTGCTTCCGCCTGTTCGCGGTCGCCATCCACACCGAAGCCCGTCTGGCTGTTGAGATCGAACTCCTTGCGCGCGTCATTATACACCATCTTGTCAAGACCCACAACAGCGCTCTTCCAGTCTTCTACAGCCCGGCGCACTTGTTCAATCGTCACGTCTTCGACCTTGCAACCCCATACCTGCTCTAATTTATCGCAAGCCCAGGTCCACTCGTACGAGTAGTAGTTAGCGTGCATCTGAACCAAACGGTTCTGGATGTCCTCTAGACTCAACTTACCTTGCTCGATATCATCCAGCAGAGCGGTCACTTCGTTCTTCGGCGCAATCAAACCCGCCATATCTACCCAGTCGCCCAAGCCGCTCTTCGTGTCCGGACATAACGCTGCACGCATCTCTTCCAGACTCTTCCATTCGTGCTGTTCCAGACGACTGATGAGACTGTTGCCGAGGAATTTCTGAATACCGATCGTGTATAATTGTACGCCGTGCTTGAGCGAACTGTTACGGATTTTGCAGTTCTTATAACCGTAGAACTCCGTGTTCTCGCCGCTCAGCGTCACTAACTCGTTCAAGATCTCACGTCCACGCCACATTTTTTGGACCGTATAAGGACTCAGCAGGTTGAAATTGATCTGGTCGAGCTTATGCGGATCTTTGCGGTTGTCACGTTTCGGCCATTTCTGTGCGTCACGGATCGTTCCTACGGTACGTAGGTTAGCACCCGGTACAACATACGTCTCCGAGTTGTTCTCAATCAAGTACGAGAACGGCAGATTAGACGTGTCCGCATGGTGGGTGTGACGACCCATTACCAGACTGAACGCACCGATCTTTGACGGCCATAACAAATAACTGTCGCTCGTCGTCTTCGAACCGCGTTCTGCGATGCCCTGGTGGATAGGACCAAGCTTGTACATGTGGTTCGACTGGTTCGAGCCCGAACCGGCATTCAGGAATGAGAACATACCGGCGATCAGAAGCGTGCTCTTGTGGTGGGTCACGGTGTACGGACCTGCGAAGATAGCACACGCCTCGCCGTGCATGCCTTGGCAATTCGAGAAGAATAGACTCTCACCCGCCGAGTAGTGCTTGTCGAAGACGCAACCTTGGCCTACAAAGCACTTGTCCACCAGCGTCGAGTCGCCGATCTCTACTCCCGAAGCGATGATGAAATCGCGGCATTTGACTCCGCTGCCCAAACGAACAGGCGCATCGGCGTTAGAGTTGATCGAACCGTTCTTCAGACGGCTTACACCTTTCAACTCCGTATAGTCCCCTATATACACGTTCTTGATACTTCCGCAGTTCAGAATATGCACATTATCACCGATATAACCATGGTCGGACGCATGTGCCTCTGCGTACGCATCGATCTGACGCTCTAACTCATGAATCATCTTCGGACGATGACGATATAGCGTCAGGATATACGCCAGGCTGGCACTCAACTCATTGAAAATAGGGATCTCACGACCGCCGCCTTCGTTCATTACCGGCACACGAACACCATTACCGAAAGACGTCTTCCCATCTACAAAGATGGAGTTGACGTTCTCGATGCAGGTGTTGTTGCCGATATGGTAGTTGGCGATATAGTTGTGGATGTTGTACAAGTGGCACTCGTCGCCCACCTCGCAGTTGTGCAACATGGCGTTGTAGATTCCCGTGTGCACTTTGATGCCGCCCGGCAATGTGATCTCGCGGCTGTACACTCCTAATCGGATGTGACCGGAGAAATTCGTGTGCCGCACGTAGCGGGCATCAAAAGCGTCGGCTACCTCAATCTCATTCCAATCGGTAGCCTTACACCCTTGCTCTTTCAGTTGCGCTATCTCCTGCTGCGTTAATTTACGGTAATTCATACACTTTGTCTTTTCTTCTCACCTCCATGGGGAGGTCGGGAGGGGGCTTCTTAGTCGTTCAGCAGCATTGGCATCAATAGCATCAATACATCCTCGTTCTCCTCGTTCTCTGCCGGCAAAATGAGGCCTGCGCGAGCCGGGTCAGCCAGCTTGAGCTGTACGTCGGCGCTCTCAATCGAACTTAGCAGATCAATAAGGAACGGTGCCTTGAAACCGATGGCCATCGGTGTACCTGCGTACTCGCAAGTGATCGTCTCTTCTGCGCTCGTTGAGAAATCGATATCTTGGGCGGAAATCTTAATCTGGTTCTCACTCAGCGCCAGACGGAGCTGTGCGGTACCGTTATTGGCGAATACGGCTACACGCTTGCAGGCGTTGATAATCGTCTGACGATCAACTGTAACGATGTTCTGGTTGCCCTGAGGAATAACAGCGTTGTAGTTCGGGAAACGGCCCTCGATCTGGCGGCAAACGATGATCGTGCTGCCGAACTCAAAACGGGCGTTCTTCTGACCAAACGTCACCTTCACTTCACTATCCTCTTTCGCCAACAGGTTCTTCAGCAAACCGGCCGGTTTCTTCGGTAGGATGAAGCTGGCTGCGCTACCTGCCTGAACACTCGTGTTCGTATAACGAACCAGACGGTGAGCATCCGTCGCTACCATCGTCACTTTGTCCGCTGCGATATCAAAGAAAATACCGTTCATCACAGGACGCAGGTCGTCATCCGCCGTACAGAAAATGGTCTTCTCAATCGCGTTCTGCAGCACGCTCGCCGGTAATGCTACCGTCTGTGCGCCATCCTCCGTATTCGGCATTTCCGGATACTCGTTGCCGTTCACGCCTACGAACGAATAGGTACCGTTCTGACTAACCATGTTAACCGCAAAATTGCCCTCATCGATAGTGAAAGCCAGCGGCTGCTCACTGAACTCTTTCAGAGTCTCCAACAGCAACTTAGCTGCCGAAGCGACCTTGCCGGTTCCCTCTACGCCGTCCACCTCTATACTCGTGCGGATCGTTGTCTCGCCGTCCGAAGCGGTTAACTTCAACTCATTGCCTGCCAAATCAAACAACACGTCATCCAAGATAGGAAGCGCATTCTTGTTGTTAATCACACGGCTTACTGCCTGTAATTGAGAAAAGAGTTTTGAACTCGATACATTAAATTTCATATACGTATATTTTTAGTTTTTTATTCGGTTTTGAACCTCGCGCACCCATACGTTTTATAACATGCGAGCGCACTCATTAGCGCGTATGCGCACAATTCAGGCTGCAAATGTACTGCTTTTTTTTGATATACACAAATATTATGCCACTTTTTTACGAAAAAAAGCCACAAAAACGATGTTTTGTGGCATTTCTTCTCCTTGAAAAGGGGGTTATCGGATTTCCTGACCGGTCAGAGTGTAGGTCTTTCCTCCCCGGAGAATGAGAATCTGATGACCGCGAAGAATCTTCGTGTACCGTACTTCTTCTCCTTGTGTGTTTTCTGTTCCAGTACTTTGGCGGCGGCTCATCCGGAGGCTCGCTATTCCGCCGTCTCCGCTGCTCTGTGCGGATGCTACTGTCAGCATGAACGGGGCAGACTGCAGAACAGGAAGGGCAGTACCGGCAATTAGCAGTTTTGTCTTCCCTCCAACCGCGGTGCCGTTGATATAGAAATTCACATCACGCTCTTTGCTGCTCATCGATGTGAGAACAACCGTGTCACATGCCGGAAGAAAGAACTCCACGTGGGTCTTGCCTGCTATCTCACGGCTGTAATCATCGTCGGTCTTGGAAAACCGCCATTTTTTAGTACTGTCAAAACCATAAGCTCCTTTTACCCAACTGCTCTCCGAACCGTCAAAGACAATAGTCTTGTTAGTGTACTGAACCGGCGTTACCGCCTGAATGTCTATGGTGTAAGAGGTGCTGCTGCCGTCCAAGGCAGTTACAGTAACCTGATTTCCGTTCTGCGCCCATTTGGCGCCCTCAGATACCTTATGACTCTTCACGCCGGGGCTCTCTGTTCCGGACAGATACCATCCGCGAATCACGGTTTCGCCTTCGTTGATATAGGCGTAATAGCCGTTTGTCAGAACCACTTCGTGAATGGCTTTTAATGTCGAGTCGATAGAGGGGACTACCGGAGGGATAGTGTCTTCGCCCGAACCGGAATTGCCGCCCCGCACATATTTGTAGATGGGTATGTCTTTCTTCTGGTCGCTGGTGGTATAGAAAGTGGTGGAGTCTGCCCATGCCAGAGCCTCGCCTTGCTTCTCTTCCTGGTAAGCGGCAATCTGTTGCGGGCGGCGAGTGGCGGTTACGCTCAGACTCTCGTTCCCTTGACGTTGCCACAACAGAATGTATGCTTTGTTTTTGATGGCCATCCATTGACCGTCCGGTGTAATATCACCGCCTGTGCAGAGGTTGAAGACATTTCCGTTACCCAGTGCGCAAACTTCTGTCAGTTTCTGAACACCTGTCCCGTAATCCGTACGGAAGGGGAGTTTGTATAGATGGCATATTCCGCCGTCCACCTTGTCCGCTATATAAAACATCTGCTCGATATTGTCGTACATCAGTGTCTCGGTGTTATGGGCTTTGTTGTCCGGATAGCCGAAACAAATCTCAGCGGCGGTCACCGTAACGGAACCGGAACTGATAGCCGGTTCTTCGAAATAGTAGATATAATACTGGTCTTTGAAAGCCAAGTCATTGTCACCGATGGCGCCTACGAATACATAGTTCTTGTCTCCCCAACGGCCGGTTGCGATATCTTCCCAGTCGTCGCGGTTGGAGTTCTTCGTGGTGATGTTAACCGTCATGGCCAATGTGCCATCCGGCTTGAGTGCAACAATTTTTCTTTTGTCTCCGGTGTTCTCATCCCCGTGAGCCCACAAATAACCCGGGGTCGTGCGAGAACAGGCTAAACCGCTCGTCTCCGGCATGACGTTTTTTTTCATCGTGCCGCATTCACTGCGTGTGAACGCATTGTTCAGTTCAAGAGTGTTTCCATCGTAATTGATTCCTGAGGCGGCGAAAAGCGTCCCTGTCATCATCAATGCCGCTAAAGCGGAGAAAATGTGTTTCATGTCTGTGTATGTGTTTTTAGTATCTGACGATATTTTGCGTTACAAAATTACTACATTTTTGGGGAATACGCAAGTACTTTGGCATTTTTTCTACAAAAAACGTGAAAAATTTGCGTATATAGAAAAAAAACTGTACCTTTGCACCCGCAAAGGTTTCGAAACAGGAACAATGGCTAAAATAGGTGTTTTTGACAGCGGGTACGGAGGCTTGACGATTTTGGACGCCATCCGTCGGGAGCTCCCTCAGTACGACTACCTGTACATAGGGGACAACGCCCGTGCGCCATATGGCACCCACTCGTTCGATGTGATTTACCGATATACCTTACAGGCGGTCAAATATCTTTTTGACCACGATTGCACGCTTGTTATCCTCGCCTGCAACACCGCGTCCGCCAAAGCCCTCCGCACCATCCAGCAAAAAGACCTGCCGCTGATAAATGACCAAATGGCAAATGACAAAAAGGTAAATGTCCTGGGTGTCATCCGTCCTACCGTCGAAGCCGTTCCTTCTATCAGCCGAACAGGTCATGTAGGCATCCTTGCCACCCCGGCTACCGTCTCTTCCGAGTCTTACGTCCTCGAATTGGAGAAACAACCCCACCTAACCTCCCCACAAGGGGAGGAATCCCCTCTCTTAGGGAGAGGGACAGGGAGAGGTTTCTCAATTTCTCAGCAACCCTGTCCGCTCTGGGTGCCGCTCATCGAAAACGGCGAGCACTTAAAACCCGGAGCAGACTATTTTGTGGACAAATACCTCCGTGAACTCCTCTCCAAAGATCCCTTAATCGACACCCTTATCCTTGGTTGCACCCACTACCCGCTCCTCCTGCCTAAAATCAACAAATGGCTTCAATCTTATAGCGAGGAACGCGAGCGGTCTTACAGCAAAGCGGTC
>DEIW01000134.1:0-588 GCA_002352705.1 Bacteroidales bacterium UBA2764 | reverse complement strand
TTACAGCAAAGCGGTCTTACAGCCGTAGGCGGTCTGACCGTCATTTCGCAAGGTGCTCTGGTTGCTCGTTCCCTTGCCGATTACCTCCGCCGTCATCCCGAGTACGAATCACAACTCTCGCAGAGTGGTTCTTGCCACTACCTGACCACAGAAAATGCGGACCGCTTCTCGCAATCTGCATCTATCTTCCTGTCCTCTCCCGTCCAGGCGGAACACATTGATCTGGAATAATTTTTCGTAAATTTTAGTGTAAAAAAGCAGAATAACTGCGGGTACATGGGTCTGTAACCCTGTATAATCGTCCGCGTCTGGTCGTTGAAATAACCTACTAATCACCTNNATAACCTACTAATAACCTACTAAATACATACTAATTATATACTAATCTCGTAGTATAGGACTGACATGGGGTAAAAGAAGGAGACAAGGAGAAGAAAGAATGAATAAAAATGAAAGAATGAATAAAAATGAATGAATGAACGGGCGAAAAAAAAGGCTTGGCGAGTGAACGCCAAGCGGTGTGGGACGGGATAAAATCCCTGACAAGAAACGAAGTCAATTTCACTTGCTGCTTTTGCGGCGGTTGCA
>DEIW01000054.1:240-4416 GCA_002352705.1 Bacteroidales bacterium UBA2764 | reverse complement strand
TCGTTCATGTTTTCCGGGCGTTGTGAATAAATCCCGCCGGTACCTTTGTAGAATTGCTTCCATGAGATGCTGTCGGCCGAATACTCCAGAATAATCGTTCGCTTACTTCCCAAAGAGCCATCATCCGTATATAATCCCCGTAGCGCAATAAAAGGATTCGCCGTACAGAATGCATCTGCGGAAGGTTCCATCGTTATCGCCGGAGTGACCAGACGGATGGCTCCATAATCAATCATCGGCTTTCGATTGGTTCCCGTTGATATATCATAGACCTCCAGACGCAGACCGAATATATAATCCGGAACGGTATAGGTTGTTCCTACCAACTGCCAGTCTGAGCCTGTAAGCACCTCCGTTTCATATACCGCCAGCACATATCCGGAATTAGGGTCTTTTATCACAAATCGCAATTGGGTGCCGTCTCCTCCGTTCGCAACCAGAGCCTCAAAAGCATAACGCAAACCCGGCATGATATTATCTATATCCAATGTAAATAACGGAGTTGTATTATCCGGATTAACAGGAGCCAGTACTCCACCCTGTTCGTTTTCAAAATCATTCCGTACATGGCATGTGGCGTCCGGGTGCAATTCCTCGGAAAGTGGCTGTGTCTCAATATCTACTACTTGAAAATAAATCTTGTCTGATATCGCACAGCAGTTTTCGTTCGTTATTGTTTCTGCGTCTCCTACAAGAACCCTGTAATAGCCTGTATTGGACTGCGAGACTGCATTAATATGCAGATTTTGGTCTGAATCTAAATCAGTCCAGTCCCAGCTATTGGAGCTGTATTGCCATCTATAATGAAGAGGTTCCGTAAAGAAACCCTTATTATCATAGCTGAGAGTAAAGGTGACATCCGTTCCGGACAATGCTCCTGTCGGCGAGGTAATTACCGGAATAGGTGCATCGCACCGACGGATCTCTATATCGTCAATAGCATAGTCCACTCCGCGCGCACCTATAGTGACGGCATTATAGATGGCAAACTTGATACGGCTCACTCCTTCCGGCACTACAAACGGAAAACCATACAGATACCATGGCGACGAAGTCCTCCAGGAAGCACTAAAACTGTTGTTTACCGGAATATCCAGCGTTTCGACCTCACGTATCACGGTATCCTGGTCTGCATCCAGCACCGCCATTCGGAACCGGGGATTATAGTAATAGGAAGTCCGTCTGGCATAGGTGCTGGTAGCCACATTCGCTATATAAGCCGTAAACGTAAGCGGCGTTCCGGCACAAAGATGGTCCAAGGTAGTGCTGTACACCGTTTCGCTGCCCAACTTGCCGTTCACCTCCAGAAAATACCCTCTCTGCATGTCACCGGGATAAGTATGATCATCTTGGATATGCCATCCTGAGGAAGGGTTCGCAACGGTTGTATCACCAAAGGCAAAACCCTGCTTGGTAATAAGATACAGATCACTATTGGCATACATCCCCATTTGCGTATGATACTTATCATCGGTCGTCTGGGCTTTGTCCCCGTTGGGGAAAACACCCCGTACTGCATCCTGGCGTACTCTGGAGTCAGAAGGGCTGTTGCCTCCGAAATCCTCCTTGAAGAGAATATCGCCCTGACGGCATATATCTTGATCGGTAAAAATATCCAGATGCGTCAGTTCGCTGATGATGTATTGCTCCGGGTCATCCAAACCTTCCTTAGTAGTTGCCGCCCGTACGCGCCACCAGCGCGCCAGATAATATTCCGCATTAATATAGGGATTACTTTGTGTAGTAAATATGATTGGAAGATCAGACATATCAGCATTCATATAGCCTTCAAAACGATAATAAAGGCCACTGACTGCCGGATTGGTATAAGCAATTAAAGAAACCATTGCTCCATTCGCTTGATTTCCTGAATAAGCAAAAGCAGTAGTGGAATTCTGCTGATTGACATAGACGTATATCTTGGTGTCCGGAGAAAGAGCTCTTCGGATAGAATGATTTTGTTGGATAGCAGGTAATTCCTCATAAACAGGAACCTCTGTCTCCTGCTCCTCATACAGCCACACAGAATCTATTCGATGCTGCGAAAGAGTGTCCTGCTGAGCATATGCCCATCCAGCAACACAGCATAAGAAAAGAACAGTAGTTTTAATACGCGTCAAGTTCGTCATAACACACACATGATTTTGGGTTTCAAATTCGAGTGCAAAGTTACTGCTTTTTACTGAATTACGCAAATTCTCGTGTTGTACGAGTCTACTTTTTCGTGAAACTTAAACTGCTATAAATCAATAGAGTACATATTTCCTTTTTACAAATAGTTGTATGGATGCCTAATTACTCTCAAAAAAAGGCCATTTTAGTACTTGAGCCAACGGATAAATTCCATTGGATCGGTAGTAAAGGCTATAGGTTCTGCTACTTGATTACCTTTAGCATCCAGTTGCACAAAGAACGGCTGAGCATTAGAGCCGAACTGCTCACGTTGCAGACGGCTATTCTCTGTTCCTTCACTCTCTCCATCATTATCGGTATCCAGACGGTGATCGACAAAAAGCTCGATGAAAACGTAGTTCTGCAACCGCGATTTGACAGAATCGTTATCCAGCACAAACGCTTCCATCTTACGGCAGTTGACACAGCCGTACCCCGTGAAATCAATAATCACAGGCTTGCCCGTCTGGCGGGCATACGCCATACCTTCGTCGTAGTCGTTGAAGACCTCGCGCCCTGAAACACTCATAGGCGGTGCAAAAGCACTGATTGCCTTCACCGGTGCGCCGCGAAGACCCGGTACCAGGTAAAACGCAAAGGCCAGGGATGGGATGATCACGATCGCACGGATGATTTTACGTGGGGTCGATACGCTCCATATATCCCATATAAGATAGATTCCTATGCCCAGGAAACAAACGATCCATATCGCAATAAAGAGCCATCTCGGCAGTATACCCCACCCGTACGCCATATCGGCGACAGAGAGGAACTTCAGCGAGAGTGCCAGTTCGAGGAAAGCCAGAACAACTTTGAAAGAAGTCATCCAATCGCCGGATTTTGGTGCCTGTTTGAGCCATTGCGGGAACATGGCAAAGAGCGTGAACGGAAGAGCTAAGGCTATTGCAAAACCTAACATTCCCATAGCAGGCGCTATCAAGCTGCGTCCCGCCGCCTCTACCAGCAGCGTGCCGATAATAGGTCCCGTACAGGAGAAGGAAACAATAACGAGTGTGAATGCCATGAGAAAGATTGAGAATAGACCGCTGACGCTCAAAGTAGAAAGACCACTATCGTTCAAAGTAGAAAGCGGCTTTGAGTCCGAAGGACGGTCTTTTGTCTTTTTACTTTCTACTCCCAATTGGCGTGCTTTATTATCCAACGCCGTGGACCAACTGTCCGGCAGCGTAATCTCAAACAGTCCGAAGAAAGACAGTGCGAATACCACCAAAATCAAAAAGAATATAATATTCACAACGGCATTGGTGCTCAAATCATTTAATGCCGAAGCACCAAAGATTACCGTTACCAACAGACCAAGACCGACATAGAGAATGATGATACTCAGTCCGTATAGAATAGCGTCCCGCACTCCACCGCCTTTCTTCAGGAAGAAGGAAACGGTCATCGGGATAATCGGCCACACGCAAGGCGTAAAGATAGCTAACAGTCCGCCCAACAACCCTAACAGGAATATCACCCACAACGACCTCCCGTCATTTGTAATTTGGTCTGTATTCTGTACTCTGTCAGCGGAGCGGTCTGTACTCTCAAAAGACCACACCTCCGGGGCGGTACACATGACATCGTTGCAGCTGTTGAAGCGGATGGGGGTCAGGTCGGCTTTGGCTACGGTGAGCACGAACGAGTCTTTGTATTCCTCGTCGAACTCGCGGTCGCCGAACTCGATGATAGTCATGTGCCATCCCTCTTCGATGGTTGCTTTGAGCCGCACGGAGTCACCTATTTCAGTAGCCGTCCACTTGGTCGGCTGTACCATCTGCGCCGCTGCAAACAGCGGCAGAAATGCTAATAATATGGTCAGTATTCGTTTCATTCGTTGATATCTGTAATTTGTTGATATTTATAATCCGTTGTTTTACTTTCAAACTTCCTCGGTCCTTCCAGCTGTCTCCATCGGATGCTCATCGGGTGCTCTATATGACGACACCGTAACATCTACGGCACAACACCCTGCTTTCTCTCCTCGCTCAACTCATGCTT
>DEIW01000054.1:0-206 GCA_002352705.1 Bacteroidales bacterium UBA2764 | reverse complement strand
TTGATATAATCGTACAGCCTCCCTTGTATAGGCTTGTTATATTTCCTTGCCTTCCGCACAGCCTCCTCATATCGTGCCTGCCATTCCGCCTTGCGTACCGGATCATGCATGATTGCCTTCGTCTCCGCCATCAGCTCTGCAAAGGCTTTTGCCGTCGGGTGCTCTGCCTTGGCTTTCTTTGTTTTCTTGCTCAACTCCGGCTTCGC
>DEIW01000004.1 GCA_002352705.1 Bacteroidales bacterium UBA2764 | reverse complement strand
CCTCCCCATGAAGGGGAGGAGAAAGAACAGCTATGCAGAAGGGAGTTATTGATTTTATCACATTAGGGTGCTCGAAGAACTTAGTGGATGCCGAGCGGGTGATGCGCCAGTTGGAGGCTGGCGGATGGCGTTGCGTGCATGACCCGGAAGAGCCGAAAGGAGAGATCTGCGTCATCAACACCTGCGGGTTTATCGGCGACGCCAAAGAGGAAAGCATCCAGATGATTCTCCAGATGGCAGAGCGGAAAAAGCAAGGGAAGCTGAGGAAACTGATTGTCATGGGATGCCTGAGCGAACGTTACAGGGCAGAGTTAGAGGAGGAATTGCCGGAGGTGGATGCAATGTACGGGAAGTTCGACTTCGAGAAGATGGTAGAAGGAGTAGGAAACCCCACCCCTACCCCCCAAAAAAAGGGAGGGGAAGCCGGATGCCATCCGGCACAATTGACGAAAGAAGCAAACGGCTGCGCTTCGTTTGAGCGGAAGCTGACGACACCGAAACATTATGCGTATCTAAAGATCTCGGAGGGCTGCGACCGGTTCTGTTCGTATTGCGCCATTCCGCTGATCACCGGGCGTCACACCAGCCGCCCGAAAGCAGAGATTATCGAGGAAGTGAAATGGCTGGTGGGGCAAGGCGTGAAGGAGTTGAACGTCATTGCACAGGACTTGAGCAGCTACGGACTTGATTTAGTAGAAAGTAAAAAGACCGCTGCGCTCAAAGAAAAAAGACATTTATTGCCGGAGCTGATTGACGAGATAGCACAAGTGCCCGGCGTGGAATGGATACGGCTGCATTATGCCTATCCGACAGATTTTCCGGAGGGGCTGCTGGACGTGATGGCCAAGCATAAGAATGTATGCAAATACCTGGACATCGCATTACAGCATTGCACAGACCATATGTTAGAGATGATGCGGCGGCATATCACCCGGTCGGAACAAGATGCTCTAATCAGAAATATACGCGAGAAAGTACCGGGAATCTGTATCCGCACAACCCTTCTGGTAGGCCACCCGGGCGAGACAGAAGAGGATTTTGAGGAGCTAAAAGAATGGGTTAAAACAATGCGTTTTGAGCGAATGGGCTGCTTTGCCTATTCTGACGAAGACGGCACTTACGCCCACCGTCACTACCAAGACGATATACCGCAAGAAGTAAAAGAACAGCGGGCTGCCGAACTGATGGCTATCCAACAAGAGATAAGCGGCGAGTTGATGCAACGGTTTGTCGGAAAGACAGAAAAAGTCATCATCGACCGTGAAGAAGGCGGGTATTTTATAGGCCGCACCCAATATGACAGTCCGGAAGTAGATTGCGAAGTTTTAATCAAAAGTCCCGAAACAAAAGACCCACAACTCGTTATCGGGGAGTTCTACGAGGTGAAGATTACACGAGCGGAGGAGTTCGACTTATACGGAGAAATACAACCACAATAATATGTTCACTAAAGATCTAATCGGCCTCATCGCAGAAAAGACAGGCATGAGCAAAAAGAAAGTAGAGGAATTGCTGAACGCGAATAACGCAATTATCCGCGAGACACTAATGTCCGGCAAAGCAATCCAGTTACAGGGTTTAGGCACCTTGGAGATTAAGGAAAAGAAAGAACGCGTAATCGTTCTTCCTAATTCCAGCGAACGAAAAATAGTTCCCAGCAAGAACCAGTTGGTTTTCCGCCCGGTGAATAACATAAAAGACGAACTCAAAAAACTCTAATTATGGCAGAGAACAAACTCAGTTGGACTGAATTGCGGCATGCGCTGTCCGTGCGCGCCGGAGTGAGCGAGAAAGAAGCGAACCTGTTTCTAAACGCTCTGAACACCCAGTTGATAGAAGGTCTGAAACAAGACAAGCAGGTTAAGATCAACGGGTTAGGAATGTTCAGGCTACAAGCCGTAGCTCCGCGTAAGAGCGTGGATGTCACCACCGGACGAGAGATTATCATTGAAGGCTATAACAAGATTGCTTTCGTACCGGAGGCGGGAGTGAAAGAACTGGTAGAAAAAGCCGGCGTTTTAGGAACGACCGCCCAGGCGTTGTCGCTGAACGACGACCCGATTCAGAAATTAGGGGCACAGGCGGACGAGATAGTAGGCATCTTAGGCGAGTTAGGACAGAGCCCGGACGCCGCATCGGCAGAGCCGGAACCGGCAGTAGAGGAGCCGCAGCCTGTTGTAGAGGAACCGCAGCCTGTAGTAGAGGAGCCACAGCCTGTAGTAGAGGAACCACAGCCTGTAGTAGAGGAGCCGGAACCGGCAGTAGAGGAGCCGCAGCCTGTTGTAGAGGAACCGCAGCCTGTAGTAGAGGAGCCACAGCCTGTAGTAGAGGAACCGGAACCTGTTGTAGAGGAACCGCAACCTGTAGTAGAGGAGCCGCAACCTGTTGTAGAGGAACCGCAACCATTCGTTATTCCGAACGTACAAGTGAATGTACACGTGACAGAAGAACCGAAAGAGCCACAACCGGAGAAACCCAAAAAGCGCTATCATTTTGTGCGTGACACACTGATTTGCGTGATTATTCTGCTATTATTGCTATTAATCGGTTATTTCTTCTTCCGCAACCAGATAGGCGGTTGGATAGAACAATGGATGCAACCCCAACCTCAGACAGAACAAGTTGAGCCTGCCGTACCGGCAGATAGTATAAATGCGGAGAGTGAGAAACCTGAAACGACGGAAGAGCCGGCAGCGGATACAGAAGCCCTGACCGACGAACAGATCTTAGAGGAGTTCATGCAAATTTCCGCCGACGGAGACGAGAACTGGAGAGACAATCCGGCAAACAGTTATCCCCAACTAATCACCGTTGAGAACATGCATGAAGGAAGCCGTTTGGCATGGATGGCAAAACGTTTTTACGGAGCAAAAATCTACTGGCCTTATTTGTATGACGCCAACAAAGACCGGATATCCGACCCCAATAACATTGATACGGGTACTCCTATCCGCGTACCGAAACTGACCAAGGCCCAGTTAGACACCACCAATCAGGCGACCCTGTCAACATTGGAGCGTTTACGCCGCGAGGCAGAGAGTGCGATGAGGTAAGTGAGTGAAAGAGGACTATATCCACATAGAAGGAGCGGACACACACAACCTTAAACATGTGTCGGTAGATATACCGCGCAACAAACTGGTGGTTGTGACGGGTGTGAGCGGCAGCGGAAAGAGTTCGCTGGCTTTCGACACATTGTATGCCGAGGGTCAACGGCGTTATGTAGAGAGCCTGAGCGCGTACGCACGCCAGTTTATGGGCAGGATGCAGAAACCCGAAGTAGAGAAGATTGAAGGTATTCCCCCTGCTATCGCTATCCAGCAGAAAGTGACAAGTCGTAATCCCCGTTCCACGGTAGGCACCGTGACGGAGATTTACGACTATATGAAACTTCTGTTCGCGCGCGTAGGCAAGACGTACTCGCCCGTGAGCGGAGAAGAGGTAAAAAAGAACACCATTCGCGATGTAGTGAGTTACATGGAATCCCAACCCGCAGGTTCCCGATTATATCTATTGAGCCCCATCCGTCTGCCCCAAGGACGGAGTTTGCAAGAACAGCTGGCTCTATGGCAGAGCCAGGGTTTCAGCCGGATGATGATAGACGGCGACACCGTACGTCTGGACGATAGCACGTGGAAGAAAGCAGAAGGACATGAGGCTTATTTGCTGGTAGACCGGGTTATCGTGGATCACGAACAATCAACCAGTAACCGTTTTGCCGACAGTGTCCAGACCGCTTTTTTCGAGGGTCAGGGTGAATGTCAAGTTAATGTACAGAGTGACCAAGGACCAAGGACAAAAGTCTTCTCTGAGCGTTTCGAAGCCGACGGTATCCAGTTTATCGAACCGAGCGAACATCTGTTCGATTTCAACAATCCTATAGGAGCATGTCCCGAATGCAAAGGTGTAGGCATAGTCATCGGCATAGACGAGGACCTGGTGGTGCCCGACAAATCAAAATCCATCTATGAACAAGCTATCGCCTGCTGGCAGAGCGAGAAGATGCGACCGTGGTTGGATGCACTGATTTACAATGCCTCCAAATTCGATTTCCCCATCCATACCCCGTATTATGCACTGAGTCAGGAGCAAAAACATCTGATATGGACAGGAAATGAGTGGTTCCGGGGACTGAATGATTTCTTCCATGAGTTGGAGGAGCAACAGTACAACCGGTTGCAATACAAAGTGATTTTAGCGCGGTACAAAGGCAAGACCACTTGTCCTGTATGCCACGGCTTACACTTACGCAAAGAGGCAGAATACGTGCGTATCAACGGCAAGAATATTCAGGACTTATGCACAATGCCGTTATCCGACTTGAAAGAATGGTTTGCCCATATCGAGTTGACCGGAACAGAACGGCAGACGGCAGATATGTTGCTGCGTGAAATCCCCAGCCGTATCCAGTTCATGCACGACGTAGGATTGAGTTACCTGACCTTGAACCGCCAGAGTAACACCCTGTCCGGCGGTGAGAGTCAGCGAATCAGTCTGGCTAAATCACTGGGTAGCAGTCTGGTAGGTTCATTGTATGTATTGGATGAGCCGTCAATAGGTCTGCATCCCCGCGACACCGAACGGCTGATACATGTATTGAGAGAACTGCGCGATTTAGGCAACACCATCGTGGTTGTGGAACATGACGAGGATATCATTGCCGCAGCAGACCATATCATTGAAGTAGGTCCGAATGCCGGTCGCCACGGCGGAGAGATTGTCTATGAGGGCAAGCCCCGTCCGGAGTTATTCTCCTATTATATTCCCCCTCAACGCCGCCATTGGAATAATTATATTGAGGTAGAGGGTGCCTGTGAAAACAACCTCAAGGACCTGACGGTTCGTTTCCCGTTGCATGTCATGACGGTAGTGACGGGTGTCAGCGGTAGCGGCAAGTCCAGT
>DEIW01000135.1:374-4517 GCA_002352705.1 Bacteroidales bacterium UBA2764 | reverse complement strand
CTAAATTGATACGGTTGTCGATGAAACCGAGAGCTACACCGATATTTAACTCATGTTTCTTCTCGTAGGTCAGCTCCGAGTTCTCGAGGTCAGCTAAAGTAATACCTGTCTCCGAAGCGTTGGTGTTCGGGCGGTAAGGACTGTAGCTCTGGAATACGGCGAGGGAGTTGGATACCCAGCTCGGTCCGCGGTCTGCGGTCAATGAGTAGCTGGCTTTCAGGCTGGCGTAGGTCCACCATTTGTCGAAAGTCGGCTCCCACCATCTCTCCTCATGTGCGTTCCATGCACCCGACACGTTCCATGTAGGCAACCAGCGCGCGCTCGTGCTCTTTCCTAATTTGTTGGTACCCTCATAACGGATAGTTCCGTTGATGGTGTAGCGTCCTTTGTATGAATAGGTGGCCATTGCGAAGAAAGCGAGGTTACGATAATATGAGAACTCGTTAAGGAAGTACTGGCTGTTCTCTTCCTGGCTCTGCTTGAAGATACGGTAGTCGGAGAAAGGCACACCGCCGTTCTCGTATTGATAACCCCATCCGCGGAACCATGTGTACTGACGGTCGGTCGAGTTCAACTCACCACCGCCGAAGAGGCTGATGATATGATCGCCGTTCTTGCCTAAGTCACGGTTGTAGCTGACCGTGGCGCGGAAATCCGATGAGAGCAACGAGTATTCCGTCAGATTATAGATACCGCCCTTCGGCAGAATCGTCTCCGGCAGGGAACCGGTCTTGTCCGGATCCTTGTACAGGAACGAGTTCGCCTCACGGATGGTGTTGTCCTCAGGATCAATACCTGCGCGGTATGCGCGGGCCTGGTTGGACTGGTCCGTGATATTGTGCTCCTGACGGCTGGAATAGTAACGGATGGCACCTAAGGCATTGATCTCCAATCCGCGGACAGGCTTGTAACTGATGTCACCTTGGAATTTCAAATCGGTTACCTTCACGTCGATATAGTTACGTGCCAACTCGTCCAGAATGTTGAAGTCGCAGTAGTTACGGCGGTAATAAGCTGCCGGGTCCATCGCACGCGAAGTATTCATCGCATACGAGAACGGGTTGATATCGAACTCACGGCTCACAGCACCGGAGATAGGGTCGGTTTGCGCAGCAATCGTTCCCGGAGCTTTCTGCTTACGGTAGCTTCCCATGAAGTTCACGCCGGCGGTCAGCTTCTGTTTGCTGTTACCGGGCAGAAGGTCAAAGTTCGCATTCGCGGTACCGGTAAAACGGGCTATCTCACTGGATTTATACCATCCCGGATCATGCATAGCGGACAAAGAAGCATATACACGTGCACGCTCCGTACCCGCAGAGTAGGAGAGAGAGTGATTGTGCATCACGGTCTGGTTGAAAAGCTCGTTGAACCAGTTGGTGTTGCGGAACTCGCCTTCACGCAGGTAGGAGTTCTTGGCTGCCGTGGTGTTCTCTAACTTGCCTTCGTCAATCAGTTTGTACATCAATCCGTAGATACCGCTGTTCTTGGCGCTGCTCAGGGCGCTGTATTCCAACCATCCCTTACGCTCCAACTCCTGATAGATACCCATCTGCTCCTGCGAGTTACAGATGTTGTAATCCGTGTAGGAAGGAACCATACGGTAAGTAATCTCACTCGTATATTGGAGGCGGGATTTACCTGCCTGACCTTTCTTGGTAGTAACGACGATGACGCCGGACATGGCACGCGCACCGTAGATAGAGGTGGCGGAACCGTCCTTCAGAATCTGGAAACTCTCGATATCCTCGGCGTTGATACCGGCGATAGCACTGGCAATCAGCGTCTTGGCATCACCGGACGAGAGGTCGTCCGCACTCATCTCCACAGCATCCTCCAATACGACACCATCTACCACCCACAGCGGCTTGGAAGCTCCGTAGATAGAAGTGGCACCGCGGACGCGGATCTTAGGAGCGGTACCGAATGTACCACTGACGTTCTGGACGCTCACACCGGCTGCCTTGCCTTCCAGAGAACGGCTGATGTCGGCTACTCCGGAGAGCATCGTCTCCTCGGCTTCCAGTTTGGTAGCGGCACCCGTGAACAAACGCTTGTCTTGCTTCACCATACCTTGTACTACTACCTCCTGGATCTGCTGGGACTCCGTCTCCAGCGTCACTCTCATGTTGGGTTTTGCAGTAACTGTCACAGTTTTGTAACCCAGATACGAAATGGTCAGCGATTTCTTACCGTCAGGTACAGTAAGCTCGAATTGACCATCAAAGTCTGTCACGGTACCTGTCGTCGTGCCGGATACCACTACGTTGGCACCGATGGCGCCATCGCCGTTCTCATCCAACACAGTTCCCTTTACCTTCATCTGAGCCAATAAGCTCACCGGTAACAGGATCGCGCAGACCAATAATAAGTAAAATCGCTTCATTTAATTATATTGTTTGTTAATTATTTTCCTTTTACACGCGTACACGTATGTATATATAATAGGATATACGCGTACGCGTACAAATAAAAAGCGTGCAAAGGTACTACTTTTTTCTGATATATACAAATATTTTAAGGAAAAAATGCGAAAAAGTTACTTTTTGCCTTATTCATATGTCAAAATGTAACGATTTTGAGGCAAAAATATTTCGTTTGCAATGCGAATAATTTGTTGCGGTGACGTTTCTTCGATTATTCGCATGGTTTCCTGCCAACTTGGTGCGGAACCTCTGTACAACATGGACTTCGCCATTGCCAGCGCGCTGTTCTCCTGATTCTGGTTGGAGATGGCTAACTGCCCCCGTAACTGGATGAGAGCGTGGCTGAGTGCGGAGGGCGTGAGCGGTGTCTCGCGCAGCTTGTCTATCTCCCGTTGTACCAGCATACGGCTTTGCGCGAAATCCTCTGGGTCGCACGCCCAATAGACACACCAATAGCCGGTGTCGCTCAGCGGCGTATAGGTGGATTCCACGGTATAGACCAATCCCTTGGATTCGCGCAGTGAGAGATTCAAACGGCTGTTAAGACTCCCTCCGCCGAGGATGTTATTGAGCAAAAACATCGCTAACTGGTCCTCATGCCCTAACGGATAGGCTTTGCCGCCTAACATGGCGTGTACCTGATGGGTGTGTTTCTTGAATGAGCGCTGACGCTCAAGCCGGTCAGAAGAACTCTGATTACTCTGAGTACTCTGGTTACTCCGAGTATTCTGAGTACTCCGATTACTCCGATTACTCGGAGTTCTCAGACTGCCGAACTCTTTCTCGGCGAGGTGGAAGATACGTTCGGGTTTGACGTCGCCCTGACAGAAGACGACCATCCTCTCCGGCGTGTAATGCTCCGCCATCCATCGGAGCGGATAATCCGGCTTGGAGGAGATATGCCGCAAGGTCTTGCGGGTGCCTAAGATTGGCATCGCCAGACTGGAACCGGCGAAAACAAGGTTCTCAAAATCGTCGTATATCAGTTCGCTCGGACTGTCGTTATAACTCTCTATCTCGTCCAGAATAACCATCCGCTCTTTGTCTGTCTCGTCTTTGCGGAAAGTGGGCTGTAGAATCATCTCGGCGATGAGATGGAGCGTCAGTTGGACATGCTCGGCAAGGATGGCGGCGTAGAAAGTAGTCTCCTCTTTGGTTGTATAGGCGTTAATCTCGCCTCCTATACCCTCTATAGCCTGGATAATCCGGCGTGCGGAGTGGTGGGCGGTGCCCTTGAATACGCAATGCTCGATATAATGCGCCATGCCGTTTTCCTCGGGCAGCTCATCGCGCGTACCGGCACCTACCATCACGCCGATGTACGCCACGGGTGAAGGCGTCCGGCGATGGACAATTTTGACGCCGTTTGGCAGAATATGATAAAAAGTTTGCGTATTTTCTTGCATAATTCAAAAATTCTTTGTACCTTTGCACCCGCTTTTCAAATGGTACATGGTAAATGACCAAATGGTAAATGTTTTGCGGCATTGGCGGAATTGGTAGACGCGCCAGACTTAGGATCTGGTTCCGCGAGGAGTGAAAGTTCGAGTCTTTTATGCCGCACAACGAGTCCCAAGGGGCTCGTTTTTAATTTACAATGTATAAATCACAATTTACAAAGGGATTTTGGAGGTGGTACAGACTTTTCAGATATGTACTTTCTATCAAGTTAGTACTAAAGCCAGTAGGACGCTTTGTTAATTGTTAATTGATAATTGTT
>DEIW01000135.1:0-316 GCA_002352705.1 Bacteroidales bacterium UBA2764 | reverse complement strand
TCGCGTCCCTGCTCTTTGGCTTTCGCCTCGATGTAGTTGAAGCGGCGGATGAACTTGAGGTTTGTTTGCTCAAGGGCATTGTCGGGGCGTATCTTATACAGCCGTGCCGCGTTAATCAGCGAGAAGAGCAGATCGCCAAATTCTGCATCCATCTTTTGGTTGTGCTTTTGCTCTCCCTCTCCTTGTGGGGAGGGTTGGGGTGGGGTTTCCAACTCTGCTTCGAACTCGGCTATCTCTTCCTTCACTTTCGCCCATACGTCTTCGCGTTTCTCCCAATCGAAGCCTACGTTCGCCACTTTGTCCTGTATCCGGTAGG
>DEIW01000156.1:10652-39490 GCA_002352705.1 Bacteroidales bacterium UBA2764 | reverse complement strand
AGGTAGTCAAAACCGAACTCATTATTCGTTCCGAACGTGATATCACAGGCGTACGCCTTGCGGCGCTCGTCGCTATTCGGACGGTGCTTGTCAATACAGTCCACCGTCAAGCCGAGGAACATATAAATCGGTCCGTTCCACTCGGAGTCACGTTTAGCGAGGTAATCGTTGACGGTCACTACGTGTACTCCCTCATGGGTGAGGGCGTTGAGGTAAACCGGCAGCGTTGCCACGAGGGTTTTACCCTCACCGGTAGCCATCTCGGCTATCTTCCCCTGGTGCAGAACGACACCACCGAAGAGCTGTACGTCGTAGTGGATCATGTCCCAGTGAATCTCATTACCTCCCGCCATCCAGTGGTTATGATAGACGGCCTTGGCAAGATTATCTCCGCCTACTATCTCTACAAAATCATAACGCGGATCTGCAGCCAAGGCTTTATCCATCTCCGTTGCGGTCACCTCTACCGTCTCATTTTGGGCAAAGCGGCGAGCGGTCGATTTGACAATCGCATATGCCTCGGGCAAAATCTCGGTCAGTACTTCCTCGTATTTGTCCTTGATTTCCTTATCCAGTTTGTCGACTTCGTTATAGATTTTCTCACGCTTCTCGATAGGCGTGGTCTCAATTTGAGATTTGAGATTTGAGATTTGAGATTTCTTGTCCTTCACAGCAGCCTGTAGCTTGTCCATGAGCGCCCATGAGCGGGCACGAAGTTCATCATTGGAAAGCGCGTCAATGCGCTCGTACTGCTCTTTAATCTGATTTACTATCGGCTGAATGGCTCGCATGTCTTTCTGCGCCTTGTTGCCGAATAGTTTCGTAATAATTTCTACAAAATTCATATTGACATTTACCTTTTATTCATTTTCCATGTACCATTTATAGGTGGCACTGCATACAAAAATTGCGCAAAGTTACGAAAAATAATTCATATACGCAAAAATAAAATGCATACAGGCGCTTTTTTTCTACCAAATCGTCAGTATTCTCGCGCGTACTCTTGCGTATATGGAAAAAATGTTGTAATTTTGTGCCCGATTTGGGTAAATACGCGGTTATCGCAGAGAGGAGGAAAACTTGTTGTACTTATCCATTCCCCTATTAACACACTAACATCAAATTATTTTATGAAAAAAATGAATCGAGTACTTAGTTTACTCATTGTGATGACCTTAAGTCTAAGTCCCGTATGGGCAGAGCGTATCAGTCGTGAGGACGCAGCGCTCGTAGCGAACAACTTCATGAATGTTAGTTCGCAGAATTCTTCTGTGAAGAAGACTCCCGCCAAGAAGATGATTATGAAGACCGTTCCGGCGCAGGAGGAGGAAAACCTGTATTATGTGTATGAAAACGCCGATGGCGAGGGATGGGTGATCGTAGCAGCCGATGATGCCGTTCGGCCTATTTTAGCGTACTCTGAAACCGGACATTTCAACACAGAAAACATGCCTGTCAACGTACGCAAATGGATGGGCAAGTACAACCGTTTTATCCAGAAAGTAGAGAAGGACGGATTAGTAGCCGGCGAAGAGACGAAGACGGAATGGAAGGTGCTCCGTAAGGGAACCAAAGTCACTCACACTCCTGTGGTAGGTCCGTTGATCAAGACCACATGGGACCAAGACAGCCCTTATTGGGATTTATGCCCCGGTAGCGGTTCCAGCAAGGCTTACACCGGTTGTGTAGCAACCGCTATGGCACAAGTGATGAACTACTGGCAGTGGCCGGTAAAGGGAACAGGCAGTCACACCTATCAACCGCTTGATCCGAATAGTAAAACAGGTGCCAAATCCAAACGTTATGGCCAGCAGTCTGCTAATTTCGGCGAGACCACGTACGATTGGGCAAATATGAAGAACAGTTACTCCGGCAGTTACGACACAGCCCAAGCGACCGCTGTTGCTACGCTGATGTATCATTGCGGCGTAGCTTCCGAAATGATGTATGGCAACGATGCGGACGAAGGTTCGGGAACATATACCGTTAACTACGGTGATTGGGATGATCCTACGTGCGCAGAGAACGCATTTGTCACCTATTTCGGCTATAAGAAAGACGGGTTGACGAGTTATATGCGTGACGGCTATACCTACGGAGGCAAGCAATACTACGACACTTGGACCGATGTGGCCTGGACTGCGATGATTAAAGCCGAGTTGGACAAGCAGCACCCTATCATGTATGACGGTGCCGGTAGCGGCGGCGGTCACAGTTTCATCTGCGACGGTTATGACAAAGAGGGTTATTTCCATTTCAACTGGGGATGGAGCGGTAGTAACGACGGTTATTACCTGCTCTCCAAGCTGGCTCCGGGAAGTGGCGGTGCCGGCGGCGGCAGTTATGATTTCTCCGAGGAGCAGAGTGTAATCATCGGTATTGTACCGGATAAGAAAGACCTGCCGAAAGTAACGGTAACATGGTCTGTGAAAGGTGTAAAGACAACCTCAGAGTTCACACAGGAAGACGACTTGGTACTGCCGGCTAATCCGGCGGACTGCTCCGAGAGCAATGTGTTTGTAGGATGGACCAAGAGCAGTACTGTAAGCGGCGAGAAGCCCGCAGACCTTTTCACCGATGCGAAAGGCAAGAGCGTGACAGAGGCTGTCACCTACTATGCAGTATTCGCACAATTAGGTGAGGGAAGTACAGAACCTAAAGAGGTTGCCTCTGTTACTTTTGTTACCGCCGCCAACGACGGGACCCAAGACTATGCATCGAATATCGCGGGCAAATTAGTAGATACGGATCGCGGTATAGCTTCTTATAGTGGAGATAAACTATACGTAGGAAAGTATGGTGTCAAGCTGGGAACCGGCAAAGCCGCAGGAACGATCACACTGACCCTTTCTTCGAGCGCCAGTGTTAGCAAAGTGGTAGTCAACGCTTCTCAGTACAACACGGACACCGGTAAGTTGACCGTGACCGCCGGTACTACCCAGTTGGGTGACGCTCAGACGCCGGGTAGCAATCTTGAGTTTGCAGCAGAGTCCGATGTCACCACCGATCAAATCACTGTAGCCACCTCTTCCAAACGCGCATATGTAGCTTCTATTTCCGTCATCAGCGGGCAAGGCGCAAGTTACAGCAACTACAGTCTGACATGCGGCAGTACGACGGATGTAGAGAGCGTGGCTGCAGAACAAGCAAGCAGCAAGAAGCTCCTTATCAACGGTCAACTCTTTATCCAGCATGACGGACGCTTGTATAACGTACAGGGCACACGTGTGAAATAATATTCAACATGAAGAATATAGCATTTATCATCAATCCTGTTTCGGGTTCGAAAGAGACCCAAAGCGCCAAGCGCAAGTTGCCCAAACTGATTATGCAGACCTTGGACAGCGAGCAGTGGTTACCGAATATCGCCTTCACGGAGTACGCCGGTCATGCCACCGAGTTAGCGCGCCAGTACGCCCGCATGGGTTTTGATGCGGTAGTAGCAGTAGGCGGTGACGGCACCGTCAACGAAGTAGCGCGCGGAGTCCGTGACAGCCAAACCGCTATGGGCATTTTACCGATGGGTAGCGGCAACGGCTTTGCCCGTCATCTGAACATCCCTATCCGCGTGAACAAAGCGATAGAAATGCTCAATCACTCCGAACCGATACGTGTGGACTATGGTCTGGCGAACGGGAAGCTGTTCGTCAGCACCTGCGGTACAGGATTTGATGCGCTGATTGCTGATCATTTTGCGGGTAGTAGCAAACGCGGGTTTGCTACTTACCTGCAAAACATATTGAAAGACGTTTTCTCCTATACCCCTCAAAACTACCACATCGTAGGAGACGGATTAGACGTTACTCACAAGGCATTCCTAATTACTTTCGCTAATGCGAACCAATGGGGTTACGAAGCACTCATTGCTCCGAAAGCCAGCATCCAAGACGGCAAGATGGATATCATGCTGATGTCGAGTCATGCCATCTTAGGCAGCGCCTCACTCGCACTCCGTCTTTTCGCGGGCAGCATAGACGACAGTCATTTCATGGACACCCTCCGTGCCAAAGAAGTGACGCTGGAACGCGAGAGTGCAGCCCCCTTCCACATTGACGGAGACCCTGTAGATATGGAGAAAGATATCCATATCCGAATTGTGGAGGACGGATTACGTGTACTTGTAGAGAAGAGGTTCTAAAGCCCCACTCTTTCTGTTCTACAAACGTCCACCGGACGTTCGATCGAGCAGAGCTCTTCACCCCGTGAAGGGGAGGAGACAGGAAACAAAAAACAAAAATCATGGTTTTGAAGATTATCAATAAGAGTAGCAATCCGCTGCCGAGATACGAGAGCGCGCAAGCAGCGGGCATGGATCTCCGCTGTGATATCAGCGAACCGGTTACGTTAGCCCCCTTGGAGCGCAGACTGGTTCCTACGGGTCTGTTCATTGAACTGCCGGCAGGCTACGAAGCCCAGATACGTCCCCGCAGCGGTCTGGCGCTGAAGCGCGGACTGACGGTACTGAACACACCGGGAACGATTGATGCCGACTACCGCGGCGAAGTAGGTGTGATTATGATAAACTTAAGTGGAGAAGCTCAGACTATCGAGCCTGGCGAACGGATTTGCCAGATGGTGATAGCCAAGCATGAGACTCCGGAAGTAGTGGAAGTCAGTGAACTGAGCGACACCGAACGCGGAACGGGTGGTTTCGGTCACAGCGGAAGGAAATAACATTGAGCATCAAAAGAGTCATAGTTTTGATTCTTTGCGCGATACTGATCATTCCCTATGCGGGCGCAAAGAAGAAGTCGCAGGAAGCGGCCCCATTATCTGTGGAGCAAGAGCAGCAATTCAAATACTATTGGTATGCTGCCAAGAAAGCTATCGAGCAAGAAAGGTATGCCGACGCCTATGCGTTGTTAGAGTTCTGTCACATGCTTAATCCCGATGACGGTCAGACGAATGCTTTTTTAGGTGTACTATACGATGGTATCGGAGCCAAAGAGAAAGCATCGGAGTTATACAAACAAGCATATGAATCAGACCCTGAGGGTCAGTGGCAACGCCATTTGGAAGACAAGATGAAGAAGAGTCTTGCTAACGGCGATTGGTCCGAGGCGTTAAAGACACAGGACGAGATAGACCGCCATTTAGGAGCCGATGGATTGAGATCCAGCGCTTACACCCGTTTCCGCATCTACGCTGCACAAGGAAAGGCAAAAAAAGCCATCAAGGCATTGGACAAATATTTAGAGACAGATCCAACAGACATCCGCTTTTTGCAGTTCAAGTTGGAGGTATTAGAGCGAATCAATGCCAAGCCGTCCACTCTCTACGCGCTATATGAGCAGATTTTATCGTTAGAGCCCATGCATTTAGGCGTTCTAAACAACTATGCCTATCATTTGGCAACGCATAAAGGAGACCTACAGAAAGCGGAACAGATGAGCGCAATCACGATTCGTGAGGAACCGTTCAATCCTGTTTATTTAGACACTTACGGCTGGATTTTACATATGCAGGGACAGGATGAGTTAGCGTTATTCTATCTCAACCGCGCCTTAAATAACAGTCAGGAATCCACACGGACAGAGATAGAGAACCATATTAAGAAAATAAAAGGTGAGAAGTAGGATTTTCATATCTGTCTTATGTGCCGCGATGGTAATGGTGAGTTGCGGCACCCAGAAGAAAGCAGCGAGTCATTCTTCCGGAAAGACGTCCCCCACAGTAGAAGAGATTCCTGCATGGCATACCTGTCTGATACAGAATGCCCGTGCCACCATTCTGGTAGGAGATACCAAACTTTCCGCCAACACGACACTGCAAGTAGTCCGTGACTCGATGTTAGTCATCAGCGTGATGCCGGTAGCAGGAATGGAGATGATCCGATTCGAAGCCACACCGAGCCTGTTGGTAGGTATTAACAAATTAGACGGGACCTACGCCACTTCCACCTACGAGGAGATCAACCGCAAGGTTACTCCCTCTATTCAATGGGAGACACTACAGCAGTTATGTTCCGCCGAGCTCCCGACGGGCACAGACAAAGCACGTCTTATCTACGCGTTAGGGGACAAGATTATCGAGCTGGACATCATCTATCCCGCCCGTAAGACCAACGTACCTGTACGAGTATCTCATCTCAAGACCAACAGATACCAGAAAATAGATATCAGCAAATGGCTATGAAGACCGTTTCACTGAAAGAACAAAGACCGCTCGCTGCACTCTCTGAAAGAATAAAGACGAGCATGATTCGGGTAGTGGCATTTATGTCTTTACTCCTTATTCCTTATTCCTTTGTCTTCGCAGCGGATTCGGTGAAGGAGCTTCAAAAAAAGCAGAAGAAGTTGCAAGCCGAGATCGAGCAGACCAACAAGATGCTCAAACAGACAAAGAAAGATGAGACGGCAACGATGAACAAGTTGCAACTCATCGGCAAGAACATCCAAAACCAGAAGAAACTGATTCGTACTCTGGATAATGAGATAGTAGCCCTGAACCGCGAGATGAACCAACTGAGTGCTACCCGCGACTCATTACAACGGGTGTTAGAACGCTACAAGGATGACTATGCCCAGATGATCCGTGCCAGTCATTTTGCACGCGTGCAGCAATCGCCTCTGCTTTTTTTGCTGAGCAGTGACAATTTCCAACAATTAGCCCGTCGCGCAAGATACTTGCAGGAGTTTGCCCGTTTCCGCCAAGAACAAGTACGACGGATTGAAAGCACACAGGTCCAAATTGACGAGCAGAACGACTTGCTGAAGGCCAATAAGGACGACAAGATGACGGCTCTTTCCAGTCGCAAGCGCGAACAAGAGAACCTGAAGCGCGACGAGCGTAAGCAGCAGAACATGCTGAACCAGCTGAAGAGCAAAGAGAAGGGGCTGAGCAAACAACTCAAGCAGCAACAAAAACGCGTAGCCGAGTTGAACAAGAAGATAGATGACATCATCCGCAAGCAGACGGAAAAAGCCTCCAAGACAACGCTGACCAAAGAGCAGAAGCTGTTAGCCGGAGGGTTTGAAGCTAATAAAGGGCGCTTGCCATGGCCTATAGAAAAGGGCATGATCAGCGGTCATTACGGAAAGCAACAACATCCGGTATATAGCCAGGTAACGATAGACAACAAGGGAGTATATCTGCAGACCACTGCCGGAAGCAAGGCGCGCGCCGTATATAAAGGAGAAGTGACGAGTTGCTTCTTAGTAGCCAACACTTACGCCGTGATTATCCAACATGGAAACTACCGGACGGTATACTCCAACCTAAGCAAACTAAATGTCAAGCAAGGAGACAAAGTCGATACAAAACAGATTATCGGTACCATTTTTACCGACCCCGAACAAGACCAAAAGACGGAATTGTATTTCCAGATATATAAAGACAGAAACATTCTTAATCCTGAATTATGGATAGCAAAATAGACCGCTGCGCTAAAAGTAGAAAGACCGCTGCGCTAAAAGACAAAAGACGAACTATCATCCGACTAATCATTTTAGTCCTTATTCCTTTGTCCTTATTCCTTTGTCCTTCTTGTAAGGAGAATAAATGGATAGATTGGAAGACTCAAAACGAGTTATGGTTAGCTCATAACAAAACGCAGCCGGGGGTGGAAGTGACTTCTACCGGCTTGCAATACAAGATTATTGCAGACCCCTGCGCCAATATCGGAGAGTCGAGACCCAATACAACCAGTTCTATCATTTGCGACTATGAGTTACGGCTGATCAACGGCTACGTAGTCGAAAGCAGAAAGTCCTATCCATTAGATTTGCCGAATACGGTTCCCGGTTTCAGCGAAGGCTGCCATAAGATTCACAACCAAGGAGATATAGAGCTTTATATCCCTGCCTATTTGGGGTACGACAACGAGAAATACGTAGCCAACAACAGTGAGGCTGAGGGCTACGGTACAGAGGGTACAACCGGATATATACCTCCCTATTCCACTCTCATTTTCAAGGTTCATATATGTGGCATAGCAGGCAATTAAATCGGACGGTTCGACGATTATCCGAGCCCTTTCTATGCATATTATTATGCTGGATTTTTTGCAGTTGTGAAGGAACTTCTTTCCAGAACAGCGTTCCCATGTATCCTGTTCATATAGAGATCAACACCGAGACTGTTTTTATTGATTTCCTTCCCGGAAGTTATAACATGTTTATCACCGTAGACCGTGATGGATACAAGGAAAACGGCAAATACAAACTGCCTGTAACCGTTCAGGATGCCTGGGGCTACGGAGGTATTGTCGTCTATGTCAGCATGATCGGATATGTAGCGTACGACTTAGCCTGCCCGTATTGCGCAGGCCGAGGAACCAAAAGCCCTTGCGAGATAGACGGCATCTATGCCGAATGCCCGCTATGCACAGAAAGATACGACTTAGGAAGCGGCTATGCCCTGCCCCAAAAAGGGGTCAGTCGCGAAGCTATGCGTCAAATGAATATCATACAGTCCGGAGGCAAACTAATAATCAGTCAGAAACAATGATAACGGAAAAAGAACTTCTTTCTCTTGGCATTCTCCGCCGCACTCATTATAAAGACCTGCCGGATTTTGTATTTGTAAAACGTGACGGATTATTTGTACCGTTCCGTTCCGAGAACATCTCCGAGTTGATCGGAGAAGAGGGATTTGTACTCAGAAGCGATATACCAGAGGAAGAAGAGGGAACGATGACCTGGCAGGAATTAGTAGGATACGAGATAGAAGATGACGAGAGCGGAAAAATCGGTATCATAGAAGCCGTAGATGAAAGTACCATCAATACCTTAGCCGTCTTGAAAGACGGTCGCATGCTACCTCTGCACGAAGATTTTATTCTTGAGATAAACGAAGAAGCGCATCTTCTGCGCGTACATTTACCATTTGCCTTATGAGTTTAAAACTGACAACATCCGAGATGGGGCGTATGAACGTAGAGCAATACCGGACAGCAAACAAATTAGCTCTGACAGTAGTGCTGGACAATGTGCGCAGCCAGCATAACGTAGGAGCCGTTTTCCGAACAGCCGACGCTATGCGGATAGAGAGGATATTACTATGCGGAATAAGCAGTTGTCCGCCCAACCAAGAGATTCACAAAACGGCATTAGGCGCAGAAGAGAGCGTAGAATGGCAGTACTACAAAGATACCATAGAAGCCGTTCGTACACTTCAGAAAGATGGTTATCACGTGTATGCCGTGGAACAAGCACACGATTCCATCACCCTGGAAGAAGCAGCGGAACGAATTTCAGATTATCCTAAAATCGCTGTTATATTAGGGCACGAAGTGTTCGGCGTACAACAAGAAGTCATCGATTTGTGCGAGGGATGCATTGAGATTCCACAATACGGCACAAAGCACTCCATGAATGTATCGGTAACAGCGGGTATCGTAATGTACCGACTTTCGGAGGCACTGCGTGCTGTTAAAGGGTTAAAGAGTTAGAGGGTTAAAATAGTTATGCTTTCATTACTAAGTCCTGCAAAAAACAAAGAGGTAGCCAAGGCGGCTATTCAGGCGGGTGCCGATGCCATCTATATCGGAGCGCCGGCTTTTGGTGCCCGTCAAGCCGCCGGCAACAGTTTGGAGGACTTGGCAGAAGTAGTGAGCTACGCACACACATATGGAGTACAAGTGCTGGTGACCCTCAACACCTTACTGCACAAAGAGGAATATCCACAGGCAGCCGCTCTTGCGCACGCGCTATATAAAATAGGTGTGGATGCCCTGATTATTCAAGACCTACATCTGTTGGACTGTGATTTGCCGCCAATCCGGCTGCATGCTTCCACTCAGTGCGACAACCGTACGCCGGAACAGGTGAAGCGTCTGCGGGACTTGGGTTTCAAGCGGGTTGTCTTAGCCCGTGAGTTAGGGATAGCAGATATCAGAGCCATTCATGAAGCGGTACCGGATATCGAGTTAGAAGCCTTCGTACACGGAGCATTATGCGTCAGTTATTCAGGAAGGTGCTATATATCCGAAGTGTTAGCCGGCCGCAGTGCAAACAGAGGCGCTTGCGCCCAATACTGCCGTATGGCCTACGACCTATTGGACGCAGAAGGTAACGAAGTAAGGGACGATAAAGGCAAACCTATTCATCAACGTTATCTGTTGTCATTACAAGACATGGACAGGAGTGCGTATTTAGAGGAGCTGATAGAAGCAGGCGTGACCACCTTTAAGATAGAAGGACGTCTAAAGGACGCAGATTATGTGACGAATATAACGGCGTATTATCGGGAGAAGATCGAGAACCTCACCCCGACCCTCTCCACAGGGAGAGGGAGTTCCTCCCTTGAGGGGAGGTTAGGAGGGGTTTTCACCCGCTCTTTTGTGCCCAACCCCGAGAAGACATTTCATAGAGGAGGCATTGACTATTTCCTGCACGGACGCACGCCGCATATGGCGAATTGGGAGACTCCCAAGTCCACAGGAGAGTATATCGGCGAAGTAGTGGAAGTCAGAGGAGACACATTGCGTGTACGGCTAAGAGAAGGTATTTTACTGCATAACGGCGACGGTTTGACTATTGCCGGTGAAGGTTTTTCCGTGAATGGAGTGGACGGAAATCTTATTCGCGTGAACAAGACTCTTTCGGGCTCCCGGTATACCAATATATCGCTATACCGCAACCTTGATACTACGTTCGTCAAGAACCTTCACTCCGAGCGCCGTATTCCCGTAGATATCATATTCAAGGAGACGAGAAACGGTTTCTGCATTAAAATCGGGGAAAAGGAGAGGAGTTTCAATTATCCTCACGAACCCGCTAAAAACGAGGCCAAGGCGTTAGAAACTATCCGTACACAACTGACCAAATTAGGCGACACGCCATACATAGCCCGCGGGGTAACGATAGAAAGCCGACCTTATTTTATACCTATCAGTATTTTGAACGAATGGAGACGCAATACGATCATCTGATGACTTGTAAATACTGCCTGCTCTTTGAGTTAGGGCACTGCCGTAAGACCAATCCTTATCCCAAAGATAAGGAGCCTCGGTACCTGCGTTTACGGACAGGCAAGGTACTGTCTCTTCATTTTGATTGCAAGAAGTGCCAGATGACGGTAGATATTTGAAGATTTGAGATTTGAGAATTTGACATGAATATTTTCTTAGCGAGTATATTAGCCTTGGTGCTGCATGTGCATGCGGGCGAAAAGATCAATGATGCGCTTGACAGCGCGCGTTCAGCCTATGCGTTGCGCGGAGAGAAGAGTACTATCTTTATTGAACCGGGTACCTATGCAGAAGAGTTGACCATAGATGTACCGGGTTTAAAGATGAAGAATGCAAGCAGAAAGCCCTCTATTGCTCTGCATAACGGAGGTGTGGAATGCGACAAAAATGCGGTACGTATCACTTGGTATTACGGTCATGGTTACCAATACCGGTCAATGGGCGAGACCATTAATTACGGCGGAAGCAGAACCCGTAAATGGAATGCATCGGTATTGGTGACAGCGCCGGATTTCTACGCCGAGAATATTATCTTCGAGAACAGTTATAACATCTATGTGAGCGAGCAAGAGGCGGCAGACAGCCTGACCGATATCAGTCAAAGCGATATGCCTTGGACGGAGAAAGAGCGTCCTAAGAAAAGAATGCCCATTCGTCCCAAAGAAGCAGGGAATACAGAGGTACAGAAGAAAGCCTACCGAGAGCGTGCAGCGGCAATCTCCTTCACCCATACAGCCCAAAATGCACATTTAAAAAACTGCCGTGCCGTAGGCAGACAAGACGTGCTCTACGGAGACCAGGGGGCGACCATATACTGGGAGGGCGGCATCTTGCAAGGCGGAGTAGATTTCATTTTCGGAGCCATGAGGTTAGCCGTAGACAGAGCTACCATTGTTGCGAATATCAACGGCGAGAAAGGCGATAAATGCTATATTGCCGCCGGGCGAAGCGGCAGCAATGAAAAAGGAGAACAAGACTCCGTGTCCCGTGGTATGCTGTTTTACAAATGTCATATCCGTTTAGCAACAGAAGATGAGTTGGTCATAAAGGCAGACGGAGAAAGAGCGGGAATGGTATGGTTAGCCCGCCCCTGGCGGTGGTGGGGAGAGACCGTATGGGCATATACGACCTGGGATGCAGGTGTTGTAAACAGTACAGGATGGCATTTAGGTTTGGTGAAAGACAAACCCGGTTTTAACCCTGAGCGCCCCTGTCCGAACAGTTATGAATACCGGTCGCAGGACAAGTCCAAAGGGCGTCCGGAATGGGTAACTATTCTTTCCCGTCCATATTTGCAAAACGGGACACATCTCCATCCTAAAAAATGGAAATAAATCTCGATTTTTCGATTTTGCGTAAAATTTTATTGTTCACCTTCACTTTTTTTAACAATATCCTTGCATATATAAATAATTTATAGTAATTTTGCATCGAAAATAATTGCAACACATGGCGCAAGTATGCGCCTCGATAAATAAAGCGTAATAAGCCAACTTGGTCTTTTGAAACCTGAACAATTCCAAAAGTACTGACCACCATGTCGCTGTTAACTCAAGTTACGGTTTATGCACGCTCACGTGTCAGCGTGAGTCTTCCGTGCGTAAATTTGAGTTAACAAAGGTAAGTTCAGGACCTCAAAAGACCAGATGAGCGAACGCAAGTTCACGCTTTTTTATGGTTGTACACAAAGAAACAAACAGTTTTCATAATGGGCATTTCATATCTTTTTGTATTCATTAAATCGCAGCCCTATGTAACTGTTTCGAGGTAAAAGAACCTCGATAGGATGTGCCTTCTTCATGTAACAAAACCACATCCTTGCGCTCGGCCTTAATGACCGAGCGCTTTTAGTGTGTAAATCAGGAAAAAAGGAGTCAAGGAGAGAATACCTCGAAAATAATGTAGAAAAATTGACAGTTTTATAGGAAAAGACACCTAAAAAGCTATTTTTATATACATATACTTGTATATGTAATATTTTTTTTGTAATTTTGTAGCCGATTTTGCGCGCATGCCTGAAACGCACGCACGTTTATACTAATAAAGAAATGAAAATAGCGATTATCGGATACGGGAAAATGGGTCACATGATTGAGGAAGTGGCCCTAAGTCGCGGTCATGAGATAGTCGGGGTAATTGACCCGCGACTAAATGACGAATTACAAATTACTAATTACGAATTAAGTTTGCCTCTGATTGATTTTGAGAGTGAGGCATTCAGAAGTGCTGACGTGGCGATTGAGTTCACGACCCCTGCGACGGCGGAAGAGAATATCCGCAAGGCGTGGGCGCAAGGAGTGCCGGTGGTCTCCGGCTCCACAGGATGGAACGTCGCGTTCGGCAATCGGTGTGCGATGGTCGATACCGCTCCGCTAAATCGACAGGCAACCGATGCCTCCGCTCTCCCCAAAAATTGGAAATTTTCGGGGACCCCTAATAAAATAGAAGTCCGTAATGAAGAAGGCAAAGTGATGCTCGTGTGGAGCAGTAATTATTCCATAGGAGTGAACATCTTCTTTGAGTTGAACAAGTTTCTGGCGGAGAAGATGAAAAACCTCACCCCGACCCTCTCCTCAAGAGAGGGGGGGTATATGCCATTCATCAAAGAGATTCATCATATCCATAAACTGGACAAGCCGAGTGGCACCGCAAAGACGCTCGCGGAAGACCTCTCCCTAACCCTCTCCCGAGGAGAGGGGATTCAGGTTCCCATTGAGTCGATACGCGAGGGCGAGGTGCCGGGTACGCATGAGGTGACATGGGACAGCGAGGAGGATACCATCGTCATTACACACATCGCCAAAGGACGCAGAGGCTTTGCCTTAGGTGCGGTACTGGCGGCAGAGGAGATAGTAGGGTAAGTAGTAGCGGAGGCAAAGGAGATAGTGGGGTAAGTAGTAACTGCAACAAAGGAGATTGCCTGCAGATTGACAGGACATAGTATCGGTAATCTGTAACCAATCATTAAGAATCATTAAGAATAACTAGCGTTTTTAATCCTCTGTATTATATACACAGTATATAAAGAAAAGAGCAAAATAGAAAAAAATGAAAAGTTTTCAAGATAGGATTTCAGAAGTGCCGCGCGGAGGGTGGATCCGTGCGGGTATTTGGAGCACGTTGTATGTGGCGTTTGTTATCTGGGTAGCATGGGGTGACTGGGCGAGTCTGGGTTGGCTGGTGTTGCTGCCGCTGGTGGTGGATATGTTCACCACCAAATATATCAACTATAGTTGGTGGCGGAAATACAAGCCGGAAGAGTCGAAAGTCGAAAGTCAAAAGTCAAAAGCAGGGAATGCGTTTCTTTATACGCTGTTCAGTTGGATAGACGCGATTGTGTTTGCTCTGGTGGCGGTGTATTTTATCAATCTGTATATCTTCCAGAACTACCAGATACCGAGTTCGAGTTTGGAGAAGAGTCTGCGTGTGGGTGATTTTCTGTACGTAAGCAAGATGGCTTACGGTGCAAGAGTGCCGCAGACACCGCTGAGTATGCCGCTGGTGCAACACACGATGCCGAACTGGTTAGGCGGAGGCAAGAGTTATCTGGATTGGCCTCATTGGGAGTACAAGCGTCTGAAAGGCTGGACGAGTCCGAGGAAAGGCGATATTGTGGTATTCAATTTCCCTGCCGGAGACACGGTATGCACGAAGATGCAAAATCCGGATTATTACACGCTGAAACATTACTACGGCGAGGCGCTGATCAATAGTCGCAAGGATGTGTTTGGCGAGATTGTGACGAGGCCGGTGGATAGGCGCGAGAACTATGTGAAGCGTTGCGTGGGCGAGCCGGGAGACAGTTTGCGTATAATCGACAATGTCGTTTATACGAAGTCAAAAGACCGCTTCGCTAAAAGTCGAAAGTCGAAAGACGAATGGCAGCGTGAGCCGGAGAAGGAAGGACTGCAACTCAATTATCTGGTTCGGACGGACGGACATGTGTTTGGGGCGAAATACCTGGAGAAGATCGGTATCAGCGTGGCAGACCGCGTGCAGATAGATCCGCAGACCTGGCATTTCCCGTTGACGGAGGAAATGAAAAGCGAGTTGGTGAAGAACCCGCATGTGTCAGGTGTCGAGGTAGAGCCGGAGAAACAAGGCGGGGATGTATATCCATTAGGACACAACGAGTGGACGCGGGACAACTATGGACCAATTTATATTCCGCGGAAGGGCGACAAGATTATGATCACCGAGGAGAACTATTGGGTGTATAAACGCATTGCAGAGGCGTATGAATTCAAGCCGATGTCGATTGGCGAGGAGTATGAGTTTAAGATGGATTACTACTGGATGATGGGCGACAATCGCCATAACTCAGCCGATAGTCGTTACTGGGGCTTCGTGCCAGAAGACCATATAGTAGGACGGCCGGTATTTATCTGGCTGAGTCTGGATAAAGACAAACACAGCATCCGTTGGGAGCGGTTGGGCAGAGGAGCCAAGCGTTAAGCTGTTAAATTGTGAAACTGTTAAACTGTTAAATTGTTGATTTTACCGACTGCATATTTGCCACCCTTGTCGTACGTGGAAGCACTGATGCGCGAGCCGGCGACGATCGAGCAGATGGAGACGTTCGAGAAACAGACGTTCCGCAACCGGGCACTAATCCGCGACGCCAAAGGCGAGTTGGTGCGACTGACGACACCGGTGAAGAAAGTGGAGCACAAGCAGTTGACACGCGACATCGAGATCAGTTACCAGACGCGGTGGCAACACCAACACTGGATTACGCTTGTAAGCGCCTACCAACACACGCCGTATTTCATGTACTTCGCGGACTACCTGAAGCCGTTCTACGAACGCGAGTACAAATGGCTGATAGACCTGAACGACGAGCTGAACGCGACGATTGTGAGTTTGCTGAAAAAAGAAAGGCCGGCATTAGTCGAAAGTCAAAAGTCGAAAGTCGAAAGACGCACAACTGACTGGAGCGGACAGATTTGGACAGACAAACATCCGTGGCAAACGGAGATAAGCGTGCTGGACACGCTATTTGATGATTAAGATTTGGGTGTCGGATAGTATCCGACCTAATAGACATTGATTTTTGAGAATGAATATTGATTGGAGTAAATTAGGATTTCATTACACGGAGCCGGATTATATCGTCCGCGCCGCGTATCATGACGGTAAATGGGAAGAGCCTTACGCGACGCAAGACAAATATCTGCATTTACATGTATCGGCAACTTGTCTGCAATACGGGCAAGAGGCCTTTGAGGGTTTGAAAGCATTCCGAGGCGTGGACGGGAAGATACGTATTTTCCGTTGGCGCGAGAACGCGAAGCGAATGGCGAAGAGCGCGGAAGGGCTATACATGGCTCCCGTACCGGAGGAACTTTTCGGCAAAGCTATCCGCCTGGCATTGGAGAAGAACATGGATTTTCTACCGCCTTACGGCACAGGTGCTACGCTTTATTTCCGACCCCTGCTGATAGGTACGACCCCGCGCCTGGGCGTAGGACCGGGACGGGATTTCGAGTTCATCGTCATCCCCTCGCCGATAGGACCGTACTATCCCGGCAAGTTCCATTGCACTACGTTTGTGGTAAACCGGCATGTGGACAGAGCCGCTCCTTACGGAACAGGAACATTCAAAGTCGGCGGCAACTACGCTTCCTCTTTCCGCGCAACCGAACCGGCGCATGCGCAAGGAATGGACTGCCTTTTTTTAGACTCCAAATATCATCGGTATATTGATGAATGCAGCGCTGCGAATTTTATTGGGATAAAGTCGAAAGTCGAAAGTCAAAAGTCGAAAGACCAGATTGAGTACCTGACTCCGCGGAGTAGTGCTATTTTGCCGAGTATCACGAACGACAGTCTGATGACGTTGGCTCGCGACAAGGGTTATAAAGTGACGCGGCGGCATATACGTCTGGAGGAGTTGGAGCAGATGAGTGAAGCAGCGGCTTGCGGCACAGCCTGTGTAATCAGCCCGATAGACAAGGTGATTGATCCAGAGAAGGACAAGATCTACCATCTGAGCACCCAACCGGGACCGATACTGACAGATTTGTACCACTCGCTGAAAGATATCCAGTACGGACGGGCAGAAGACAAGCACGGATGGTGCGAAATAGTATAAGCCCCCTCCAACTCCCCCATAAAGGGGAGAGACAAGAATGAGAAAATAAGAAAATGAAAAAATAAATAAATTGCTTTATGTTTAAGAATCAACCCAAAGGATTGTTCGCGTTGGCGTTAGCCAACACAGGCGAGCGTTTCGGCTACTACACGATGTTAGCCGTGTTTGCGCTTTTCTTGCGCGCTAATTTCGGTCTGTCGGCAGACGCCGCCAGCCGTATCTACGCCGGTTTTCTGGCATGTGTCTATTTTCTGCCGCTCATAGGCGGATGGATCGCAGATAAGATCGGTTACGGCAAGTGTGTCACAATCGGTATCTTCGTTATGTTCCTCGGTTATGTCTGTCTGGCTATTCCGTTGGGAGGAGGTAGTTTTGCAATGGGTATAATGCTGTTGGCCCTGCTTCTCATCTCGTTTGGTACCGGTCTTTTCAAAGGAAACCTGCAGGTAATGGTAGGCAACCTCTACGACGACCCGCAGTATGCCGACCGCCGCGACGCAGCGTTCTCGCTCTTCTACATGGCTATTAACATCGGCGCTATGTTCGCGCCTACCGCAGCGGTGAAGATCATGGCATGGGCACAGGAGAGTCTGGGCTACAACGTCAATGACAGTTACCACTTTGCATTCATGGTGGCTTGTGCTTCGCTCATTCTGAGTATCGCTATCTACTATGCTTGCCGTCCTTGGTTCAAACACGTGGAGCACACCTCCAAACAAGCGGCAAAGAACGGCGGAGAGCCCGTAGAAGAACTGAGTCCTGAGCAGACCAAAAAACGGATCGTGGCGCTGTGCCTCGTGTTCACGGTAGTGCTCTTCTTCTGGATGGCTTTCCACCAGAACGGATTAACCCTGACCTTCTTTGCCGATGAGTTTGTTAATCCTGTAGTGACCGGTGCGCAGACCATGGCATTCGATATCTGGAACCTCGTCATGGTAGCGGTATTAGTCTATGCGCTCTTCGGTATCTTCGGCGACGGAAGCCGCAAAGCCAAACTGATCTGGGGCGGCGTAGGCAGTGCCATGGCGGCTATACTGGTGTATAAATTCTTCCATCACCCGGCAGAACTGAGTATCGCAGCTCCTATCTTCCAACAGTTCAACCCGTTCTACGTAGTTGCTCTGACGCCGGTAAGCATGGCTATCTTCGGCGCACTGAACAAGAAAGGCAAAGAACCTTCTGCTCCCCGCAAGATTGCTTACGGTATGGTGGTAGCCGCAGTGGCTTATGTGCTGATGGCGGTTTGCTCGCTTGGTCTGCTCACACCTGCGCAGCAGGAGCTGGCACGCGTGAGCGGAGACGCTACTTTCGTCAATGCGAACGTACTGATCTATACCTATCTGATCCTGACCTTCGGTGAACTGCTCCTCAGCCCGATGGGTATCTCATTTGTGAGCAAAGTAGCACCTCCGAAATACAAAGGTATGATGATGGGCGGTTGGTTCGTTGCTACCGCTATCGGTAACTACCTCGTCCGCATCGGTGGTAAGCTCTGGGGCGATATACCTTTGTGGATTGTTTGGACCGTATTCGTCGGTGTCTGCCTCGCAGCAGCAATCTTTATGTTCTCTATCATGAAGAAACTGGAAGAAGCAACGAAGTAATGTACGAAGGACAAATGTACGATGTACGAAGGAAATTATGGAAGAGGTAATCAAATATTTTGAGGGATTAGAGGAGCGGATATCTACTCTGGAAGCGGAGCTGGCTTCTCTTGAGGCGGAGTTGGACGAGCTGAAAAGCCGTCCTGCTCCGGAACCGCAGGTAGTAGAGAAGATTGTAGAAAAACCTGTGGAAGTAATCAAAGAAGTAGTGGTAGAAAAGCCGGTGGAGACAGCCGCTCCGGCTGAGCCGGAAATACCGGAGGTACCGGAAACACCGGAGGCTCCGGCTGAGCCGATGAAGGAAGAGCCCGCGAAAGAAGAGCCTGCATCGCCCAAAGCGGCTGTGTACGGCAAAGCCGTAGATGACATCCGTCTGGCTATCTCATTAGGAGACCGTTTCCTCTATCAGCGCGAGTTATTCGGTCAGAATGCCGAATTGATGCAACGCACATTGACAGAGTTAAACGAATTAGGCTCTTTTGATGAAGCAATCAGTTACATCAACAGTCATTTCCAGTGGGATAGCGATAGTAATACGTACCAGCAGTTTATCGTCACCCTGCACAGGAGGTTTGGGTAAATTGAGAATTGAGAATTGATGTTATACCTTGTTCCTACACCGGTCGGTAATCTGCAAGACATGACGTTTCGTGCGATTGAGGTGCTGAAATCTGTCGATTTGATTTTGGCAGAAGATACTCGTACGAGTGGTGTCTTATTGCAGCATTATGATATTCACACACCGCTGAAGAGTCATCATAAATTCAATGAGCACGAGACGAGTGCGGACATCGTTGAGCGACTGAAAGCGGGTGCCAATATTGCGTTGATCTCCGATGCCGGGACACCGGCAATCAGCGATCCGGGTTTCTTTTTAGTGAGGGCCGCAGCAGATGCAGGGATTGAGATACAGTGTCTGCCGGGAGCAACTGCTTTTGTGCCTGCGCTGGTAGATAGCGGTCTGCCGAACAACCATTTCTATTTTGAGGGGTTCTTGCCCCAGAAGAAAGGACGGCAGACAAGGCTTCAATACTTAGCTACGCTTGATCAGACCTTTATCGTTTATGAGTCTCCCTTCCGATTGGTGAAGACCTTGGAACAGTTGGCTGCTGTATGCGACGAAGAGCGCAAAGCCAGCGTCACACGCGAGATCAGCAAAGTGCATGAAGAGACAGTAAGAGGCTCGTTAGCGGAACTGGTGGTGCATTTCAAAGAGAAAGCGCCAAAAGGCGAGATTGTTATAATAGTCGAAGGTCAAAAGTCGAAAGTCGAAAGAGAAGATGAGTGAGATGAAATCCTTGGCGAAGGACACCGCTATCTATGGCTTAAGTTCTATCATAGGCAAGTTTCTGAACTACCTGTTGGTACCTCTCTATACGTATGCATTAGCACGTACGTCGGATTATGGTATTGTGACCAATATCTATGCCTGGACAGCGTTGCTGTTGGTAATCCTGACGTATGGTATGGAGACCGGATTTTTCCGTTTTGTCAACCGCGAGGATTATGATGCCAACAGCGTCTATAAAACCGCCTTTCTGACCTTGCTTTGTTCCAGCGCGGTATTCACCATGCTGGTGGTCATTTTCCATCAACCTATCACTAATGTGTTGGGGTACCCTGACCATTCGGAGTTTGTGGAGATGATGTTTGCCACAGTGGCTATTGATGCGTTTGCCTGTATCCCGTTTGCCTATCTGAGATACCAGAAGCGTCCGATTGCTTTTGCCGCGTTGAAACTGCTGTTCGTCATTCTGAATATCGGGTTCAATCTATTATTCCTCGTCGTACTGGGCAAGAACGATGTGTTCTATGTCTTCCTAAGCAATATTTTAGCCACTACTATCCAGACGCTGTGTCTGTTGCCCATGACTTTGCCCAAAGGCGGTCAATTCAGCGCGCCGGTGTTAAAAGAGATGCTGCGTTATTCGCTGCCTCTGTTGGTATTAGGCGTAGCGGGTATAATGAACCAGACTCTGGACCGTATTTTATTTCCTTACTTATACACGGGTGAGGACGCCCAAGCCCAGTTAGGCATCTACGGCGCGTGCTTCAAGGTAGCGATGGTGATGATGATGTTCACCCAGGCATTCCGCTATGCCTATGAGCCGTTCGTATTCTCCAAGCACAAGGATCGTCAGTCAGTAGAAGCCTACGCTGATGCAATGAAATATTACATTATTTTCTCGTATTTGATTCTGTTAGGCGTTATTTTCTATCTGGATATCTTCCGGTACATCGTTTCGAGTGCTTACTGGGAGGGGCTGAAGATTGTGCCGGTTGTATTATGGACGTACGTTTTCCAGGGTATCTATTTCAATCTCAGTTTCTGGTACAAGCTGACGGACGAAACCAAATGGGGTGCGTATTTCTCTCTGATAGGTTTGGTTATCACGCTGGTATTGCAGATTGTGGGAGTACCGCGGATTGGCTATTGGGCATCATGCGGAAGTAGTCTGGTTTGCTATTTCGTGATTATGCTGCTCTCTTATTTTATCGGTCAGAAGAAAGCGCCTATTCCCTATGACCTTAAACGAATTGGCGGCTACACGGCTTTGACCATCGGTCTGTTAGGTGTCTATTATGCTCTGCGGCTCTATTATGTACATAACATGTGGGTGCTGATGGGTGTAGGTACTCTCTTGCTGGTCATCTATCTCGTGGTACTCACCCGCAAAGATTTTCCGCTAAGCGGACTACCGGTTGTGGGCAAGTACTTTAAGAAATGAGTAAATAAGAATAATGAACAAATAAGAAAATGACATTATGTTTTCAGGAATTGTAGAAACAATGGCTCAGGTCGTAAAGATTGTGACTGAGCAGACCAATAAACATTTCACACTCCGTAACCCTTTTGGGGAGCCGCTGAGTATAGATCAGTCTATCGCGCATAACGGTGTGTGTCTGACCGTAGTGAAGATTGACGGCGATTTATACACCGTGACTGCGATGCAGGAGACGCTCCGGCTGACGAACCTTGACCTGCTCAAAGAGGGCGACTGGGTGAACGTAGAGCGTTCGATGTTAATGGGCGGCCGTTTGGATGGTCATATCGTGCAAGGTCATGTGGATCAGAAGGCACGCTGTATCGAAGCCAAAGAGACCGACGGAAGCTGGTACTATCGCTTCGAATATGACAGTACCCGTGAGATGGTTGAACGCGGCTATTTCTGCGTTGACAAGGGGTCGGTTTGTATCAACGGCGTCAGCTTGACCGTATGTGAGCCGGATGTAAAAGGCGACAAAGGGTATGTGTCGGTATGCATCATTCCATACACCCACGAAGAGACGAATTTCAAATATATCGAGGTGGGAACGGTAGTGAATATCGAGTTTGACATCCTCGGAAAATATATCTCCCGCTATGCGGCGATACTGAATAAATGAACAAATTGTAAATGATTAAATAGTAAATGACTTTATGGACAAAATCAGTTATGCATTAGGTCTCTCAATGGGACAAAACTTAATGGGTAGCGGCGTAGAGAGTCTGAACTATCAGGACCTCGCAGCCGGTATCGAAGACGTACTTACTCATCAACAGCCCAAGATCAGTTATCAGGAGGCGCAACAGGTATTGAACACCTTCTTCCAGGAATTGGAAAACAAGATTGCCGGTGCAGCAAAAGCTGACGGTGAGAAATTCCTTGCCGAGAACGCGAAACGCGAAGGTGTCAAAGTAACCGCAAGCGGTTTGCAGTACGAGATTCTGGAGCCGTCATTAGGCCAGAAGCCGAAGGCTACAGATACCGTACGCGTACATTACGAAGGTACCTTGATTGACGGAACGGTCTTCGACAGCAGTTACAAACGCGGCGAGTCTATCACTTTCCCGCTGAACGGCGTGATAGCCGGATGGACAGAAGGATTGCAGTTGATGTCCATCGGCTCCAAATACAAATTCTACATCCCTTACCAACTGGCTTATGGCGAGCGTGGCGCAGGTCAATCTATACCTCCTTACGCAGCCTTAATTTTCACCGTGGAACTTTTAGGAATTGAATAATAATCCTGTCTTCCGGAGGTCCGGAAGACACAAAATCTTTTAATCAAATGAAAAAATCAAGTATTATGCTATTGGCCGCAATGATGATGATTTCCTGCGGCAACAGTTACAAAGCACAAGATGCCCAACTCAGCAATCAAAGCGACTCTATCAACTATGCAGTAGGTTTGCTGAACGGATTGCAGATCAAGATGTATTACCTCGCCAACGACAGCAGCGATGAAGCCGTAACGGAATTCATTGACGCATTAGAGAACGCCTATCAGGACAAAGACGAGAAGTTAAGCGAGATAGCTCAGGCCGGCCGTCAATTCGGTGCGTCCGTACAAGGCTTTGAGCAGAAGGGTTTGGCAGAGAATCCAGCCTGGACCTTCAATGGTGAGTTGTACCTGCAGGGTTTGGTAAACGCCTTCTACAACGACACGACGATGATGAATCCTGATGCAGCTCAGGCATTCTTTATGGAGGCCTATCAATCCCAGACAGAAGGGACAGCAGGTGAGGCTATCCATGCCAAATGTCCGAAGAGCGCAAAGACGATGGTACTGAACAACAAGATTGATTCGCTGAACTATGCCTTCGGTTTGCTGAACGGCAGTCAAATCAAGACGTATCTGCTTGCCGATGATGAAGAAGGCAAAGCCATTGACGAATTTATCGACAATGTCAATGCAGGCATGAAAGAGAAAGTGCGCAATCCTCAGATAGTAGCTATGGCAAAGAACGTAGGCAAGGCTATCCGTGAGCAAGAGCCGGTAGGTTTACTGGGCATCGAAGGGTTGGAGACGAATTTTGACTGCATCAAGCAAGGTTTCATCAACGGCTTGTACAACTATACTAAGCAATTTGACTTACAATCCGCAGGTCAATATGTAGAAGGTGTGATTGCCTCAAAGAAATACGGAGAGACCAAATCTGCCGGCGAGAAATTCCTTCAAGAGAACGCCCTGCGCGCGGAGGTGAAGACTACAGAGAGCGGATTGCAGTATGAAGTCATCACAGAAGGCAAGGGAGCCAAACCGACAGCAGAGTCCACCGTAAAGGTTCATTATGAAGGCACCCTGATTGACGGCACGGTCTTCGACAGCAGTTATCAGCGCGGCGAACCTATCGAGTTTCCGCTGAACGGCGTAATCAAAGGATGGACGGAAGGCCTGCAGCTGATGCCGGTAGGATCGAAATACAAGTTATATATCCCTTATGAGTTAGGTTACGGCGAGCGCGGCGCAGGTCAATCCATTCCTCCTTACGCTGCTTTGATCTTCACCGTAGAGTTGCTGGAGATCAAATAGACCACTGCGTTCAAAGAAAAAAGACCACTGCGTTCAAAGAAAAAAGATTCTTTGAGTGCGAAGCACGGTCTTTTGTCTTTCTACTTTTTACAAATCATGGGCGTTATCGCTAAACAATCCATACGTGGTACGATAGTTACCTATTTAGGCATCGCCGTAGGCGTTGTTACTACGTTTTTTGTGCTGACCCGTTTCCTCAGCCCTGAGGAAATCGGGTTGGCACGAGTATTAGTAGATGCCGCGACATTGTTTATCGGTCTTGCCCAGTTAGGCACAAATGCCAGCATTATCCGTTTCTACCCGTATTTTAAGGAAAAAGAGAGCGATGAAGACCACGGTTTCTTTTTCTGGGCATTAGTAGTACCCTTTGTCGGATTTGTGCTGTTCGCCCTCATTTACTGGGGCTGCCAAGTACCATTAAGCGCATGGTTCGGGGAGAAGTCACCGCTCTTCGTGGAGTACTATTATTTCGTACTCCCGATAGCTTTCTTCATGCTGTATCAGACGATATGCGAGAGTACCTGCAATGTATTGATGCACATTGTTGTTCCCCGTGCCGTACGGGAATTGGTAGTACGGGTAGGACTATTAGTGCTGTATCTGCTATACGCTTTCCGTATTCTGTCATTAGACGGTTTTGTAATCGGGTTATGCGTCAATTACGCAGTAGCGGCATTGATTAACATGGCTTATTTTTTCTCCTTGAAGCCTACCCGTCTTCGTCCGGATTGGGGTTATTTAAAAGTTCATCCCTCTTTGGTACGCCGTTATATTGTGTATACCGGTTTTCTCCTGCTCTCCGCCATGACAAGTGTATTAGCCCCTACTCTCTCTTCGTTTTTCGTGACCGCGAAGATGGGTCTTGACACTACCGGTATTTATGCTATTGCAACCTATATGGCGGTCATGGTAAGTGTCCCCAACCGCTCCGTCTCGGCGATAGCGTCTCCACAATTAGCGCGGGCTATCAAAGAGGATAACCGTGAAGAATGCTCATTCCTCACCCGTCAGGTAACACGGAACATGCTATTGATTGGCGGATTCATTCTCTTTGCCATATGGGTGAACATCGATCTTATTTTCCATATTCTACCTAACGGCGCTACGTATGCCACTGCTAAAAACGTAGTACTTATTCTGGGTGTCAGCCAATTGATTTTGGGGACATTCTCTATCTGCTTTTCCGCTATTAATTACTCCCGCTATTATGCACTGAGTCTGGTTTTCTCCCTGCTTCTGACGGTTAGTGCATTAATGCTGAACAACTATCTGGTACCCCTATACGGCATGGAAGGCGCCGCACTGAGCAACCTGCTTTCATACGGGTTGTACTATCTACTGATTGCAGTAGCAGTAGTGATGTTAGGACATTTCCATGTTGTTGACAAACGATGGTGGTATATAGCGGCAGAACTGGTGGTATTATTTGCAATGAACACGTTATGGCAATATTTCCTGCCATCTCTCAACATATGGATAGACAGCATTCTCCGCAGTGTCGTACTTATCGGCGGCGGCGCATGGATTGCCTACAAGGCGCAACTCTCGCCGGAGGTCAATGCCCAAATAGTCCAATGGCTCAATAAATCGTACATCGTAAATGATTGAATTGTAAATACCATCATGCGTTACTTCATCACGTTCTCATATCGGGGCACAGATTTCCACGGCTCTCAGAGCCAGCCAAACGGCAACACCGTTCAGGCAGAGATGGAGTCTGCTTCTGCCACCATCCTGCGAGAGCCTGTAGCTCTGACTTTTGCGGGTCGCACGGACGCCGGTGTCCATGCCGAGAAGATGGTAGCGCATTTTGAGGTAGCGAAAGCTGTTCCCGCTAATTTTGCCGCCCGATTGAACAACCTTCTCCCTGCGTCTATCGCGATACAGGATTTACGGGCGGTACAAGAGGACGCACATGCGCGATTTGACGCCATAGCCCGGACCTACCGGTACCGAATTACCATGCGGAAGGATCCTTTCCTGTATTACACCCATACACGGGTTGCAGAGGGGCTGGATTTTGAGGCGATGAATAAAGCAGCAACGAAACTTTTAGGCAAACAGGACTTTTCCTCTTTTTGCCGGACACACACAGACGTGAAGACCACCATATGCGACGTACGCGAGGCACGATGGGTTCAGGAGAACGAGAAAGAAGCCTATTTTGTAATTACCGCAGACCGTTTTCTCCGGAATATGGTGCGTGCGGTAGTGGGAACACTTTTCGAAGTAGGCAGACATAAGATGAACGAAGAAGCGTTCCAAGAAGTCATAGAAGCTCATGACCGCACACGGGCAGGACATTCCGCGCCGGCAGAAGGATTATCATTAGTAGAAATCATTTATCCACAAAAAATATATTTATCATGAAAAAGAACATCTCTCTTTTGCTGCTCACAGCAATGATGATGAGTGGTTGCTGCACTTCAGAGAAGTACCAGACGACCACTCAGCGTGACATCAACCAATTGACGAAGTCGGCTTCTTTTGCAATGCCGAAAGTAACAGTCCCCTCATTCCCGAGCCGAACCTTTAACATTCTGGAGTACGGAGCGGATCCGACAGGCGTAGTAGCTTCGACAGAAGCCATCCAGAAGGCCATTGATGAATGTACCGAAGCCGGAGGAGGAACTGTGATTATCCCGGAAGGCATCTATCAGACGGCACCTATCACTCTGAAATCCAACGTGCGGTTGTACACCGAGAAGAACAGTTTTGTAGTATTCTCGCATGATTTGGACGATTATGAGATTTACGACGAATGGTTTGAGGGTATTCCTACCAAGCGTTGTACGAGTCCTCTCAACGCGCGTGACGCAGAGAACATCGCCATCACCGGTTATGGTACCTTCAACGGAAACGGCGATTGGTGGCGTCCGTTGAAGAAAAACAAAGTAGCCCCTACTCAATGGAAGAAACACCTGAAAGAGAAAGGCGGTATAGTGACAGAGAAAGATATCTGGTATCCGGACAGCGCATCGTTGCTGGCTCAGAGCTATTGTGTGGACCAAAATGTGCCTGTTATTACGGATGACAGTCTCTGGCAGGTAGTGAAATCATTCCTGCGTCCGGTGATGCTTCACTTCGTAGGATGCAAGAATATCCTGTTAGAAGGCGTTACTTTTGAGAACAGTCCGGCATGGAACCTTCACCCCATGTGCTGCGAGAACCTTATCCTGCGGGCTTTGAATGTCCGTAACCCGTGGTACAGCCAGAATGGCGACGGCGTAGATATAGAGAGTTGCAAGAACGTAGTCATCAGCCGTTGTTCGTTTGACGTAGGCGACGACGCTATCTGCATGAAGTCCGGCAAGGACAAGCCGGGCCGTGAAAGAGGCATTCCTACGGAGAACGTAGTGGTAGATGATTGTGTTGTATATCACGGTCACGGTGGCTTTGTATGCGGAAGTGAGATGTCCGGCGGTATCAAGAATGTAGAGGTACGCAACAACCTGTATATCGGTACTGATGTAGGTCTGCGATTCAAATCTACCCGCGGTCGCGGAGGCGTGGTAGAGAATATTTATATCAACGGCGTAAATATGGTGAATATCCCCAATGAGGGTCTGCTATTCGACCTTTTCTACGGTGGTAAAGGAGCCGGCGAAGAGACCGAGGAAGAGTTGGCTGCCCGCATGAACGCCGAGGCTCCTGCAGTCAGCGAAGAGACACCGGCTTTCCGTAATATCGTCATTGAGAACGTCAAGGGTGCAAATATCAAACGGGCTATCTATTTCAACGGTCTGCCGGAGATGAAGATACAGAACGTCACGTTGCGGAATATCACCATGAGCGCTACAGAAGGCGCACTCTTCCGCCAGACAAACGGATTAGTCATTGACAATGTGAATATTAAAGCCGAGAAGGGCGAAGCCTTCTCCCTTGCTCCGACCGTAGAAAATGTCACCATTAACAAATAAATCTGTCAGCCCTTTCAAGGGCGGTCTGTCAGCAAAAGCGGTCTGTATTCTGTCAGCCGCTTTTGCGGTGGTCTTCCTACTCGCGGGTTGCGCCCCGCGGGTAGCCACTTCTTTTTGGAAGATAGGCACACCGGCGGACTCTACTGTAGCAGGCTATACAGTGATTCATGCAGAGGGAAAGACCCGTCATTGCTACCCTATCGAAGTATGGAGCGACGGTCCGCAAGTAGATACCTACCATGAGTTGCATCATCACGGCGTAGCCGTAGAGAGCGAGTTAATGGCGTACCGTATTTATTTCGACAAGAAACAGACGATAGATGTATATTGCAAACGCAAGCCTCAATTGGAGTTAGGAGAGAGCTATTGGTATCCTAACGACAGTCTGTTAGCGGCACATTACGGCGATGATATTATCCGGGTGAGCGGAACGGTAGGCGTAGGCAGCGTCAAGTACTGGAACGGCAAACTATATCATATTGAGGATGTAGGCGAGCGGCAACAATGGATAGTCCGGAAAGGCCGTAAGAAAGCGACTATCGCTGTTTGCGACGTAGATTGGACTGTGCCTGACGGCAGGGAAGAATGGCCGGAGACGCGGCATATCGTCAATCTGAATGTAGAATATACGATGCGCGCCGGTCACCGCGACATGCGATGTGATGTTTTCTCCAGCGACACTCTTCAAGGGCTTTGCACCGGGGTTCAGACTATTCCTGCGAAAGGACTCAATCAACAATCAGTAGTCAGCAGTCTGTCATTAGAGAACGGCGTATTATTGCTATCCTGGGGTACCGACTGGCCGGTTAACGACAGTGCCAAATATGCCAAAGAGACCGTCGGACTGGGAGTGTTTATTCCGAAAGAATATGCAGGAGAGTTAAAGCAGGACAAGCGTAATAACCTCTGCCTGCTGAAGATGCAGGAGAACAAGGGGCGTAAAGCCAAAGGGCATTCCAGCGAGTACGGCATTCCGACATCCTGTCATTTCTATCTGACCTGTGTAGGAG
>DEIW01000156.1:0-10622 GCA_002352705.1 Bacteroidales bacterium UBA2764 | reverse complement strand
TGTGTAGGAGCCACAAAAGAAGACCACCCCGTAGCAACGAATGCCGAGGAGTGGACTGCTTATCTTCGCCGTTGGGCGAAATCCTTAAAGTAAGGTTACTAAAAGCTTACTCAATATGCGGTCATTTACGTGACCATGTCGTGACCATTACGGACGTCACTGTAGAGTTGATGTCCGTTTTTTGTACACCCCGTACGCCGTAGCCAGTATAGACATAAAGAGCGCCACAGCCCAGTTGAACTCCAACGGACACCAGCAGGGATCATTACTACAGCCTCCGTCAAACTCATCGAATTCTGCTCCACAATGATCACAATATCCATTACCATCCGTATCGACACAATGGCAAATTTCAGGATTACCTCCCGGAGATCTTCGAAGCCCTGCGATACGCTCATACGTTTCATTGGAAGTAACCCCTCCCTGAATAGCAGATGCGACCGTGCTAATGGTATGCACAGAGCATAATGTGGAGGCACCTGATGAAGAAGTCCGCGCCATAGCCGGCATAGACACCGATGCGACAGCTCCTGTTGCAGAAGCCATCATTCCTCCGTAGGACGAGGAACGCATCGATGCAGATGGAGCCTGCGTCATTCCTCCACCAGAGTTCCCATGGTAATGCAACCGTGCAGAACTGGTAGTATGGATATACCCCCTACCCGCGCCCTTATAAGGGGATGCGTATCCGACTGCAGACGCAGTAAGGGCGCACAGGAGACATACTATGATTGTAAATACCTTTTTCAAACTAATACTAATTTTTGATACACATGCCCTTTTCCCAAGGGGATTATTTGCGCACCACTGCGCCCGTTGCGTTATACAGCACTCCATTCTTGAGGATATATATTTGATCCTCCTTAATGAACTTAACTGCTTTCGCATCGTTGTTCTTTACATTTCCGACACCGGTCGTGATAGCCGGAATTTCTGCACGCTCAATAATCCGGAAACGATCATTGACCATTACATTCGGTTCTGCGAAGAACGTATATTCTGTACCTTCGTTAATATCTATTGTTTGATCCGTCTCTGCATCAAACAATGCCAAGCCGTCTTCCGTTTGGAGATGCGAGAAGACAAACGTATAGGCGGTCTCGTCGCCAGTACGTACACCTACGCGCGTTCCTATAAGACTATTGGTAGCATCCACAGAGAGTTGGTCATTATCTTCAATTGCGAAGACATTGAATGCACCACTCATTTGTTTTGTAGCATCATAGCCATTCTCATAACTTATTGCATATTCATCCGATTCAATCATATACAAGTTATCAGTCCAACCATTCGACCAAATCGATATGCATAAAGCGCCACTAAGTGAAGCCTCATCGTTGCGTGCTTTTACACGTAAAGGAGCGTTTGCACTTGTACCATTCCATACCAATTTATTATAGTCAAATGTAAGTTTTGCTCCCTTTGTATTTGCTTTCACGGAGAAACCTTGCATAGGAGAAATAGTAGTAATTGTACCAAATGAGGATTTCATTGCGCGTGCCGAGCCAATAGGAATTGGCAGATACTGTCCCGGTGCATTTGTTGTTTCTGCAACTCCCTTCGTTAATAATTTCTCTGCGTCTTTACGTGAGCCTGTATTGAAAAGATAGACAACTTTCTCCAAATTAACAAAATCTGCATCTTCAAAGTTAGTAATATCTATCGGGGCAGTATAACTATTAGCAACGACATTTTCTCCATGTTCACTATCTGTATATGCTAAATCTACAGTTATTGTAGCCTTATTGTCAATCAATTTTCCACTATACGAAATCAACTTGCCATCGGGCGAATCATATTGAGTGGTGCTATAGCCCACAAACGGCTCCATTACCAAATTCTTACGATTATTCACCCATGTATCCGTTGCCTCCACATAACTGTATATCCAACTACGTGTGAAGACGGTCTTTGCCAGTTCTCCTTCAAAATCAATCGGAGTGCCCACATATTGCCATGCTGCAATATTTTCTTCATCAGAAGTTTTATCATAATATCCAATTGAGTACATCTCAACCGTAGCTTCTGGCATTGCGCCGGTGTATTCCGGCGAGATGCGGAGATAGCCTGTTTGACCTTTGGTATCGCCTTCTGTTCCGGCTTTGAGGATCAAGTTATCTTTATTTGCGTTTTTAATACCTCCTGCGCCTACAGTCAGGCCTCCGTTCGGAGCAATGGTAATTGTCTTGCCTTCCTCAATCTCCACGCTGTAGGCATAGACTTCGCATGCAATAACGACATCATGTTGAACCAAAACCTCATCGCTGATAGTCGGGATTTCGTTATCTTTCCAGTTATCCACTTTGCACCAATCCACTTTCTTTTCATCACCTTCTCCATCCCCACTACCGTCGTATACAAACTGCGTACGCTTTACATTAATGAGGGCTGTTGTTTCAAAATTGGTATAATAGCATTCTCTCTCATCCGGTGTAAATACTACCGCTATTGCTTGCGCATCGCCTACCGTCGGAATTGAAGCAGGCTCTTTCCATGCCCATGTTCCGGAAATCTCAGTATCTCCTGCCTTTGCCAAACCGCCGGTGAGTTCGGATGTTCCGAGTTCTGCCGGATAGGTTATATCGCTTGCCATCGGAGCAGTCAAAGTAAGCGCAACCGGATTCATCACAAAGGTTTTAGCTACATTCTCCGCAGGGAAATAGCTCTTATCACCGGTTTGTGAAGCAGTAATGGTAAACGAGCCCGATCTCTTATCTATGATTACTTCTCCATTCTCAATATGAGCCACATCGGCTCCGGCTGTTATTGCATAAGAAACCGCCAAACCGCTTGTAGCCGTTGCATTCAGCAAAGGAGGTTCTGCATAGCATATATTTGCTTCAGGATTCCACTGGATAGATTGAGAGCCACGGATTACATTAGCAACCAAATGAACCGTAATGGTTTTCGAACTGATCGGATCTGTAATCGTCACATCATTTTCCCATTCTCCGATACGGGTTGGAGCAAAAGTAATCGGGAAATCATAATGTCCGTGCGCACCACAATCCATCTCTATCGTTTCATCCATCGCTAAGAATTCACCATCTGCGCCTGTCTTGGTAACAGTAAGATCGCCTTTCAGATTGGAATAATTGAATCCAATGGCTGCATTCAAAGTCGCTCCGGCTTGTACGTTACCTAAATTGATAGTCTCTTTGTCTGCACGCAGATATTGAAGCAGGGTTACCTGTACATCTTTAATATTATGGTATCCCTGTCCTCTCACAAGACGGACAAAACGTATTGCATCGGCATTCTCATCCAGTTGGAGATCCGAAATAAGATTCCATTGGTATTTAGCCGGTGTAACTTCCGAGCCGGCTACATCAGACCAATTGCCGTTAACTCGCTGTTGTACTTTTATTGCGCCACGATAGACCTTGATACTAGAGATGTAAGGAATGGAATATTCTTCACCTTCATGCATAAACGAGAGTTTGTCCGGTTTTCCTAAGGCTGCATCAAAGAAAATAGTATCTCCAATGACGGGCGGAGTGGTCCAGTCTGTCCAGTCAATATCCATGGAGAATATCTGAATCTGCTCTGTATGATTCACAATAATCGGATCCTCACACCCTGTTGACGGCGCACGAACGCGAACCAACAGAGTCATTGTTGCCGATTCATAGTTCTCGTCTCCTTCAATAGATGCGGTGACTGAAGTCACACCGTATCCGAACACCGTCATCTGATCTCCGGAAACGGATATTACTCCATTGCCGTCCGGACAGGAATACCGGATCATTGCGGTACGCTCATCGCTCTTCGTTTGAACTCCAGCCAATGCATTATTGACATAAACTTCAGCCAAGAGCTCTTTCACATCACCGGGAGCAATAGAACGTGTGAAATCTTGCTCCCAACGGATTACTTGGATTTTCTTATCGGTTGCGTTAATCGTCTTGGTGTCGCTTACGGCATTCCATTTGTATTTGTCTCCTGCCTGCGAAGCGGTCAGCGTAGCTGTTCCCGTCCCTATTACGCTAAAGGATTGTCCATCAGCTGCAATTTGAATAACAGAAGAATTATTAGTAGTATAGATCACCGGAGTCAAGCCGCTGGAGGCGGTAGCCGGAGTGGCATCATTCAGTCCGACAGGCAAAGAAACCTCCGATACGTCATAACCCTTAGCCCAGTTAATAGTCTGGGTTTGCTTAACGGTCTGCGCATGAACGAGCAGGGTCTTGTTCTCGTTTGGCGTATAAACCGTAATCGTTGCGCTTATTTCTTCCGGTCTGTCTTGCGCGTTAACGGTATAGGTGATTGTGATGGCTTTCTTGCCGTTTCCGTTAGAGTAAAACTCATTTTCGCTTACCGTTACTTGCTGATGATTGCTTACTACTTTGATCACATCCGCACAGGTGCTGTAATCGACATAGAACGTAGCAGTCTTGCTATTCTCGCCTACGGTGTTCAGCGGCATCGTTATTTCCGATATCTCGGTGCCGTTCACATCCTGAAGACTGAACCATTTCTTGCGGGTTACCTTGATATTCTTGTAATACTTAACCAGAGTAGATCCTGTTTCGGATTTGAAAAGGATATGTGTTGTACCCTCCGGAAGTGTGAAAGGTCCATACGGTTTATAATCCCCTGTTAAATCTATCTTTGTTAAATCACGGAAGTTTGTTCCGTCTGTAGAATATTGAACGGGCAGCCCATAGTCAATAGAGATAGTATTTTTCCGTGCATCGAAAGTTAACTGGTCGCCGGGGCCACTCAGAGCCAGAGGTGACTCTTTGTCTATGGTATGCAGTTCGTATGTATTCTGATCATTCAGCACATAGCACTCGGAAGCTACCGTTCCTACTGTTACGGTAAATATCTTTGTTTCCGGAGCCTTGTATTTGTAGGTTTCCGCCTGCGATACAGACCATGTAGCCGTACCCACATTCTGGGCAGAGTGAATGGCATTTAGTTCGGGATAATATTTGGCAACCGTGCTGCCTGAGGTCTGAGAGATTATAATCGGCGCAGCAGAATAGTTGGTGTTATTTGTGGAGAATACAACATACTCGCGTTGGTCGAAATTCAGGAAATAACGCCATGAAGTCTGGTTTGCTCCGCCCCAAGTATAAGAGAGTTGGTTATCATATTTCTTGACTGTCAGGGTAATAGTTTTTGCCTCTGCCTCCGGAATGCCTTCAAACTGCGGAGTAGCATCCTGCCAGATTTTGATGGTTATCTCCGTCTGGTCAAACGATTTCGCTTCGCTATTCGGGATATGGATTTTATTTTCGGCGATGTCATAGTAAGCGATTGTTGCGTCCGTACTGCTGGTATGAATCTTGCCGTCGCTGTTGATTAGCGTTGCAACAGTCTCAACCATGTCGTCCACATATTTGGTGTACGAACCGGCTGTTACCATCGTGTTCGGGCGCATGGCTACAGTAACGGTAAATTCTGCGGTTGCTACGTTGTAATAATCCGTTTGCGCTTTGGTGGCACGAATAGTGTAGTCGCCTATTTCTGTTGCCGAGAATGTAGTTACGTCACTGATGGTCGCTTTCTCTTTGTTGGCACTGATCACCTCATAGGTTACTGCACCTGCGCGGTTTGCGGCAACGGGATCCTGGGTCTGCGAAACGATAAGCGAATTGAGGTCCAGTTTGGAGTCCGCCTTGCCGGCATCTATGCCACCAACAGCGACAAGTACTGCACCGTTTTTCATCTCCAGTGCCTGCGAAGCCCGGTTCACTACTATCTCTACCTGGCAAGTAGCATTCGTGTACATACCTCCGTCCTCCGGAGTGAAGGTCACGCCATACTTATGCGCACCCGCGTTTTCACTAATAACGTGTTCCGGCTCCGTCCATGCAAATGCACCTGCTACCGTCGTATGTGCTGCACCGCGCAAGGTAACTTCTGCTGCGCCGCCGGACAACGTACTGCTGCTCAGTTTCTGCAAATACGTTACTGCGGTTCCGACAGGTAAAGTAGAGATATTGGGCACATCTTTGCTGACTACGATATTCTCTACCGTCTCGCTTGTGGCATTATATATTTTATTACCCGGCTCGCTTACAGTCACGGCAATCGTTCCCGATTGTGTGAAGGTCATCTCTGCGCCGTTTATAACAGCCACGCCTGCAGGAGCCGCCGAATAGGTAAAGTTCGACAAGCCAGAGTTGGTTGAAGCGGTCAGAGTAACTTTATCCGTTGTCTTGTAAGACGAACCGATATTGTTCGAGGTTATACTCTGCTCTACTTTGGGGCGGATAGTAACGGACAGAGTACAGGTACGCAATACCGCGCCTGTATTGTCTTTGATATACAGGTAGCCCTCATCCGTACCGGCACTTGCACCGGCTGAATAAGTGACAGTAATCGTTTTTGTGCCGTATTCGCTGCAATCGCCGAAATCTTTCGGATCAAAGGAGAACTTATCGTTCGAGCACTCTACCGTAATAGGATAGTTCGCATAACTTACATCCACTGTCTGCGGCATGGTAACCGTATTCGGATATGTCTCAAAGGACAAAGACGATTTGGATAAATCGCAATATTTCCGTTTGGTATAAGTAACAGAATTTACATTGTATCCATTGCTCGCATCCGAAATCAACTTGACGGACTGCGCAGCGATATTCAGTCCGGACAGGGAGATCGTCTTGGATTTGTCAATATCACCTGCTCCGTACGAATACTCATGTAATTTTGTTCCTGTTCCATTTCTGCCACTATAGAATTCAACCTTGAAGCCTTTGGAATATATAGCCCAAGAAGTCTTGGTTCGGGACACTTCAATTGTCATGGACTGAGGAATATCTATATTGTAAGTAACGGACGTTTCTTTGAGTGTTACTGTTGAATTGACCAAAGTCTCATTCGTATCGCAAACTTTGGAAGGGTCTATCACTTTGACCTGTTTCGAAACAGACGAAGCCGGAGCGTACGTCTCATTACCGCCTTGTTTGGCTACAATGGTGGTGTTCTTGCACTCGGAAGCTGAGTAGGTCAGCGTCCAGGTTTCGCCGCTTTGCGTAAGTGTCAAACCGGTTTTGTCGCCCACCAACTCATAGGAAACAGGCAGACCACTGGAGGCAGTCGCATTCAGCGTGATAGATTTCGTTCCATCCGTTGTTTTGAGACGGGAGAAATCCTGCTCCCATGTGATATATTGCTTTGTCAGATTGGTAATCGAGATCTCTTTGGTGAAGTCTTTGTCGTTATAGATATTATTTCCCGTCACATGCGCGGTCACCACTACTGTACCTGTCTTGGCGCCAATCATAGTGGCTGTGTTGCCCACGCAATGTACATAAGCCTCATCCGCAGCCGCCACAGAGAGCGTTACTTCTAACTCATTCGCATTAAGCGCTGTTAACTCGTCATCCACATTGAAAGTAGCATCGTCCGGGCTCCATGTGATAGTCGGATCCAGTCTCTTTGTTTCGCCGGACAGATTAACCATTGCCGAATTACCCAGCTCATCCGTAATGGTAATCTTGGCTCCGCTGGATTTGTGTGCCTCGGCGGTGGAATAACTTACGGTAACAGTTGTAGAACCCACTTTTTCACCGCCGATATTGGTAATCTTTGTCGGGGTAACGGTGAAATGCGAATCATTGGTAGCAAGCGTTACATTGTGACCCACATTGGCATAATTGAAAGCAAAGGTTTGCGATGCGCAGGTCTCATTAATAGGGTGTGTTCCGAAAGCCAAACTGCTTGGATTCGGAGTGAACTTCTTCAACTCGTGAATAGTAATGTTTCTGAAATATCCGGCAAAGTTACCGGAATAGCACAAACGGATATAACGGGCTGTCTGGGACAAAGATACAGAGAAAGAAGCATAACCTGTTCCTTCGTGCTCAGAGTTCCATTTTTCGCCCGACCAGTTTATCCCATCCGAACTCTCTTTAACATACCAATACTCCCCAGTAGCTATATCTGAGTTAGTCGCTATCTCAAAAGTCACTTTCTCCGGTATGCCTTTGAATGCTATATCCACATACTTATCATCATTGTTATATGCAGGTGCGTCAAAAATACCTGTAGCACTTCCGCCTAAACGCAAACGGGAATCTGTCCATTCTGTTGTTCCCTCTTTTTTAACAGTAATACTGCCATCATTATACATTGCCTGCGTATAAGTGAAGGTCACATGGTTAGACGGATTCTCCGGGGCTACGCTGTAGGTTACGGATTTGCTATTCCACTTATAGTTCTCCGGCTGGGAAACGGTAAAGTTAGCCGTTCCGGCTTTGGTCAGTATATACAACGTATTGCCGGTCTCATAAGCTACATTCGGATTGGTAGAAGCTCCGATCGTAAAAGCCAAATCTTTATTCGTCGAAGTGAACACATTGCTGACAGACGAGTTGTGGTAATACGGTCCGTTTTTCCATGTAAAGACCGGATCATTCTTCGTTACTGTCACCTTAATATCTGCACTCGCTGCTTTGTATTTATAGGTCTCCGGCTGGCGCAAATGAATCGTTCCTGTTCCGGCATTCTTACCCGTAGCCGTTTTGTTGCCTGCGTTATAGGTTATTGCCAATGATCCATTCGCACTATTCTCCGTGTTAGTGGCAGTCACCTCATGATCCAAGGTATAATAGAACTCTGTAGAGCTCACACCCTCTGTCGGAGTACCGGCAGTAGGAATCACACCAATATATGCCGCATCAAGTCTGGAATAGTTCAACGTATAAGCCGACTCTACGTCCGCATCCACATTAGTTGACAAATCTGCTACACCGGCAAAAGCACTATTGTATTTATGAACAGTATAGGTGTAAGTAGCAGAAGTACCGGATTTGATTGTAGATGTCTCGGCTTGCGTAAAATAAATCTCCGCCACACCGGCATTGTGCGCAGTGATCTTATTGTTTGTGGCATCATACTCAATTACTTTTCCATCACCGTTATTAATCGCATCTATGGATTTAACGGTAATATGTGCCACCTGTCCATCCACATGATTAAAAGTGAACGCGTTCTCTTGCACGCCATCCACCATCATGGACGTATTAGCACCCGTCATTACAGGCGTATGTTTATCAATCCATTTCGCTTTCAAAGTCACGTTAGCAGTCGGAGTATAGGAACCGCCGGCTTCACCCACCTTGGTGTCGCCAGCGTACCAACCATCCAATACATAACCTGCTTTGGTTGCATTAGGAAGGGTTACAGATTTACTCGTCCATTGAGCGTACAAATTTATTGTTGCTCCATCTGTAGTTGTTAAGTTATTAACATTAGCCTTGTCCGAATAAGCTGTACCTGTTCCAGCAGAATTAGTATTCCAGCCATTAAATTTGTAAGTTGCTGTTGCCGAACTTACATCACAAGAGCCTCCATTGGCATCATATTTTACTGTATAAGCGCGAGAAAAACCATACGCTGTTAAATTCTTGGCAGTGTTATAAGTCATGGTTAAATCGTCCATGCTGCCACTTGTTTTATTGTTTCCGTTAAATACAATCTTATATGTAATCGGAGAAAAATATGCAGTTACAGAAGGGTGCTTATTGCTCCTATCTGCCTTTACAGAAATCTTCCAGGATGTAGCCCCAGTGCTCCATTTATTAAACTTATATCCAGGCTTTGTTTTATAATATGCATAAAAAGTCGCAGTACTCCATATAGTCGCACAGTATGTTTTTCCAGATGTTGATGAAGGTCCATAATCCGAATCATTCAAGGAACTTTTATCTTCTTTAGTTGCGCATACCCCTCCACCTTCAGATGGACTTGCCGTTGCTGTTAGAGTAGAGTTCCATTGTCCCCACGCCTGGGTATTTACACCAAGGAGCATAATGAGGAGTAATGCGAGATTAAAGAAACGCATAGAATTATTGAAAATATTCATCTTTTTCATACCTTATTTTACTTTTTTGACTAATTTTGCAATGTCAATATTGCAAATTTACTATTTTTAAGGTTTTCTGCGTTGTTTCAAAACAAACAGCGCGAAAATCGGGTGCAAAATTAATATTTTAATTTCAAATACGCAAATTTTATACCCCTTTGCGCGCGCGAATAATAATAAGGTGTAGCCGTTTCTTAACAAACGACACATTTTTATGTTATAAAACATATTAAATAGTAGAAAGTAGAAAGTAAGAAGTAGAAAGCAGAGAGGCCGCGGAAGAGTCGCGGAAGAGTCACAGAAAGGTGACTGAAGAAGGAGACGCAAGCCTTAAAAAAAAAACGCTCGTTGCATGCTCGTTGCATAGCCATTGCATAGTCATTGCATAGTCATTGCCCCTTACAACATGTCTGTAATATACTGAAAACAAGGCTAATAATTATTATCAACAATTATTAAAAATTATTCATACATAACGGCGAATTATGCTAATTGAGCTAATTATTCTTTCGCTTAATTCGTTTAATTAGCCGTTTTCTGTTTAATCTGTGTAATCTTTGGATAACTAATTGTCTTTAATTGTGGATAATGGTTGACCTCTTAATTAATTTTCTTTAATTTTGGGTAATTTTGGACCAATAAATAACTCGTCTTTGAGTCCGCCTCGGCGGACGTTCTTTCTACTTTGAGCAAAGCGGTCTTTCTACTCTTCTTTCTCGGGTGATTGTCGGTCCAATGTCGATGCATTGTCGGTCCATTGTCGGTCCATTCCCGATACATGAAGCCTTTTTTGTGCCTCCGT
>DEIW01000151.1:5777-6050 GCA_002352705.1 Bacteroidales bacterium UBA2764 | reverse complement strand
TCCACCTCGCGAATCGGAGAGGTGAAAATGCAGTCTTTTGTCTTTTGACTTTCTACTTTCCCCTTCTCTAAACTCTCAACTCTCAACTCTAAACTACGAATAAATTCCAGGATTTGGAATTTTTCGTTTTGCCCCAATACATAATCGACACCCTCTATCTGGGCTATCTCGCCTGGTTTGAGTTGGGCATAGCAACCCGTCACGATCAGTATGGCTTTGGGGTTTTCGCGGCGGATACGATGAATCATCTGACGGTCTTTGTGGTCCGCAGCG
>DEIW01000151.1:5521-5772 GCA_002352705.1 Bacteroidales bacterium UBA2764 | reverse complement strand
GTCACCGAGCACGTGTTAATTACGCATATATCCGCCTCTTCCCCTTTTGCCGCGCGCTCATGACCACGAGCGATCAATGCCTTTCCTAATGCACTGCTCTCCGCAAAATTTAACTTGCACCCTAAGGTCGTAAATCGTATCTTCATTATCGTACTTTCCGTATTATTGTCATTCCGTCGCGCAGAGGAAGAATCACCTGTTCGAATCGGTCGTCAGAAGCTACTTTTTCGTTGAAGGCGCGCAGACCCGAC
>DEIW01000151.1:2546-5497 GCA_002352705.1 Bacteroidales bacterium UBA2764 | reverse complement strand
TTATCGTAAGCCGGGTCGATGATATGACCGTCCCATAATGTGTTATCTGCGAGTATAAATCCGCCTGTCGGCACCAACGGATATACCGCTTCCAGATAGGAACAATATTCACGTTTGTCCGCATCAATAAACACAAGGTCAAATTCATTCGTCCCTTCATTCCTCAATTCGTTAATCCGTTCAATGGCATCACCGATGATTAATTGGATTTTTTTTCCTAAGGGGGAAAGACTCAGATTTTTCCGTATCCTCTCCTCCAACTCGTCGTTATGCTCAATCGTCACTACAATCCCGTCATCCGGTAATCCTTCTGCCATACATAAAGCGCTGTACCCGGTGAATGTGCCTAACTCCAGTATCCTGCGGGGACGAAGCATATGGCTGATCATGCTCAGCAAACGTCCCTGTACTTGACCGCTTACCATATGCGCGTTCAGTACATGTAAATACGTATCCCTGCTTATCAAGGATAATAACTCGTTTTCGGGAGTCGTGTGACTGCAAATATACTCTTCTACTGTCATTTTGTTACAAAATCGCTGCAAAATTACAAAAAAACTTGCACATTTGCAAGAAATGTTGTATCTTTGCACAAATTTTTAATCATTTTATCGAAATAATGGAAAAAATTGACGAATTAGATCGTAAGATTTTGAAGATTATTACTAAAAGTGCCCGTATCCCTTTCAAGGATGTAGCGGAGCAATGTGGTGTTAGTCGTGCAGCTGTCCATCAGCGCGTTCAGAAGATGTTTGATAATGGGGTTATCACGGGGTCAAGTTATCATGTTCACCCTAAATCGCTCGGCTACCAGCTCTGTGTCTATATCGGTATTACCATGGAGAAGGCTTCGATGTATAACCAGGTCATTCGGGAGTTGGAGCAAATACCGGAGGTAGTGGAGGCGCAATATACCTTGGGCGCGTTCGGACTGCTTATCAAGGTATTCGCCCGCGATAACGAGCATCTGTTGGCTCTCCTTAATACGAAAATTCAGCCTATTCCGGGAATCGCAGACACGACTACACTTACGTCCCTTGCTGAACCTATCTATCGTCAATTGCCTATCGAAATCTGAAATCTGAAGTCTGAAATCTGAAATCTCAATGGAACGTGTAATTAGCGGAATACGCCCTACGGGCAATTTGCACCTCGGTAATTATTTCGGGGCAGTGAAGAGTTTTGTTAAAATGCAGGATGAGTATGACTGTATGTTTTTTATTGCGGACTGGCATTCGCTTACGACCCATCCTACGCCCGAGAATATAAAACGTTCGGTGAAAACCATTCTCAGCGAATATCTCGCTTGTGGTATTGATCCCGGGAAAGCGCCTATATATGTACAGTCGGATGTCAAACAGGTTCTCGAGCTCTATCTCTATCTGAATATGAATGCCTATCTGGGAGAACTCGAACGAGTCACTTCCTTTAAGGAGAAAGTGCGCAAGCAACCCGATAACGTCAATGCCGGACTGCTGACCTATCCCTGTCTTATGGCTGCGGATATCCTTATGCACAAGGCGGATAAAGTGCCGGTGGGGAAGGACCAGGAACAGAATATGGAGATGGCGCGACTCTTTGCCAGACGCTTCAATAGAATCTATAACGTGGAGTATTTCAAGGAACCGGCTTCCTTCTATTTTGCCGACAAGGCTGTGAAGGTTCCTGGGCTGGATGGCTCGGGAAAGATGGGAAAGTCCGAAGGTAACTGTCTCTATCTCTGCGACGACGAGAAAACCGTTACCAGGAAAATCATGAGAGCGGTGACGGACCAGGGACCTACGCAACTCAATCAGGAAAAACCGGAAGTCATTCAGAACCTCTTCACCCTCTGCGAACTGCTCTGCGGACAGGAGGCGGCTGAATATTACAACGACCTCTATAACCGCATGGAGATTCGTTATGGAGATATGAAAAAGCAGATGGCAGCGGATGCCAATAAACTGCTTGCGCCTATTCGCGAGAAGATTATTGCTTTTTCTTCGGATGATGCTCTTCTGGATCGTATCATGCGCCAGGGAGCCGAAGCCGCTTCGGCTCGCGCGGAAAAAACAATAGAAGAGGTGCGGGAGATAATAGGATTTAGAAAGGTGTAATGAAGTGCCTGCAAAACATATTCGGTCTGAGGTCAACCTGGAAGCGCTCTGTCAGCGGCGCGGTCTGTGTTCTGTCAGCGCTCTGCGCGGTCTTCATGGCTTCTTGCCATACTGCCTCGCAAGTGCCCATGGATGATGCCTATTATTGGCCGGACCGGACTATTCGGCACGCTTCGCATACCACAGAGAATAATCCTGCTTCCCTCCCTGCGGGGGAGGGCCAGGGTGGGGCTCCCGCCATCGAATACCTCAATGTACAAGATACCACAGTAACCATCCGTATCAACCGATGAGAAACCTTCGATACATATTGACTTTGTCCCTTTGTACTTTGTCCCTTTGTACTTGGGCGCAGGACTTCGCCCGTCTTTCCGAACGTACTATTATGGGAACCGCGCGTTACGTGGGAATGGGGGGAGCTATGACGGCTATCGGGGCGGACCCTTCTGCGGTTTTGGATAATGTAGCGGGACTGGGGCTCTACCGCCGGCCTGAGGCAATGATTACTTTTGATTACGTGGCGAAATCGATCTTCATGGCGCCGCAGGCTTCTGCTGTCTTCTCTTTCAGAACCAATCAACTGGACGGACAAGGGGTGCTTTATCATAATTTCATGTTCGGCTATCACCGTGTGCATTGTTTCAATGCCACGATGTATCCTACCTCAGGCAAAGGACATTCCCTTGGTTCGCTTTTTGCTACCTCGGATGCCGATATGGGAATCCCTTATACTACCGACAGGTATCATCTTTCGGACAGTCTCTCTCTCTATGAGCGCGGGTATATCAATGAGTATTCTCTGGACTGGGCGATGAATATCTCCAACCGTTGGTATTGGGGTATCGGCTTTTTTTT
>DEIW01000151.1:290-2513 GCA_002352705.1 Bacteroidales bacterium UBA2764 | reverse complement strand
TTGCGCATCCAGTCGTATCTCATGTCTTCGGATGCGGACTATTATGAGGATTTCAAAACCCAGAATGCCAATCTCAAAAATTATTATAACCGTAGCCGTACCTCGCTGATGCTCAGCGGAGCTAGTTGTGCTTTTGCTACGGGGCTTATCTATCGTCCGGCGTCGTGGATGCGTTTGGGCTTTGGTATCGAGTCGCCTTCCGTTGGGCATCTCAACACCTCCACTTCCGGTAGTTTCTATGCCCGCACGGACTCGCTCCGCCGAGGACCGGATGCGCCCCCATTGAGTTCTACCTCTTCTGCTTTTCACCTCCCGCTGAGGCTCTCTGCCTCTGTCGCTTTTCAGATAAAGCAGTACGCACTCTTGGCGCTGCAGTATGACTTCCGTCATATAAGCGGTGCATATGATATTCATATGCTCAAGGCTGGCGTGGAGGTGGTGCCTTACCCTGGGCTTTATATCAATGCCGGATATGTCTTCGAGAGTCCTTTTAAGACGAAAACGAGTCTCCCTGTCTGCGAGATTGATCCGACATTGGATAGACAGGATGCTTATTACCAGAACCCGAGGTGGCAGCAGTATATCTCCGGCGCGGTCGGATATCGGGGAACCCACTTCGTCATTCAGGCGGCATACCAGTTCCGCATGCAGCGTTTTAGCCTCTATGCCCACCAGAACGCCGACCCCTATCTCATGTATTCGGATACACACCGGATAGTACTCTCCCTTGCCTGGCGTGGCAGGGAATAATAATAAACGCAAGCGAGCGTCCGTATAACTTATAGGAACCGGAAAACTCAACAAATAACATCTAACCGAGTGCAAATGCTTCACTAATGGCGTGCCGGTACTCTACGCCGAGACCCCGTGCATTGGATTAGTTTACATTCCTGATCCCCGGGTAGCGATGAGGTGGCCGGATTACAGAGGAAAAAGCAGGCCTCAAATCCTATTCTCTGGAAGTTTTCTCGAGCAAAAGTTATACGGGCGCTTTTTTTGTGCCCTTTCATTTAAATATTCATTTTTGTCTTAATCGGGGAATTTTGCAAAAAAATGCAGATTTATTTGCGTATTTCAAAAAAAAGCAGTACCTTTGTGCCCGATTTCCGTAAAAGGGGAATTTGGGGCGTCTATAACACGTTTCGGGTAGTAGTTCAGCCCGGTTAGAATGCCTGCTTTGGGAGCAGGAGGTCGTGAGTTCGAATCTCGCCTACCCGACAGAGAATCGAGTGCAAAGCAGGAGAATCTATGTTACCCGACAAAGAGAGTCACGCTCGTGGCTCTCTTTCTTAATCCCTAACCCCTAACCACTAACCACTAACTACTAAACATGTACAAAGCCGTTTTTATAGATATTGACGACACGTTGCTCGACTACATTCCCTGTTGCCGTGAAGCGTTCGATGCTGCAATGAATAGTCTGTCAGGCGTAGCCGGTCTGTCAGCAGAGCGGTCTGTCAGTGGCCCTCGCCTGGGTCTGTCAGTCGAAGACGGTCTTTTCCAAACATTTTTTGAAATAAGTGGACGGCTCTTCTCCGAAGCCAAGCATGGACTGCATACCATTGCTGAGGTTATGGAACTTTATCCACGTGAGTTTGTGGAACGGCTGTCGGAAACATACCCGCAGTACCTTCCTGCGGGAAAGGGAATAGATGAAATGACAGAAACCTTCAAGCATGCTTTCCGAGCTGCATGGGGGCAGACACATTACCTCGTGCCGGGAGCCAAAGAGGCCCTCGATTACCTTCACGGGAAAGGTTACCGCCTCTTTGCCGCTTCAAATAGTTTCGGGCATCTCCAGCGAAACCGCCTGAAGCAAGCTGGTATCCTCCCGTATTTCGAAGACACCTATATCTCTATGGATATAGGCTATGACAAACCCGACATCCGTTTCTATCAGGAAGCCTTGCGCCGTTGCGGCCTCCAACCTCAAGACGTACTCATGATCGGCGATAGTATGACCACCGATATCCTCGGTGCGCAGAAAGCCGGTCTGGATGTTATCTTCTTCAACCGCCGCAACGAACCCCTTGATCCCTCTTTGCATATCCCCACCGTCTCCTCCCTCTCCGAGATCCAACAATTTGTCTAACGACTAACGACTGGAAAAAGCGCATTTTCTTGCGCTTTTTCTTGCGTATATCAATAAAAGTTGCACCTTTGCATCCGCCAAGTTTGGCGGATAGGAAACGCCGCTCACCCCTTTGTCTATTGCGTCGGGAT
>DEIW01000151.1:0-204 GCA_002352705.1 Bacteroidales bacterium UBA2764 | reverse complement strand
ATCGCGTCTATGTCTATTGCGCGGGATGTCATCCCGCAACAGATTCTTGGTAGTTGTGCCGACTGTCAGTCGGCCTCTTTGTCCTTTCCTAAATCTGCTTATTCCTGCCTAAAATCTGCCTATTCCTGCCTAAATTTGCATAAAGAGGCATATTTCTCCTCCAAAACTTGCGTATATTAGAAAAAAAGTTGTACCTTTGCATCC
>DEIW01000194.1 GCA_002352705.1 Bacteroidales bacterium UBA2764 | reverse complement strand
GATGCCGACGGCTTGGTACATATCAACTGGGGATGGGGTGGTAAGAGCGACGGCTATTTCCGTCTCTCCGCCTTGGCTCCGTCCAGCCAGGGAATAGGCGGATCGTCTTCTAATAAAGCCTACACGGAGAACGTACAGATATTTACAGGCATCCGTCCGGATGCAGGAGGAGACTATGCTCTTCACCTCATATGCGAGAACGTGCGAATACGGGAAAACAAACTGTCCCGGGAAGATACGGTTAAATTCGTAGTAGATACGCTCAGGAATAGAGGGTATGGTATATGGAAAGGCAACCTGCGTTTGTATATATACCAAAACGGTCAACTGTACAAGACACGTAGTATCTCCAGCAACCTGCAAATGAAATCGTGGACGGTCTATTATTCCCGAAGCTATAATGCAGCTATCTCTTATCCTCCGGGAGAATATGAGATAGTTATGTCTATCCGCTCGGCGGACGACGAGGAGGCTTATGTTCCCCTGTACTGCCGTGGAGTAGGAGAATGGAGATGTTCTATGACGATCACTAACGATTCTATCTTCCTCAATCAAAAGCCTCCTTATGTTCCGCAGGCTATTGAGACGGCGGAGTCCCAGGTACAACCCAAGGTACAAAAAATCCTTCGGAACGGAGTGCTTTATATCCGTCGCGAAGGAGAGACATACACCTTACAGGGCGTCAAAGTGAGCGATTAAAGCGGCGCCGCTCTCTATCGAAGAGCCAGCCCCATTTATTGAAATAGCGACACATGTTCCGGATATGAATCCAGAGCATGTGTTTATTATTATAGGAAGAGCGCGCGTGTGCGTGCGTGATAGTCCATTGGGGATAATAGAGCGTGAGCCAGTTACGATGGATCGTGCGGGTGAGGTCTATATCTTCGGGATACATGAAATACCGCTCGTCAAACAGTCCGGCTTCCACCGCTGCTTTCGTACGCAAAAACATGAAACAGCCGCTGAGGTAGGGTGCGTTAACCGGTCGTGTCAGATCGAGATCGCGTAGCTCATAGCGTTTGTTACGCCGAGCTATCAGCCATGCCGGTAAGAAACGGCGACCGAAGACGTCAAGAGGCGAAGGAAGCCTTTTGGCGAGGTACTGCTGCGTACCATCGGGGTTCACTACCCGGGGCATGAGTTGTCCCACCTCGGGATGGGAGATCATCCAGTCGTGCATGGCATCTATATCCTCCGCCTTGACTTGTATATCGCTGTTCATCACCAGATGCAGTTCTGTCCGGTAATAGGCGCTCTCCCGCAGCGCGATATTATGCGCCCGACCGTAACCGAGGTTTGCTGGCATCGCCATGTAGCGCAGTTTGCCTTTGGTATCCTCCCTTGAGGGGAGGCTTGGAGGGGTTCCCTTCTCCCCGCTATTATCCAACAGGTATATCTTCCGCAGGCATTTCACGCGCAGCAGTTCGGTCACAAGAGGAATAACCTCCTGTTCCCATTGCGGATGATATAAGACGATGGATATATTTAACATGGTTTGAGGGTTTCAGGCTTCGCCTTGTTTGAAATGGTTGATTTAACTCTTTCTCAGGAACTGACGTAGTTTGCGGAGTTGTTTGCATGCAACGGTCAGGTAGCCAGCACCGACGTGGTTTTTCTTGAGAGCTATATAGTCTTCCTGCGTTTTAGACAAGCGTGCTTTGGTGTTCTTATTGCTTGCCCCGCCTGTTTCCATACGCACGAGTACTTCGGGGATATATTGCGAGCGAAAACCACTTTTAAAGATACGTAGCATCATATCGTAATCTGCAGCAATATGGAACCACTCATCATATTCACCGACCTGCTGATAGACTTCCTTACGGACATACATGGTCGGGTGGGGCGGCATCCATCCGTATTTGAGCGCATGGGGATTGAAATCATTGCTCTTCCACCTGCGTATAATCTTACCTTCCCGGCAATATTGCAGATCTCCATAGACCACATCGATCGTTGGGTCCTTGAACGCATCGGCGATTTGTTCGATGGAATGGGCAGAAAAGAGCACATCGTCAGAGTGCAGGAAACCGATAATATCTCCTGTCGCCATCGAGATTCCTTTGTTTAAGGCATTGTAAATACCATTGTCTTTCTCCGAGATCCAGCGGACGTTACTATGCTGCTTGGCATAGTTCTCGATTAAGTCTTTGGTCCCATCGGTAGAAGCGCCATCCACGATGACGTGCTCGATATCCGGATAGGTCTGGCTTTGCACGCTCTCCAGCGTATGTTGCAAAGTCTTCGCACTGTTGTACGTAATAGTTATAATAGATATTTTCATACTATAGAATGATCTGCCGATATACATTTTTTACTTGTTCATAGGTCTTCTCCCAACTGAAACGCTTGGCGTTCTCTATTCCTTCTATGATTATCTCACTAACAGCGCGGGACTTCAGTTCCAACACGATCTCAGACATAGCAGCGGCCATTTGTTCACCACTTGCATGTTTTACCATCAATCCTTTACTGCCTATGATCTCCGGAATAGAAGAATATTCTTGTGCGACGACAGGACATCCGGCTTTTTGCGCCTCAATAACAGGAATACCGAATCCCTCATAGTCGGATGGNNGATGGATAGAGCAAACACAAGGCTTCATTATAATACCTATTCAGTTGTTCTGATGTCACGTTGCAAACGGTTACTAACTCTATTCCGGTTCTCTTAGCCACTTCTTGCGCCACTTCATACCGCTTGTACTCCACCGAGGTATTACCCACATACAGCAAATAGCCCTTCTTCTCTACATTGGGCATCGGATAAAAAGCATCGCTTACTCCATTATAGATAACATGAATCCGTTCTTCGGGAATCCACGGATAGAAATGCAACAGATCCCGCTTTGTGTTTTCGCTGATACAAATGACCGCCTCGCTATGTTTCAATGCTTTTTTCTCTTCCCACAAATGCACAGCCTTGGGTAAACCTTTACGATAAAAATGATACGTCAAATCATGTACAGTAGTTACATTACGAACATTCGGATTTTGACAGATGCGGAAATAGGAAGAGTGAAAAATAGTCGGTTTCATCGGATTATATTCCGGTTCTCTATACCGTTCTAAGCAACGTAAGGACTTAGGTACGATCATGTCTTGAGGTATCTGTATATGCTCACGTAGCACATTATTCGACGGGTATTCCAGCATCTGTACCGACAATTCCGGATCGACACAAGCACGTTTAAGCATTTCCGACCATACTACGGAAATACCGCCTACTCGTTGCAACGAATAAATGATATTATCAAATGTTACCTGCATACCTCTATTTCTTTAATCCAACGGGGCATAATAGCCTCTTCGCTATATGTGTTCTGCGCATAGGTTTGCGCTTTCTTTGCTTTTAAATCAGCTTCCTCGGGATGCGCAATGACATATTCAATTTGTGCCGTGAGCGCCTCGATGTCTCCATTAGGGACGAGCCATCCCCGATCGTCTGCCAATAACTCTGCAGGGCCGTGCGGTGTGAGCACAAAGGGTTTGCCTTTTTGTCTTGCCACAACTGCGGGGACATGGTTGCAATACCGCCATAAACCGTTCGTATGATAGATGTCCGCTTCTGTTTGTATCATTTTTTTGTGCAGATTGGCGGAAATGCTGAATGGTGTCTTTTCGTCGTTTTCAATAGAAATAATCCAATCCTCACCTTGCCCCATGATCGGCTCTTTCGGCTTGGTAACCAAAATATCTGCCTGTACATCATTATGCATATTGAGCGCTTTCAACAAGTCATACGTACAAGTAGAAGTACCACCCGATGTGGCGGTAAACGCATTGATGGTATGTATTACGCGTATCTTCATTGCTTCAAAACAGAACCCATTGCATCAATATATTGTCGTCCCCAATGGGCATCCGGTTCCATATAATTGCCTTCACCCCATTCGTTCCAGGACTTGAGCATCACCAGTTGGTTTTGCTTCTTGTCCACGATGGTTTTAATGGCCTGCACATGTGCTTTGAATGCCTCGGGCGTGGAGTTATTCATCACAAACGCCCTCATCCGGCTTCGTGGCGAATGATCCCATCCGGGCAGGATGGTCGGCACTACTTCTTCGCGTTGCATTGCCGGCTCCGCAAAGACCTTTATCGCTTTCGCATAATCGTACACCAACGGAGACTTTCCCCGCAGATGCTTGATCAAAGTCGGCAGATGGCGCAACGCCAAACATTTATTCCGCTTCGTATCTCCCATAGGCACTAAGTTCACTGCATCAAAACCCATCGCCATTACATCATCCANNGGCTACGTGACCTAACAGATACAGTCCGTTGAAACCGGCTTTTGTTGCCATTTCTCGCCAACGCGCCGTCCACGCTTTCCCGTCCGGCAGGTCGAAGGGACGATAGACCATCAGGAGCGGTTTGCCGTCCACTTGAATGTATCGCTTGTCGCGCAACATAGGCAGGATCGCTTCAAAATGCGCCTCGTCATCTTCGGGCGAATAGGTCTGCTCAATGAGCATCTTATCCGGCGCTGTTTGCTGGTCGAGCCAGGTCTTCGCTTTCCAACTCTCGTTCGCCCAGCCTAAACAAAACGGAAAATCGGGTTTGTCGCTCTCCAACACTTGTTGGAGCGGTTTCTCCAACAGTTGTTTGCCTCCGAACCAATAATGCCAATAGCAAAA
>DEIW01000107.1 GCA_002352705.1 Bacteroidales bacterium UBA2764 | reverse complement strand
ACTAGTACGAGAGGACCGTGTTGGACGAACCTCCTGTGCATCGGTTGTCCCGCCAGGGGCACTGCCGAGTAGCAGCGTTCGGTGTAGATAAGCGCTGAAAGCATCTAAGCGCGAAGCTAGCTCCAAGATTAGATTTCCATTGAGGGTCGTTGTAGACGACAACGTTGATAGGCTGCAGGTGTACAATGGTGACATAAAGCCGAGCAGTACTAATTGCCCGAATCTTTTTCTAAAAAGGTTTTTTGCATTTCGCGGCTCCGCCGCTGAATTGCAACCTTCTTTCAAGAAGGTTTTTTTCTAATAAACTAGGACATCCTAGGTTTACCTAGGTCTTCCTAGGAGTACTTAGAATCCGCGAACTTAGTTCGCTGGCGCGTGAACGCGCTCTTACATTCGTTGATCTGTCAACCCCTTATTGAGGTTGTTGAGTTGGCTTTGAGTTAATTCTCAATTGTCAATTCTCAATTCTCAATTAACTACATTAAGGTGGTTATAGCGCTGAGGTCCCACCCCTTCCCATTCCGAACAGGGTCGTTAAGCTCAGCATCGCCGATGGTACTGCACTGCGTTGTGGGAGAGTAGGTAGCCGCCACTTTGAAGCGCCTTTGAGATTTTCTCAAGGGCGCTTTTCTTGTGTCGTCTCCCTTACTCTCTTCTGCTGGTCTTGTGCTCGTGCTCTCAGAGCGCGAGTTTCCCTCCTCTCTTCTGCTGCTCTTAGCCGTTTAGTCCTCGCGGCTGTTTCCGCGAGTTACAGCCCCTTCTCATCGGGGCCCCCGCAGATTTCTAATCTGTGGGGAGAGCATGGAGAAGTGCCTTGACTTGGCACTTCGAACAGGGAAGGCGGTCGGGGAGACCAAGCCGACCGAGAACAAACATCCGAGTATTTACAGCCAGAACGTAGTTTTGGCTCATAGACGAGGATAGTGCCCGCGACAGGTAGCCGCCACTTTGAAGAGAGTCTAAGTTTACTTAGGCTCTCTTTTCATATGTAGTGGCTTTGTACCACTCTCCACATCGCAGTGCAGGTCTGCACGCGTTGTGTGGTGAAATAATCGTGCCCTTGCGGCTAAGAAGCGATTGAGGCGCACCGAGAATGTCCGGGGGACATTCGAAGGAGTAAGTGCGCCGCGCGAGTGCGGGCAGCCCTCACCGTTGCCCGCACATAGAAATCCTTAGTCAGAGTAGGTAGCTATGCTTTGCCGCCACTTTCAGAAGCTCGATATCGAAAGATACCGGGCTTCTTTGTATATGATGTAGCGATGCTACCTACTCTCCTTCCATCGGGGTCCCCGGGAATTTTAATTCTTGGGGAGAGCGGGAACGCCCGTGTAATTACCGCTAAAACGCGGTTTTAGCGCATTACTTAGGGCAGTTTACGCGAAGCATCATAGGTCTCGACGGTCTTGCTCTGGATGATTACCGAGGTGTCGCCTTTTTGCCATGCTTCCGACCGTGTCGTAATCGTCCTTGTCACGTTGCACGAACTATGGAAAATCATAGATTTTCGATTCGGGCGGCAGTTTTTTGTCTCTCGGTCTTGTCTCGGTCATCTCTCGGTCTTTGGTCGGTGAAGCAGGGGAGAGATGGGGGAGGGTATAATAACGAATTAACGAGTGAACGTTGAACGAATGAGGGGCTCTTTGGTCGGGACGTAATCCTCACTCGCAGAACTCGCGAGCACAGGACACTGCGGGACGACACTCCGGCAACGGAGATGCCGGACACAGAACACCGAAACCGACATGGGATGTAGGGATTTATTTGGATGTCTCGCGGAAAAGTTGTACCTTCGACCGCCTCCCCTCATTTTTTATATAGCCCATTCCCGTGTTACGGTTCCCCTATTAACGGGGATACCTAGCCTTCGAAAGTGTGGTCGCAAAATCCTGCAAATGGCAAATTAAAATGAATTTTTTCTTGCACATTCGGATTTTTTGTTGTAATTTTGCGCGAAAAATCGCGCATTAACACAAAACATATATATGAAACAAACTCTTTTTTCGAAGCGTTGGACGGCGATAATAGTCCTCGCATTCTGTGCACTTTTTCTGATTCCTGTCACGGCTGATGCCAATGACTATCTGGAGAAAAAGAAACATTACATGGCTTATTCGGCAGGAATAGACAAGGTTCATTTCAAGATTCCTGTCTGGGCCTATGGTGCAGTGAACAACTACTATCTGGACTTCGATTCGCGTATCTATTACGTGAAAGACGGTCAGGAGCACACTATTGCGAATTTCAAGTCAGACACGTATGACGAGAACTCTAAGAGTGGCGACAAAGGAACAGCGTATGTTAAGTTAGCGAATGGTATGGGTTCGATTACCGTGACCTCGATGGCTGACGGCGCTCCGTATTATGTAACAGACAATGGAGAGTGGACACCTCGGCTGATAGTGGTGCAACGCGAGGACGACGACTACAAGCAGGTTACCTTCCTGGAGTTCGACTGGTATCAGCCTGCTTCGATGTACGGCTCTGCACAAGTGGAGTTGAAGATCCACGTGGACATCCGCAAGTCCGCTTACGGTGACAGGCAATATGCTTTCGACTGGAGTTTCGGTCAGTTTAAGCCGGGAGAGTCGCTGACGACGCCGCAGCTCTTCACGCCTTATCTCTACGCGCTGAACGAGAACGGTATCACGGGTTACGGTAATGCGGGTATCCCGTACGCGGTGCATTATGAGCCGAAGAATTATACAGTGTCCGTTGACCCCACCGTTGTGAAGAAGCTCTCCAACTCGGAGAGGTCGGGTAATATCTTCGTCATGACCACCGATACCATCATTGAGCAAGTGACGGCGAGTTTCAAAGTGATATATAATGCCGTAGGGGACTCCACTATTCTGCAAAGTACGGCCGTGGATGTCCCTGCCTATCACCGTATATATAATTTCTCCGCTACCGAGGAGTTGGATAAGACGGGTACCTATACCGGCCGGAACAAACTGGAATGGGTGATTAAGAATCCGAATGCACGGGATTTGGTGGACGGAGATTACTTTGAGATCCAGAGAGCCTTGAAGAGCGACTTCTCGGATGCGCAGACGGTCTCGATGATCCCGATGAGCAGAGAGAACACGGGTGCTACATACACCTATACATGGTCGGATGAGAGCCGTGAGTCATGGACGGGCAATGCTGCGTTGGAGAACGACACGATAGAGGACACGGTAGGTGCCTCGGTAAAGAAATACCTGCTGAAGACCGCTACGGGAGCGCCGCTATGCAACGTAGATATCGATTTTTATACGGACATGGTGGTACAGCCCGCCGTGCCGGTATATTATCGTATTCGCCGCGCCTCTGCCGCTATATGGGGATGGGAGGGACATGATTTCGCCCGTAAGCTGGGTATGCAGAAGCATAATTTCCTTGCCCCGCTGGCGGCTACGCAGGAGAACTATACCTTGGATCCGGATTATCAGAATAACCACAAGGTGCATTTCCGGATCAAGTTGGAGAACAGCGAGGTGTCGCAGTTCCAAATACCGGGAAAAGAGCTGTTTAACATTTCTTATTCGAATGTAACCTTGCCCGAAGCGGGTGATCAGAAGATATCGCTGTTGGTGAATAACGCGTTCGATGAGACGGTAGTGACGGTAACGAAGATAGACGACGGCGTAGCGCAGATTCCGGAGGATAAACCCGGAGTGGGATCGAAACTCTATTCCATCGAGTCGGGCAGCCGCGTAATCGTCAAATATCCGGCGTACATGGCAGGCACCAGTATCTATCGATGGAATACCGAGACCTACGATGTGGTCAACAGCTCCGTGATCACGGTCTCCCGGGACGAGAGCACATGGAACACTATCGGTTATAGCTCTATCTCCGCTGAAGCGCCGGCACGCGAACAAGTGCAGGAAGCGCTCAACCGCGTGCGGGAGCACCTGATCGATAGCTTATACACGGTGGTGTCCTCCAACGTGATTGCTGCGGGAAACCAATTAGGCAAATGTATGTGGGACCAGACAGCTCGTCTTATCATCACACGTACGGCGCGAGAGACCGGTCAACAGGTGGAATTCATCATCCCCAATAACCAGATAGAGCGTCAGGCGGACGGCAACTGGATAGCTACTTATACCGATGTAGCGTCGTCAGCTTGTACGCATTATACCTACGCTGCGCGTATTGACCAGAGTTCATCGGATCTGAGGCTCTATGACGTAAAAGAGCAAAGCAAACCTATAGCGTTGAAGGGCCCGGAGTTGTATTACGACGAGGGGGCTACGATAGTGGAGTTCAAGGCCACGCAGGGTCAGACGGAGGACTATCTGAAACAGGGTGTGCTGCTTAATTGGAGCGCCTCGTCCGCCAATGTGGACGAATACCGCGTGCTGCGGCTCGAGAAGTTCAGTGACCTCGTGCCCGACACTCTCTATACCGGCACGGACAACACTTATTTCGACCGCTCGGCAGTGCCTGACGTACATTATGAATATACGGTGACGGCTATCTATGAATGTAATACTCATACTACGACCAACAGCGCCACGGCTGAAGGTTGGCGTACTCCTTACGGCGAGATACAGGGAACGGTGATGATGAGCGATAACAGCGGTATCTCCGGAGTGACGGTATCGCTGCAAAAAGACGGTCAGGTAGTCCGAACGATGACCACCAAAGCGGATGGAGTATTCCGGTTCGACAGCCTGCTCTATGATCTGAATGCGAAGACGGGCACCGAGTACGTGGTAGTCCCCTCTGCTACGTATGGTCTGTTCGGTTATAACTACACCTCGCAGCGTTCCGCGTCGGTTTCTCTGACCAAAGAGAACCCGAGAGCCACAGATGTGCTATTCATCAACACCACGACAGTCCGTCTATCCGGTCGCGTGCTCTATAAGGGCTCTACTATCCCTGTAGCGGGTGCTATGTTCCTGCTGAACGGCGATACTCTCCGTCGCAGCAACGCGCCTCTGACCACAGGTGTTGACGGTACGTTTGAGTTGGTTCTGACACAGGGTCAGCCATATAGGTTACAAGTGTTCAAGGACGGTCATTCGTTCGAGGGCAAGGGAATCCTCCGTGTAGAGGGCAACAATGAACAGTTTGCCCTCAGCAAAGCCTTAGACGGCGTGCGGTTCTACGACACCACCAAGGTGCGCCTCGTAGGACGCGTAGCGGGAGGAAACGACCAGCGCAACCTGCCTGAGGGTTTCGGAGTAGGAAAGAATAACTTAGGTGATGATCTACAACTCGTCCTGCAGTTAGAGGGAGACAACACGGCGCAGATTGTCCATGACCCCGATGACCTGACACGAGATACCGTGCAGCAACATATAGGTAATACCAGCACGCTCTTTGAGAAGAAACGTATCACCATTCGTCCGGATGCGGCTACGGGTGAGTATGCCGTGGATCTATATCCGACGAAATACAAGGTTGTGCAGGCTACGGCGAGAGGCTATGCTACGCTCTTTGCCGCCGGTCAGGGATCGGAGACCTTCGACTTGACCAATGCACCCAAAGATACCTTCGACGCTGTCTATTTCTCGGATAAAGACTCCGTGATTGTAGAGCAGCAGCGGAACGGTGAGTTGATCTCAATCAAGTCTTATTGTGCTCATGCCCGCGGAAAGTTGCGTGACGGGCAGATGGTTTCCTATAATGCCGTATATGACCGCATCTATCATACACCGGTTAAGATCCGCATGACCCAACTCATCTATGGTCTGGAGCGTGACGGAATAGGCGAGCCTACGATGCAGGAGAGCACGATGCAGAACAACGGCGACACGGTGCAGTTATACACATCTTCTTCCCTTGCTAACGGGACTAAAGAGGTGAATTACCTATTGGGCTATCCGATCTTCTTTAACAAGCGTAACTACCAGTTTACGGCCTCTGCGTTTGAAGAATATTACTACAATAACGACACGCAAGCGGGTGCGCTTGACCGTGTGCCTATGCGTGGAGGCAAGGTGAAGATCCATAATGGTCTGGATAGCACCAGACCTTCTATCGCATATGATCTGGACGAACGGGGCAGGAGCGGCGTGGTATTATCGGTAGATAATCTGGATGTGACATACACCGGCGCTATGGCGCTCAGGACCGTGACGGCTGCCCTCGAATACGAAAATAACGTGGTGGAAACAGATGTCTTCCGTGGCTATATAGTGGGCGATAAGATTCAGGAGAACTCCCTCCATTCTACCCCAGCGGGCATCACCCTTCTGGATGTGGCGCGTAATCCGGGTGGTACGGGTAGTAGCTCGTGGATTGAGGCGGGCACTACCTATAACATGTCCTTTAAGGAATCGTATAAATATGAGGTGGGACTGAAACTGAATCTGAACTATGGTGTATCCGTTACTTCCGATGTAGGTATTGTAACCAATGCGCCGGGTAACTATATAGGTTCCACCTATGAGGCCAGCAATACTTTCCAGATTCCTCTCCCGCTGACCCATAAGCAGGACTGGGGCTACCAATACGACTATTCCTTCACTACCTCCGAGCGTATCTCCACTTCCTCCACCGGTTCGGTCTATAACTTCGGTGGTCTGGCGGATGCCTCTGCCGGTGTGGGCTACGGTGTAGGCGGCATGGCGGATCTGTTCGTAGGCACCACTACCAGTATGCTATCCGGTAAAGCCAAGACGGTAACGATTATCAGTGATAGCGTCTATCAAATCAAACTGCCGGCAATCAAAGCGGGTACGATCCGCGTTATGGCCTCCGGAACAGATAGCCACGGCAAGCGGTTCCATCTTGTGACGGCGGATAAGGTTGTGATGGGTTCGAAATTCGACAACACCTTCGTCTATTCGCAATACTACATCCTCTATACCGTGATGCCTCGTCTGGCAATGGAGCGGCAGAGTCTGCTCTCCTATTTCCCGGATGAGAAGACAGCGCAAGAGGCTGCCGACCGTCTTGGCAAACCGGTGTATTGGGTGGTCGATACAATGCCGGTTAGTATGCGTGACACCCTGGAGAAAGACTATTACGTGATGCTTATACCGACAGATAGCAAAGACTATTTCCCGGATGAGGTTCGTGCGCTGGATAATCAGCTCTATCAGTGGTCTGATATCCTCATCCAAAACGAACGAATCAAAGTGTTTGCCCGCATGGCGGGACGGAAAGAAGGAACCTACTCCGTCTCCTTCGGCAACTCCTACACGCGTTCGGATTCCTATTCCGCTGTGGCAAGCGAGAATGGTATCGCCTTAAGAAACCAGTTTGGGATGGATGCTACCCATTTTGTAACTAATGCGTTATCCAATTTGGACGGGCTTGGAAACTACATGGCGGGATCGTTCGCAGAGTCGATCGGTAAGACTGCTTCCGAGGCGCTTCAAAGCTATTATCGGAACGCTCGGCAAGGCGAGCAGGGAGAAAATGGTCGAGTACAGAAGGGCGCCAACGAGTTAGGAACCAAGTCGAACCAATCGGAGCTAAAATGGACCATCACGCCTATCCTCGATTTCGACCGCGAATTTAGAAACACGAATAGCAAAGCGGTGAAGAAGAGCTGCGGTTTCACGCTGGTGCCAGATGCCTACGGCGACATCACCGTCTCGGTCTATCGCGCTGCGCTGGACAAAGTCTGGGGCGACACCACTGACATCATTCGCCAGCAGCTGAATATAGGCGATCATAATGATTCGCTGCTCTATAGCTCCTATGTCTTCTATACGGAGGCGGGTGCTACCTTCTGTCCGTACGAGGGGGAGGTGCACACGGCGTTCTATAACCCCGGTACACTCCTCGGTAACGCTACCGTACCTATTGCCGAACCCGAACTAACGGCGAACACCTACGAGGTGGCACACGTGCAACCCGATCAGCCGGCATATATCCGCGTGGAACTGAAGAACAACGGTCAGGTAGGCGAAGGACGTCTGTCCGACTTCCGCAGTTTCGAATTAGGTATGGTCAATGCCTCTAATGCCGACGGATTAGAGGTCTATGCGGACGGAAACTCGCTGGCAGCTCCGATACCGGTGTCTATCCTGCCCGGACAGTCGGTCTATAAGACCATCAAGATCATGCGCGGAGTGGTAGATGATTATAACGACCTGAAACTCAGGCTCTACGTAGCTTCCTGTCCGAAGAACTATTCCGACATGTCGTTCTCCGTTCATTTCGTACCGCAGTCCAGCTCGGTGAATATCGCTTCGCCGAAAGCCAACTGGGTGATGAATACCCTCTCTCCGCGCGACTCGGTGGGGTACTACCTACCGGTGGAGATCGACGGATTTGACCTCAATAAGAAGAATTTCGACCATATCGAGTTCCAATACAAACTCTCCTCGCAGAGCGACGAGATGTGGGTGAACCTATGTTCGTTCTACGCCAATGACAGTCTCTATGAGCTCGCTACGGGCAACAAAGCCATGATCCGCAACGGCCGCATTGAGCCGTTCCGTTTCTACGGCGAGAAAGACCCGATCGAGCAGAAATACGACCTGCGCGCGGTGACCTTCTGCGCTTACGGTTCGGGATTTGTGACCAAGGCATCGCCCGTGATAACGGGTATCAAGGACACCCGTCCGCCAAGAGTCTTCGGTGAGCCCGAACCGGTGAATGCGATCCTCGGGGTGGGCGATAACCTCAAGCTGCGGTTCAACGAACCGATCGCCGGCAACTACCTCGACGAGGACAATAATTTCCAACTCATGGGTGTGACCAATGAGACCGGTATCACCGCCAACACCTCCCTCCATTTCGACGGTTCGTTTGACGGCGCAGCGACCGAAGTATCACGCAGTCTGGCGGATAAATCGTTTACCATAGACCTGTTGCTCAAGCCGGATGCGGAAGAAGAGGGGAATGACTTCACCTTCTTTGAGCACGGCGACAATGTAGGTGGTATTTGGTTCGGCGTGACCGAAGACCGTCGTCTCTATGCACAGATAGGAGCGGACAAGATTGTCTCCAAGCCTATTGAACCGATGCTCAGTTTCACACGTGTCATCATGGTGTATGATTATGACAAAGGACAGGTGCGTTTCTACGCCGGCACGAAGGAAGTGACGGATGCCGTTTCCTCCTTCGGGACCGACTATATCATCAATGCGCCGTTCCTTTTCGGTCGCAACTACTACGGCGCGATGAAAGAAGTGCGTATCTGGTCGAAAGCGCTGACACAGGAAGAGATAGCCGCTACTCACCTGCGGCGGTTGACCGGCTACGAACGCGAGCTTCTGGCCTATTATCCGATGGACGAAGGTTCGGGCAAGATAGCTAAAGACCGCGCCAACGGAGCGAACATGACGCTCAAGAGCGCCTCATGGAACCTGCCAAGCGGTATCTCGCTTGCTATCCACGAGGGGGACAGTGTACCGCTGGTTTCACACCTTCTCTCGCGTTCTACCGTCTATGACGGGACGTATATGTTCTGGTTCTCAGCCGAGAGCGACGGACGCCTCTTCACCGCCGGCAATATATCGTTCTGCATCGAAGACGGGCAGTTTGTTTTCCGCTACGGAGAAGAGGATAAATCGTACATCGTGAATAGTCCGATCGCAAATTCCTCATGGCATCACGTGGTGCTCTCCGTCAACCGCACGTACAATAACGCTGCGCTCTATCTGGACGGCGAGTTGCAAGCGACCATTGCTGCGGCGGACATCCCTGCGATAACGGGAAATATGTATTTCGGCGGCGCAGGAATGGAAGGACACGTGGACGAGTTCGTAGTCTTCGAGCAGGCGCTGCCGAAGAGTCTGATCGAAGAATACGGCAACCGTTCTCCGTCCGGCGACGAGATGGGACTGATGGCTTATCTGCCGTTTGAGGAGCAGATACAAAACCCCAACGGCATTCTCGAACTCGTCTTCAGCCCCAATGACCGCCGTGTCTTCCGTGACCCGAATGGCAATGTAGTGAATAAGGTTGTGCCGCTGATTACCGGCACCTATACGGAAGATAAGTCGAACTATGCGCCGGTACAGGGCAATGAGCCGCTCAACAAACTGCATTTCGACTGGGCGTTCAACAGCGACGAGTTACTCATCAACCTGAATATGTTAGACCGCGAGATCAACAAACAATCTATCTATGTCACCGTCCGCGAGGTAGAGGATATCAACGGCAACCCGATGCCGTCACCTGTGACATGGACTGCTTTTGTGGACCGCAACAACCTCAAATGGGAGGAGCGAGAGATGCAACTCTATGCCACTTACGGCGACAAGGGCAGTTCGACCGCTTCGATCGAGATGAAGATTCTCAATAACTCCGGCAAACGCCACCAATACACGGTTGAGTCGCTGCCGGAATGGCTGAAGGTCGATAGGTCGTACGGCTCGTTGCAGCCGCTGGAGGACAAGACCCTCACCTTCACTTATTCGGTGGATATGCCGGTGGGCGTTTATACCGACCTGGTTTATCTGACGGACGAGAACGGTCTGAGCGAGCCGCTGCGGGTAGAATTGACCATTGAAGCGCTGCCGCTATACGAAGAAGTGGATCGCGGCAAATATCCGCTGAACATGTCGCTCTGCGGTCAAGTGCAGATCGCACGGGGAGCAGATATCGCTCCGGACTCCGACCCGCACGACATCGTCTATGCCCTCTATCTAAATGAGTGCGTCGGTATGGCGAACATCGCCTTTGATGCGGAGGCGAATAGGTCCGAACTCTACCTGACGATCTACGGCAGCGAGGCGATGAAAAAGAAAGCGCTGACGTTCCTGCTCTGGCAGGCATCCACCGGAAAAGTATTCCGTCTGACTCCTTCGCAGCAGATCCTCTTCAAGGCAGGCGATGTGCAGGGTTGTGGAGATCCGAATCCGATCGTTTTGGTAGCCAGCGGCAGTGAAGTGCAACAGATCCCGCTGGAGAAGGGATGGAACTGGACGTCCTTCAATATATCCGTCAATGCCGACGCGACAGGCGTGATCAACAATGTCATGACAGCGGCTGAACCTTGGGAAGAAGGAGACCAGATCAAGAACCCCGTCACCCGCAATTTCTGCATCTACAACGAGGAGAAAGGCGCTTTCGTAGGCGGTTTATACCATTTCTACTACATATACAGCCATATGGTTTATAGCCGGAATGGGAATACGATGCGCGTCTCGGGCGATCCGCTGCCGGCAGACTTGCGGCGCGTGACGCTGAGCGGAGGAGGCGCATGGAGTCCGCTGCCATGCCTCTACACCGAGGTTACGCCGATCAAGGACGCCCTGGCGGACTATTACGACAACGCTACTCCCGGTGACCTCGTCAAGGCGCATGACCGGTTTGCTACTTTCTCGCAGGATCGCAAATGGGTCGGGGATCTCACCGCTCTGCGGCCGGGAGAAGGATACTTCTTCCGCCGTCTGGCTCCGGGGGATGTGGAGGTACACTTCTATAACAGGCCCGACAATGCTCCGGCACGAAGCACTAAGAGAGTGCCGGATAATCAGGAGAAAGAAGCCTTCCATAACCCTGCGGCTTCGACCAACATGACCATGATAGCGACCCTTTATCCGCATCAGCCAAGCGTGGCTGATCAGACTATCCGAGTCTATGTGGACGACGAGCTCGCCGGTGTAGCTACTCCGATAGATAGTCTTTATTTCCTGACTATCCAGAGTGACAAGGTCGGCACCTTGCGTTTCGAAACGGAGGACGGCACGCCTTTATCGGCGGAGAGCCCGTTGAACTATCACGCCAATGCCCATTACGGTTCGCTCAAAGCACCGATTATTCTGCAACCCGGCGAGTCGGATCGTGTCCGCAAAGTGTTGGAAGACAACCATATTGTCATCATCCGCGGCGGCGAACGATATGACGTAACAGGAAAGAAACTTTCTAAATAAAACGAAGATGAAACATACGCATATTTTAGCACTCTGTGTATTGTCCCTTTGTACATTCTTTGGTTGTAAGGACAAGAAAAATGAACCGGAATCCCTTGTCGGTTCTGTAGCAAAGCCTGCATGGACGGCTCTTGCGGACTACGACATGACGTCCTCGATGACCGCTGTGGTTAAAGTCAGTCTCTCTGCCAACTATACGGCGGAGCAACTCTCCGCAGCCAGTTATCAGTTGTCAACGAGCGATATCGTGGCCGCTTTTGCCGGCAACGAGTGCCTCGGCGTAGCAACACCGCAAGATGGGCTGTTCTTCCTCTACATATGCGCTCCAACCAAGGGTGAGCAGGTGACGCTCAAATATTATTCGGCAGCTCTGAAAAATATCTTCACTGCCGAACCGTTCGCTTTTGCCAATGATACCCAACTCGGCTCTGTAGCCGCACCATACAAACCGGCATTCGTTTTGCAAGACTGACGACCACCTTTCCTACTCAGAATACAACATTATGAGAATACATTTATTTGCACAGAATTCCTTTTTAATGGTAGCCCTATTATGGGTAGGTATGGTGTCGGCGCAGACAGCGGAGCGGAGAGGCGAGGGCAGCAGCGAGAGACAGCATCGCCGATGGTACTGCACTGCGTTGTGGGTGAAGCGGTTAAGGCGCACCGAGAATGTCCGGGGGACATTCGAAAGAGTAAGTGCGCCGCGCGAGTGCGGGCAGCCCTCACCGTTGCCCGCACATAGAAATCCTTAGTCAGAGTAGGTAGCTATGCTTTGCCGCCACTTTCAGAGCCCTTCATCAATCCGATGAGGGGCGCTTTTCTTGTGTCGTCTCCCTTACTCTCTTCTGCTGGTCTTGTGCTCGTGCTCTCTGAGTGCGAGTTTCCCTCCTCTCTCCTGCTGCTCTTAGCCGTTTAGTCCTCGCGGCTGTTTCCGCGAGTTACAGCCCCATCTCATCGGGGCCCCCGCAGATTTCTAATCTTTGGGGAGAGCATGGAGAAGTGCCGTGACTTGGCACTTCGAACAGGGAAGGCGGTCGGGGAGACCAAGCCGACCGAGAACAAACATCCGAGTATTTTTTACAGCCAGAACGTAGTTTTGGCTCCTTGCTCCGTTTCATTCCTCTGTGTCCTGTGCGCGCTATCTCCGTTAGCGCGTTTTCCTTCTTTCGTCTATTGTCCCGCATAGTATGCGGGGTGTTCTTTTTCGGTGCTTGTGTGTAGCGGATTACCGCAATATGTGCTACTAAAAAATGCGAGTTTTGGGTACTTGTGTACGTGTCAAAAAAGCAGTAATTTTGCAGCGTGAAAAATTTTTTCATTTAACGAATATAAATATCTACTACTATTATGCGCAAATGTTGTATCTTTTTGATGCTCCTTTTTGCTTCTGTAATGGTACAGGCAAAAGGCAACGGTATACCTTCTGAGATCTTCAAAAACGGGAAAGTGAAATACGAGAAATCGACCAACACCTTGGTGTTAGAGGATGGATTTATGTTTAGCCTCGGTAAGGGTTTGGTGGTCTTCGAGACCGGCAAGGACCTTCATATCCTGCTCAAAGGGAATGCAGAATTCAAGGCTGCGTTGGTATTCAAGGACAATTTGATCATCGAGGCAGCACAACCGGCTAAACTCTCTGTTACCTCTAATATCAGCGGTTCGGCTCTGCAGTGCCCGTCGCTGACGATTAACAAAGATGCCGCTGTCTCACTCATGTCCCGTAATTCACAGGAAGGCATGTATGCCCTCTTCTGTGAAGCCATTACGGTCAATGCCGCTACGCTGATAGCAGAAGTAAGCACAGCAAATCTGGCAGTAGTGACCAAAGAACTGAATCTCAACGGCAGCTGGTTAGAGAAACCCAAAGGCGGTTTCGTCGATACCGGGAAAGCCTGCATCTGCTTCGGCGACGGTATGCCGGCTAAACGTGTGCGTATCACTCCTGAAGTGCAGAAATAATGAAGCGTCTCTTATCCTTTGTGCTTTGCTCCGTGTTTCTTGTTACGGCAAAGGCGGAGCTGATCATCCCTCGCGATTCGGTGCCGGAGGATCATCTGGCGTGGTTCGGTCTGCGCGGAGCGGTACAGGAGGTGACGGAGTATGACTATAACAACTACGGCAAGAAGATCTGGCGGTTCGACACCCGCGGGCGGCTGACGGAGTATTACGAATATACGCATCCTTTCTTCGAGAACGGCGGTTGTGTCTTCGGGCTCTGGGCATATTATCGCTACGCTTACGACGAGCGAGGAAAAATCATCTTCGAGGAGACCTACAATGCCGATTATAACACCGTCGATGAGTGGGCGGATCTGACGCTCGAGCTCTTCCCTCCTCAATACAAGGGGGCGGATTTCCGCGACAAAGCAGAGAAAGAACACGGCGACACGACGTTCTGTTATAATCAATGGACACCGGACGGTCCGACGAGCAATTATTTCGGTATTCGGTATGACCGTAAGGGTAACTGGTTCGAAATGGTACATACGAGTGAGGATGGCTATACGTGCGCGAGCGTGATCGTGCGCGAAATAAAATATTATAAGGATATAGCGCTCTTCGATCTGCCGGTAGGCGTGAAAGCAGTCAGCCATCAATGGAAGTCCGACGGACGGAATTGGGGAAACCGCTACGAGTTCGACCGGGAAGGTAACATGACCTCTTTCCGTTCATGGGTGGACGACGAGGCGCTGTACGAATGGACTCCCGCAGACGAAGAGTTAGGCTCTGATTTCATAGTGCCCGAAGCCAGCGACAAGGCGCGCGAAGTGGAGTACTGGCCCACCGCAGTTTTGGGCGAACTGAAGGCGCTGCCGGCGGATGTCAGTGAGAAAGACGCTTTCTATCTCTGCTTCGACTATATGGGCTACGCCTTTGAGGGTAACCTCTATCCTTTGCATGACGGGTGGTGGATCGTGATGAGCCATTGGTGTTTGGATGAAGATCTGACGATGTATCTGGACGAAGAGGACGAGAACGGCGAGCCTATCCCTGCCGCCTCGCGCTATAAAGACCCCTTTGCCGGCATGCGCTATCCGATCATCAAGACCGATTCGGTCAGTTTCATCTCCCGTAACTACGGCGGTCAGACCATCAAACTGTACAAAGAGTCCGAGGGCAAGAAAGTATGGGACAGGCTGAAAGTGTCCTGCCATCTGGACGTTGTCGATGCGGATCCCAAGACGCGCCGCGTCCTTTGCCGGACGAACCCGAATAACTGGGACTGGGAAGAGTCCCCGCAGTACTACGCCGTCTTCGGATGGATAGACGAAGAGTGGGTCTGCGCTAACCTTTTAACCACTTGCCCCTAACCTCTAATTCGTTAATTCGTTAATTCGTTCAACGTTAAAATATGGTAACGATTTGTCTTCTCATAGCAATAGGAGCGATAGTCTATTACTATCTGCATGCTCATCCTCGTCCTTCGGAGCCGAAGTGTAAATACGGTTGCCCGGTTCCGAAACATCGGCCCAAACCCGCAAAAAAGGAACAGGCTAAGCCGAAACCTGCGCCGAATCCGGAAGCAAAGAAGCCCTCCAATGTTATTTGGGAGGATAGTTGTCGCCGCTTGTCGTTTGAGCCGGACGGGTTGTCGATGATCTATAACGGCAAGATCTATCGCTTCTCCGGGGACGGTCACGAACCGATGGCAATCATCCTGAAATCCGGCGAGGCGGTGGCGTATATCCACAACTCGTTTGACGTGGAGTATGAGTGCAGTCAGTTCCGCAAGAATCCGGACTACCGGTGCAGCACGATTACCGGCAGGGAGCATGATGCCAAGTCTTTCTGTTTGCTGCTCACGACGGCGATAGACGACGGCTATGATTGGCAGATAGATGAGTTGGAGAGCAGGGTGGATGAACTGACGCGGTTTGAGACGCGAGAGGTATGGTATAAGGAAAAAGGCATTGAGTTCGGCAGGTATGGCGAAGAAGAAGGGGGTAGGGAAGAGCACCACTATGAGCACGAGATACTATATATGATTGTCGATGGTCATAAATACCACCTCTGCGATAATGTCGAAGAAGCCAATGCTCTCTATTTCTTCATTCCCGGAGCGTTCTCCCGACGCAAACAAGCCGTCCTGCGTATCCATGGCACCCGAGGTGCCGTTCTGGCAGCCTATGCCGATGATTGGAAAAGCGGGAAGACGTTCACGCCTTTCGGGCACCCCTGCGACACCAAGACCTTCTGCGAGATGATGGCTTATGCCCTCCGGTCCGGCAAGAAAGACTATAACCTCCGCGAACTCGAAAAAGCCTTTGACCCAAAAGACGAACCGCAAAAGGAAACGGGAATAACCATCTACGAAGATGATGACGCACGCCTCTATTTGGAAGACGAGATAGCGCGGTTGAGATACAAGGGCCGTTTGTATGACTTCGGTTATGACGGCAGGGAGCCGTTTGCTACGATTGACAGTTACAGTCTTCATGTCGTCATCCGGCAGGGGGAGAATGTAGATGCTACATGCCGTTATTTTCAGAATAATCCGAAGGGTACGATTCAAACGATTACCGGCCGCGAATTGGATGCAGCCCATTTCTGCAAACTGCTCTGTGCTGCTGTGGCACATGATCATGGACAGGACAGCGATATGGAGTTTTATATGGATGACCTTGAGCGCAAAGCTTTTGAACTGGAAGACTACCAAGCCCGCAGGAAGAAGATGGGTGAGGAATCCTCCCCAAAAGAAGAAGGCGAGACGCTTCATATGGTTTATACCCGCGAAAGTGTCTGCGCGGCGGATGATTATATCAACAAGAGTTTGAATATCGATTGGGCGGATTTTGCAACACTCGAAGACCTTGTGAGTTATATCAACAACTATCAGGAGGACGGCGGTTTTGCAGCCATTCCTTATACCGGCGGAGATGCCAAATGGCGTATCCTGTCCGGAGATACGCCACTTGCGGAAGTGGGCGACGATGGACGGATTATCTCCTTCTGCGGCAATGACCCGCGCACTCCGCTCAGCCGACTCAAACCCACGAAACTACATGGTGAACGACTATAAATTATGAGACTATTATGCGTAAATTTACTCTTTTCCTCGCAGCCCTCTGCTGCGCAATCACGGCCAATGCTTGGGAAGTCGTGGTAGATGGTATTCATTATGATCTTAACCTCGTTACTAACGACGCTACCGTAGTCCGAGAGGTGGATCTCTTCGATGATGACAACTATCTCAATTTAGCCGGAGATATTACCATCCCCGCTTGGATTAGATACGACGATGAAAATTACTATGTGATAGCTATAGACCATTTTGCATTTTGTGATGCCCCAAACATTACGTCCGTCACCATAGCAAATGGTATTGAAGAAATTGGAATGTTTGCTTTTAAATACTGTTCTTCTTTGCAGCACGTAACCATCCAAGGCAACATACCTTCTATCGAAACAGGTGTGTTTAGCTGCAACCCAGCATTAGTATCTGTTACTCTTCCTGACGATTTAGAAGAAATAGGATGGTACATGTTTGAAAACTGTCCCGCCTTAACTACTATTAAGTTTCCGGCGCATCTGGTTTCTTTAAGCTCGGGTGCCTTTGAAGGCTGCACTTCGCTTACTTCGGTTGATCTACCGGATGAGACAGCATTGATTTATTCCGGAGCCTTCTCAGGTTGTACTGCCTTGAAATCGGTCGATCTCCCTGCAAGCGTAGCATTAATCGGCGAAGAGGCTTTCAAGGGATGCAGCAGTCTGAGAACAATAAAATGCCGTGTCGCGTCGCCGGTGAATATCCACCAGAATGTATTTCAGGATGTGGGTTGCCGCAATATAGAGCTCGCAGTGCCGAATCAGAGCGTAAATGCCTACAAAGCAAATTCGGTTTGGGGGAGCTTCGCTGTGTTTCCGCTGAACTATGATATCAGCTTTAAGGTAAACGGTGCTGTCGTATATACGGTTCCGAAGGAATTCCACACGCCTGCAGAAGACATCAAAGCGGAAGCGAAACTGGTCGAGCAGCAAATGACCATCCCTGCCGGAAAAGTATTCAAGCACTGGAATCCGGAGATTACAGATGTAACGGTCTCACGTGCTTACGAAGCCGTAATCGAACCCGCCGCCACTATCACGCAATGTAAGATCCAGTTTGCCGTGAACGGTGTACCCAAAACATCCTTCCTCTTGGACGAAGGTTCGTCCAAAGCCGATGTCGAATACCTCGCATCGCTCTTCCTCGATCAGGTGGATATGCCTGCTGATCTGGAGTTCAAGTATTGGGAGCCTGCGCTCGCGGCTGTTACCGATAACCAGACCTACAATGCCGTTTTTGATTATATCGACCAGAACAGTTACCCCATTTCGTTTGTTATTAACGGAGAAACGGTCTTCACAGTCAATCTGAAGTACGGCACAGAAGATTGGGTCGTTGAGGGATATGCGAATTCCGTGGCTAACGGTGCGGTCTATCCGGAAGGTATGACGTTCAAAGACTGGGATAAGTATTTCGACAAAGTCACCGGACCCGAGACTTACACCGCCCGTCTCCGCCCCATCGGAGAAGGAATCGAGGAAGTATCCTCTTCCCTTCAGGGAGGAGACAGAGGTAGGCTTATCCTCCGCAACGGCGTTCTCTATATCGAGCGCAACGGCAAAACCTATAACGCTTTAGGCACAGAGGTACAATGAGAAAGAAAATTTTGATGATATGGCTGTTATGTCTCGGGCTTTCGTCCGTGGCACAAGAAGTGCCGCGTGGTATCTTCTTTGGCCAGACGCCTGTAAAGGCAAGGTTTAATGACGTCTTGGATATCTTCGGGGACAAGATGGCGCTCTACGACCCGGAGGATAACATGCTCATCCTGCAGGACGGCTTCAACTACCGTTTGCCGGAAGGCTTCGTGACCTTCAACACCGGCGCACCGCTCCGTATCCGTCTGGCGGGCAGAGTCTATATGGAAGCGGCGGTGGTGTCCAAAGACCCGGTTGTGATCGAGAGCACCACCTACAGCACGCTGACCATCGTCTCCAACGGCTCTGCCACGGCGCTCAAGTGCCCGAGCTTGGTGATAGACGATTACTTCACCTCCGTACGGCTCTATTCCGATGCGCCGAACATGGAGATGATTGCTCTTAAATGTCCGGGCGAAGTGGTCGTCAACGGCGGAGCGCTGCGCATGGAAGTGAGCCGCAGTCCCAAAGCCGCGGAGATCAACACCCTCACTCTCAACGGCTCGGTCATGGAGACGCCGAGCGAGATAACCGTCAATGAGTACGGCGTCATCTGCGACCACAAAGGACGCTATGCCCGACTCGTCAGCATCGTACCCGAACCGTAAATCATAAAGTTAACTATATATACTTCTCCCTTCCTTTCAGGGAAGGGTTGGGGTTAGGCTTTAAAACTAAAAAATGTTATGAAAAAATTTACTCTTTTCCTCGCAGCCCTCTGCTGCTGCGCAATGGCGAACGCTGAGACCTACGGTTTGAGCGTAGGCGGCATACAAGTGACATCCGAGAATGCCTCTGATATTTTTGGTGACGGTACCGTCTCTTATGATGCTTCCGCCGCTCGTCTAACGCTTAATAATGCAGATATCCGCATGGATGGTAAAGGTGCTATCGTGGCGGCAGGAAACCTGCGAATTGAGGTGATTGGCGATAACTATATTGAGGTTAAAAACCTTGGGGAATATGCCGGTGCCGCTATTCAAACCGCTGGTTGGCTAATTATTTATTCCTCAATAGAAGCTACGGACTTCTCTAATCTGCAGATTGTCTGCGGTGCTGCCCCTGCGTTGTATGCCTTAAGCGGAGACATTCACTTAGACTATATTGTCAATATTGACATAAAAGGAGGAACCGGAGCTAACGGTTGTATCAAGACCTTGAACGGAGACCTTAATATTTACGGAGTGGGTCTCTCTCTGTTGCCCGGATGGATTCGCGTTAACAACATCAATCTAGTTGCTGAATGCGGGGAAATAACGACTCCTACGGATGCTATCATTGCCGATGGAAAAATCGTTCGCAATGGAACAGCCACAGAATACGGCGAACAGCAGCAAGTTGTTATCTCTTCGCTCTACCGCAAACTGACCGTGGGTTCGAATCCTCCATTAGACTATAACATTATTTCCGTTTCAAGCGAAAGGATGTACCCCACCGAAAACATAGCCTTTGTAGGTCACGAGGTTGTCTTTGTACCTAAAGGTAAAGAAATTAAACTGAAAGTAGAGAGAATAAGAGAAGGCTATGAGTTCGAATCATGGTGGAAAGTACCGGGTGAGGACAAGGTTTTTTCAACAGACTTGGAGACAACTTACATAATGGATGATTCCACGAGTGGTATATATGCCAATTTCGTGGAAAAGACGCACGAAGGCATAGACGAAGTACAAAGGAACAAAGTACAAAGTACAAAGGTGCTCCGCAACGGCATGTTGTTCATTGAGCGCAACGGTGTTCTCTACACCCCCTCCGGCCAGATCGTCAAATAAGAGATATCAAGGAAATACACTGGACGATAGAGAGAGCGACCCTCATGGGCCGCTCTCTTGCGTTACTGATATAGCGGTATAACGAGATACCGATATATCGGAATACCGAATGGATTACTCCTGCATCAGCAGTTGCATCACTACCTTTGCTGAGTACGCTACCGGTGTTCCAGGTCCAAATATCGCCGCAACTCCTGCC
>DEIW01000149.1:288-2694 GCA_002352705.1 Bacteroidales bacterium UBA2764 | reverse complement strand
GATGCCATCAAGGAGAAGACAGGTCTGGATCTGGCTTCGATGGACGAAGACGCCATCCGCGCAGAGGCAAAGAAACTGGGCGTGGAGGACACGGAGCATATGGGCAAAGGCAAACTCATCGATGAGATCTTTGGCGAGACATGTGAGGGCACGTTCATCCAGCCGACCTTCATCACCGACTACCCTGTTGAGATGTCGCCGCTGACGAAAATGCACCGCTCCAAACCCGGTCTGACCGAGCGTTTTGAGCTTATGGTGAACGGAAAAGAGTTGGCGAATGCCTACTCTGAGCTCAACGACCCGATTGACCAATACAACCGTTTCGTAGAGCAGATGAAGCTCGCGGACAAGGGCGACGATGAGGCGATGGTGATTGACCATGATTTCATGCGTGCGCTTGAATATGGCATGCCGCCGACCTCGGGTATCGGTATTGGTATCGACCGTCTGGCTATCCTCATGACCGGTCAACCTTCCATTCAGGAAGTGCTGCTCTTCCCCACCATGCGTCCGGAATAAATCGTAAATGGTAAATGAATAAATCGTAAATGGATTTATGTATCGAAAAATAGCTATATTGGGTTCCGGTTCCTGGGCAACAGCTTTGGCAAAGATTGTCATGCAAAACCAAGGAGAGATAAACTGGTTCATCCGTCGGCAGGAGGTGATAGACGAGTTTATTGCTACCGGTAAAAACCCTTCTTATCTTGGAGCAGCTAGCTTTGACGTAGGGCGAATTCACTTCTCATCGGACATCAACCAGACGGTAGCTCAATCCGATGTGCTGATTTTAGCGATTCCATCTCCTTACGTTAAACAATCCCTGACAAAAATTCGTCGCGATATGACACACAAGGTCGTAATATCGGCAGTCAAGGGTATGATTCCCGAGGAAAATGTGATTATTACGGACTACCTGCACAAGCGGTTTAACATTCCTCAAGATCAACTTGGCGTGATTGCAGGTCCTTGTCATGCAGAAGAGATTGCCTTGGAACGGCTTAGTTACTTGACTATCGGATGTGAGAACCGCTCAAACGCAGAGGTATGGGCAAAGTTATTCCAGACCTCTTATGTACACACGACGTTATCAAGCGATGTGGAAGGTCTGGAATATAGTTCCGTAATGAAAAACATCTATGCCATCGCAGCAGGAATGTGTCAGGCTCTCCATTACGGAGATAACTTCCAAGCGGTACTGTTATCCAATGCCATCCAAGAGATCCAACGTTTTGCTACAGCAATGAGCAATGTACCACGCGATATTACTGCCTCAGGTTATCTGGGTGATGTTCTGGTAACAGGCTATTCCCAATTCAGCCGAAACCGTCAGTTTGGTCAGATGCTCGGTTTGGGGTACTCTGTCAAGGCGGCTCAAATGGAAATGGAGATGGTAGCCGAAGGGTATTACGGCACAAAAGCCATCCATTTAGCTAACGAAAGAATGCAAGTGGCGTTGCCAATAGTTGATGCGATGTATGAGATCTTATACAACAAGCAAAAAGCAAAACCGATCATCAAATCGCTCACCACAAAACTGCAATAATTTTTAATTTTTAATTTATAATTTTTAATTTTTATGAAACTATGTCTTAAGAATGCAGCTCCGTTCGTGGACGCAGCTGCTTTGAAGAAACTGGAATCGCAAACCGAAGCTGCCAACCTCCTTCTGGAGAATGGTCAGGGTGCAGGAAATGACTACATCGGATGGGTACACCTACCCTCTTCTATTTCCGATGAATTTCTCGCTGAAGTACAGGCCTCTGCGGATGAGTTACGCCGTCGTTGCGAGGTAGTGATTGTTGCCGGTATTGGTGGTTCATATCTGGGGGCTCGTGCCGTGAATGAGGCTTTGAGTTCATCTTTTGACGCCTTCGTGGCTAAAGACCGCAAAAACCCGTATGTCGTTTATGCCGGCAATAACATCGGTGAGGACTATCTGGCAGAACTCATGGAATTCCTTGCTGACAAACAGTTCGGTATTATTAATATCTCCAAATCCGGTACGACGACCGAAACCGCTCTCGCATTCCGGCTCTTGAAGACCATGCTGGAGAAACAGGTGGGCAAAGAGGAAGCCAAACATCGTATCGTAGCGGTAACAGACCGTGCGAAAGGTGCGCTCCGTTCGCTCGCTACCAAAGAGGGTTACAAGACTTTCGTCATCCCCGATAATGTAGGTGGACGTTTCTCTGTGCTCACACCGGTAGGCCTGCTGCCGATTGCCGTTGCTGGAGGCGACATCAAAGCTCTTGTTCGCGGTGCTCAGGATATGGAGAAAGCAACAGACGTAAAGGTTCCGTTTGCGGAGAACCCTGCTTGCCAATATGCAGCAATCCGTAACGCCCTATACCAAGGCGGTAAGAAGATTGAAATTCTCGTTAACTTCAACCCGAAACTGCATTA
>DEIW01000149.1:0-179 GCA_002352705.1 Bacteroidales bacterium UBA2764 | reverse complement strand
ACCGACCTGCACTCTATGGGCCAATGGATCCAAGACGGCGAGCGTACAATCTTCGAGACCGTCATCTCTATTGAGAAAGCCAACAAGACAGTACTCGTTCCGACTGACGAAGAGAACCTCGACGGACTCAATTTCCTCGCCGGAAAGCGTGTGGATGAAGTCAACAAGATGGCTGAACT
>DEIW01000118.1 GCA_002352705.1 Bacteroidales bacterium UBA2764 | reverse complement strand
GTTGCCCGTCAGCATTGCTGATTGTCACGATCTCGCATTGACCAAGACGATGTGCCTTACGCTCCAATACCAGCAGGAACTCCCGTGAATAACTGATCTCACGATTTCTCGCGCGCAAGCACCGCACATGGAAACGATAGAAATCCTCAGGATTCATACCGCGCTCCGCTCGCAAGCTGAGCGCCTTCTGCAACTGACGTTTTTTATTCTTGCTAAACGAATCAATAACCGCATCCAGACTACTCAGGTCATTCACACGATAAGTAATCCGTTCGTGCGTCTTGAAGCCTAAACCGTGCATCGCATCGACACACAGACTGCCGGGCAAATACTGCTGGTAGTAATAGGCCAGGCCCATTCCGTCCAACTGTTCTTTGATCTGCCGGCATACCTCCGCCGTTTTCCATTTATCGGCAGTGATCTCGGCAGTCACCCATATACCTCCCGTTTGGGTCTGTTGCGGCATGATTATATATTTGAACCACGCGCGCTTGCGCAAGAGGTAAGGCATAGCACCCACTATCTGTCCTTCCTCATCCTCGGCTAAAAGCACGTCCCATTCCTTGCCGGCACAAACGGCATCCATCCACCAGGGCGACATCATCACAGGCACATATTCCTGCTGACCGACCCATTCAATATATCGCTCTTTGTTTGTCATCAGAAGATATTATTGAAAAATCCTCCGCGTTGTTCTTGTATCGGTTCCTCCTGAGCGCTATCCGCTGCAGCAGCGGCTTCTTCTGCCTCATTATTCACCTGCAATCCGTCCGCACGTCTGTACTGCTCAGGGCGATAGAGAATCTGCACATTCTCTGCTATCACCTCTGTTTTGCGACGAATCTGACCATCTTTCTCCCAACTGCGCGTCTTGAGTTTTCCCTCCACATAGATCTTCATGCTTTTGCGCAAATTCTGTTGTGCCCATTCGGCGAGATTACGCCAAAGAACAACGCTGTGCCATTCCGTTACATCCGGCACTTGAGTACCATTCTGCATGGTATACCCACGTTCTGTAGTAGCTAAATTAAAGGTAGCAATTGCGACGCCTCTGTCCAGGTAACGCACTTCGGGATCTGCACCTACGTTACCAATTAAAATCACTTTGTTTACACTCGACATAATTAGATTTGTTTGAATTGTTTGTAATACTCCGGCTAAAATCCGGTTTCCGGCTGCAAAGGTACAAATAATTTTTGATATATGCAAATAATTCAAGAAATTTGTATATTTTTATACAAAGACTTGCGTATATCAAAAAAAAGCTGTAACTTTGTAGCCGATTTGGAAAATATGCCTTTTAGGGAGCATCTAATGAATAACTATTGATATCTTATGAAACACACAATGCTTTGGGTCGCAGCTCTGCTGCTGACATTCAGCGCTTCGATGAATGCCGCTGACAAGAACAACAAAACGCAGGACGAATCCAGCCAAGGTCAGTACGTGCGTTGTATTGCGTTCTACAACTTGGAGAACCTGTTCGACACCATTCATGACGAAGGCAAGAACGACTACGAGTACCTGCCCGACGGCGGTATGAAGTGGAACTCATATAAGTACGAGAACAAACTGCAGAAAATGGCAGAAGCAGTCAGTGCGTTGGGTACGGACTACGACCCTCGCGGAGCAGCTTGTATCGGCGTGGCCGAGGTGGAGAATATCGGTTGTCTGTACGATCTATGCGCAGTAACGAATAGCAAATACGGACGTCGGTTGAAACCGATCTTGATAGAAGGCCCGGACCGCCGCGGTGTGGACGTGGGGTTCCTCTATGACTCGGTACTCTTCAAACCGGTCACTATCAAAGGATACGAACTGAAGGCACACTATGCTGACGGAGGTGAGATCAAGACCCGTTTGCAGTTACTGGTATCAGGCTATCTGATGGCAGACGGCAAGCCGGAGAAGATCCATATGATCACCAACCACTGGCCCAGCCGTTATGGGGGCGAACTGGCTTCACGACCGGGACGTGACACGGCCGCTATGCTCTGCAAATCAATTTGCGACTCTATTTACCTCAAAGAGCCACAGGCAAAAATAATCATCATGGGAGACCTCAACGATGATCCCGACAACCACTCATGCAAAGAAGTGCTGAAGGCTCGCAAGAAACCAAAACAGGTCGAGCCACAGGGATATTATAACACGATGTGGATACACCTGGCGAACGGAACGGGTACCCTCTATTACAACGGAGGATGGAACCTCTTCGACCAAATCATCATCTCAGAACCGCTACTCAACGAGAAGAAAAACAGCGGGAACTGGGCTTACTGGAAATCGCAGGTCTTCAACAAACCTTTCCTTACCGTACAGGAGGGAAAAGACAAAGGAGCTCCGCTCCGTACCCACAAAGCCGGAGTTTGGCAGAACGGTTACGGAGACCACTTCCCTACGATGATTTACCTCATCCGTCAAAAATAACAAAATGGTAAATGACCAAATGGTAAATGACCAAATGGTAAATAATTAAATGACATGGCTTTACAATTGAACAGGAACAGCGCGCCTATCCGCATGCGTAACTACGGACGCATCGTACAGGATATGATTGCCTATGCTACTACGCTCGCGCCAAGCCAGGAGAGAGACTCTCTTGAAATATATATTGCCCAGTGCATGAGGCAACGCAATTTGGTGTGGAACCGCGACCAGGAAGCGGGAGTGCAACGCGTTAGAGAAGACATCATCCGCCTATCGGAAGGAAAACTGCAATGTAACTCCGCAGCCTTCGAACAGATTATGGCGCAACCGAATAATACGGTCACCGGACAAAAAAAGAAAAAGAAATAATGGAAGAGACTAACCAGTTTAAGATTTTTGCCGGTTCCAAAGGAGAAGCCCTGGCAAAACGTATTTGCGAAGAATTAGGCTGCCAGTTGGGCAACGTTCGCATAGATCGTTTCTCCGATGGAGAGTTCTGTACATATTTTGAAGAGTCTGTCCGCGGACAATCTGTTTATCTGGTTCAATCTACATGCCCGTCAAGCGACAACCTCATGGAACTGTTGCTCATGATTGACGCGGCAAAAAGGGCAAGTGCTTACAAAGTCGTGGCGGTCATTCCTTATTTCGGATGGGCAAGACAGGACCGCAAAGACAAACCTCGTGTCTCTATCGGTGCCAAACTCGTGGCAAATATGCTTCAAACGGCGGGCGCTGACAGGGTCATTACCGTAGACCTGCACGCGGATCAGATTCAAGGATTCTTTGATATACCCGTGGACCATATATATGGCTCAAACGTCCTGGCGCCGTACGTCGCCTCACTCAACCTCAAGAAACTGATTGTCGCATCTCCCGATGTAGGAGGCTCCAAAAGGGCTTCTAATTTCGCCAAGAAACTGCATGTCATTACAGATCGTGAGATTCCGATGGTGATCTGCTATAAGAATCGCCCGGATTTCAATAAAGTGTCCGAGATACGCGTCTTGGGAGATATTTACGGCAAAGATGTAGTGATTTTTGATGACATCGCTGACACCGCCGGGACACTGTGTAAAGCGGCAGAAGTGATGAAAGAAGGAGGAGCCAAATCCATACGGGCAGTGGTCACACACGGCGTACTGAGTGGGAACGCGTGCCGGAAAATAGAAGAAAGTGCCTTGGAAGAATTGGTATGCACCGATTCGCTGCCTATTGACCCCGAATGCTGTTCTAAACTCCATATCGAGACACTCGCGTCATCTATCGCACACACCATTCGCGCCATTCAATGTCACAAATCGGTCAGCGAAACAAATATACGATAAATGAAATATACCCTTAATAAATCGTACATCGTACTTGTAGCCCTCGTACTTTTCACGGCTTGCACCAAAAAACAAGCCGTTGTGCCTCGGCCTGCGTTTAATGCGGACTCCGCGTATGCCTATATAGAACGCCAGATGGCTTTCGGACCTCGCGTACCGAATAGCAAAGCCCATAACGACTGCGCAGTATGGTTCATCCAGACTCTCCGTGCGCAAGGAGCTAAAGTGGAACTCCAACGAGGACAAATGCCGGACTACAAAGGCGATAACCAGCAGATTTATAATATCATTGCTCATTTTACTCCCTCCCATCAGGGGGTGAAGAGCTCTGCTCGATCGGACGCCCAGTGGTCGTCCGTAGAACAAAATGGGGGTGGGGCCTCGCGTATTCTTCTCGGTGCCCATTACGACACACGCCCGTGGTGCGATGAAGAAGAGGACTATTCCGACCGCTTCTATAATGTTCCGGGAGCCAATGATGGCGCCTCGGGCGTCGGAGTTCTGTTGGAGATAGGACGACAGCTGGGATTGCGCATCGCTGACTCCACTCTCCGGACACCCGTAGATATCGTACTCTTTGACTGCGAAGATATGGGAACTCCGCATTTCTACACCGGGCAGGAGCGGGAAGATACATGGTGCCTCGGTTCCCAACTCTGGGCTACCAACTATGCCAAACAATTCTCCTCCCTTGAGCGGGTGAAGAGCTCTGCTCGATCGGATGTCCAGCGGACATCCGTAGAACATACGGGAGGGGTTGCCTATTCCTTTGGAATAATCCTCGATATGGTCGGCGCGCCGGATGCTTCATTCCCGAAAGAAATGTATTCCACACAATATGCCGCTAATTACCAGCAGCAGATATGGCATGCCGCGGAACAACTGGGATACGGAGCTATGTTCAATAACCAGCAGTCTTACCCTATTACGGACGACCATTATTACGTCAATTACATCGCAGGCATTCCGTGTGTGGATATTATACATTATGACATACGCAACGCTACGGGTTTCCCGCATTGGTGGCACACACGCAACGATGACCTTTCAAATATTAGCAAATCTACGCTTCAAGCAGTAGGCGAAGTGGTCATGAGTCAGATAAAATAAGAAAAAATGAACCGGTGGATTTAACTTTCGCCGGTTTTTTGTATCTTAAGGAGTGAGAACCCGATATTAACTCCAAAAACGTCGCCTGCAAAGTAGTCAAAAACTGAACCAATAACATAAATTCCAAAGAAAATGACATACAAATTTGCGTGTGTCATTTTTTTTGTGTAACTTTGCAGCCGGAAGTTGCATTTTACACCATGACGTTTGAATTATTAGCCCAAAATATTGAATCCATCCAAACCGCCCTGCAACAGCAAGCGGCTCACGCGGTCAATTTGTCTCTGACCGCCCGTAACTGGTTGGTGGGCTGGTATATAGTAGAGTATGAGCAGAACGGAGAAGACAGAGCACAATATGGTGAGGCACTCTTGAAAAATTTGGCGAAACGTATTCACATGCGTGGACTTGGAGAAAGGCGCTTGTATGAATTCCGTTTGATGTACAATGCGTACCCGCAATTAGGCGAACAAGTGTTGCCTTTTGTGTTGAAATTCAGCAAGAAAGACATTTTGCGGTTGCCAACCGCAAATTCCAACAAGACGGACAACAACCCAATTTTGCGGTCAGCAACCGCAATTTCTTCGCCAACCACAATAGAACCGTGGCAAACACCAGCCGACAAACTGTTTAACAGCCTGTCAGCCACGCATTTGGTTTACCTTGCGAATATCAAGGAACCACTCAAGCGTGCTTTTTATGAGCATGAAGCCATCACCGGTTGCTGGACAATCAAGGAGTTGGACAGACAAGTCTCATCGCTCTATTATGAACGGATGGGTTTGTCAAAAGACAAGCAACTCCTTCATAAGACTGCCACAAAAGGGCCTGCAATCCGTCCGCAAGATATCATCCGCGATCCGGTCGCTTTGGAGTTCTTGGACTTGCCGGAACAAGCTGCTTATACCGAGACAACACTTGAAACGGCTATTCTGAACCACTTGCAGCAGTTCTTATTGGAATTAGGGAATGGTTTCTGTTTTGAAGCGCGCCAGAAAAGGATATTGATTGACAATGACTACTTCAAGGCTGATTTAATTTTCTACCACCGTATTCTCAAGTGCCATTTGATTGTCGAACTAAAGACCGATCGTTTTCGCCATGAGTATGCTTCACAACTGAATATGTATCTCAATTACTATCGTCACGAAGTGATGCAGCCGGATGACAATCCACCAATTGGCTTGTTGCTCTGTTCAGACTACGGAAAGACCACGGTACAATACGCAACAGAAGGCTTGGAAGATAGTGTCTTTGTTAGCAAATACCGTCTCCAACTACCCTCAGAACAAGATATAGAAAAATACTTGGAACAAAATCAATAAATCGTCCCTCTCCGCGACGTAAAACCATAAATAATCTATCGGCCAATCTTGACAGATAAAACAAATACAAAAATCCGCCTATGGCATAAAACAACAGACAAACAAAATACATAAATAAGCATTTGCTTTATTAAGGATATATTCAATCTTCGACACATTGTAATCGTTTTCCTCAATATAGCGGATGTTCGCACGTTAGTGTGGACTTTCTGCATATAATGGAAACGATGGGAGTCGAAGCCCGAATATACCAATGTATGAGAATGTTCACACTTTATTATTTCATTTGACATGAAAAAGATTATTTTATTATTCATTATTTGTACGGCATTTGTATATGCCACATATGCAAGTTCCTATTCTGGAACTTGTGGTGACAATCTTACTTGGGAGCTTGATAAAGACACGAAACATTTAACTATTACAGGCTACGGAGAGATGACAAATTATAGCAGTGGCGGTCCATGGATATCTTCTGATGTTTACAGAATATCATTACCAGAGGGACTAACTCACATTGGCAATCATGCTTTTTCTTCTTGTGACAATGTGGTTTCGTTAACTTTACCAAGCACATTGGTTTCTATTGGAGAGTTCGCTTTTTCACATTGCACATCATTGACAGCCATTGAAATACCTGATAACGTCTCAGCTATAGGCATACATGCATTTTATTATTGTTTAGGTCTTGAAACTATTTCTATCGGGAAAAACGTCTCAAGTATTGCAAGTGCTGCCTTTGAAGCCTGTCGCATTAAAACTGTCTATTGGAATACAAAGAATTACGTAAATAGTATTGAGTATAGCACTCCGTTGCCTACATCATATCTGTCAAAAATAGTATTCGGAGATGAAGTTGAAACTATTCCAGACAGATTATGTAGTGGGAGCAAAATCACTTCTGCCACAATTCCATGTAGCGTTCAACATATAGGGAAGGAGGCCTTTTACAATTGCTCATTATTAGAGTCAGTGTCTATTCCTAATAGCATCATTACAATAGGTGACAAGGCTTTTTTATACTGCACTTCTTTGCAGTCTATACATATCCCAAATAGTGTAACTACAATAGGAGAATGGGCTTTCGCTCAATGTTCAAATCTGCAATCCGCAATAATAGGTAATAGTGTGGATTCTTTAAGATATATGACATTTGGGAATTGCAGTTCTCTAACATCCGTATCTATCGGTAATAATGTTAACGAAATAGGAGAAGCTGCTTTTTATTATTGTACAGCACTTTCAACGGTTGACATACCAGACAATGTGAACTCTATAAAACGAATTGCATTTGACCATTGTACAGCGCTTCATTCTATAATAATAGGCAATGGGGTAAAGAATATTGGAGAAATGGCATTGTTCTCATGCTCGTCACTAATTTCAATAACCAGTAATGCCGTAGTTCCTCCAACATTAGGAAATAACGTCTTCCTCGCTGTAGATAAAACAATTCCTTTATATGTTCCTCAGAATAGTATACCTCTTTATAAAGAAGCTGAGCAATGGAAAGATTTCTATATTCCTACTGCAATAGACGAAATACATGCTTGTAACGTATACTCAAAAACGGATAAAACATTACGTAATGGTAAAATCTTCATCAATACTAATCAGCGAGTATATGACATTCAAGGGCATTTAGTAATAACAAAATAATGTGCGTATGATTCAACTTGTATCTTATCGGTATGATCTTAATCGCAGAAAACGAATTGAATGTGCAGTTAACATTCTGAACAGAGCAACTGAACCATTTGTTCTATTCTCGGGTTCAACAATACTTGAACCAACGGATATTTATGCGCTTGAAAGAAAATTGAAAAATCATAATGTTACTGCATTATTGGAAGTTAGTCACGTGGTTAGTAGTACATTCATTAATAATGTGAACTGTTTATTTTTAGTGCATAATGGAAAAGTGAAAAATCTGTTTTCACAACAGTTGTTTGCAACCTCAAATGAAATAAAGAATAATGAAGATTTGGCTGAAAGATTACTTTTAGAATTGGAACAACGCAGAAAAATAGTAATCAACGAGAAAAAGTATTTGATTCTTCAGTGTGGAGAAATTAACATACTGTCGAACATTCAATCGGAACATAATAGAGTGGTCTTCCGTTTCTCTAATAATTGTAGTTTACAAGAACGTTTCCAAAATCTTATTGACGAAACGGATATTATTCTTAATCCTATGCACACTCCAATGGGCAATCAAGGTAAAATGCAAAAACGACGTGAGTATTTAAGTGCGTGCAATCACTATTATTTCTCTTGTTCTAATACAAAAAATCAATATAGACACAATCAGAATAAAAGAACGTCATTGCAACATAAACTTCAATATGCCTATAAAAATAGTATGCCGCTTCTTTCTTTTGGATGTGAAATAACAGATGACTATATTATGCAGTATTTCTAATAATGATACCTTACACGGCAACAAAACCTATACCCTCCAAGGTCAAGAGGTAAAATAACCCCTTTCGCTCTCTTGATAACCCGATAACTCGATCTATCGGACTCCTGCCTGCTCCGCCACCGAGCAGGCAGGTTTTTCTTTCTTCGTTTATCCCCGATACTATCGGGCTTTCTGCAGCGTTCATTGTGCGGCATATCATGCCGCCCTATTCTTCGTCTGCTTCGTTCGAAACAATCGTTCGAGCAAAGCGAGATAAAAAATAATCGTTGCCCTTGCGGCTAAGAATTGTATTCGGACACGGCTTTTCCGTTTCTTCTTTGTATTTATTTTGCATCTCCTTTTAACTTTTTCCTGTTTGTTGCATCTTATAGGAAAAGGCACTACGTGCAATGGTACAATTTTTGTTATACCATAACTGAAAATGTTTTATAGGTTTTTGTCTATTATCAAAACAACAATACTATGCGGAAGATGATAATTATCGCCATGACGATGCTTATGGCAATCAGTCTGCACGCGCAACAACCGGCTAACCGACAGCAGGCTATGCAGCGGATCGAACAACAGGTGCGTCACTATAGTGAGACCTTTGCGCTGAACGAGGAACAAGCGCAGCAGTTCGGCACACTCTACAAGGCGTACAACAAACAAATGCGCGCTATCCATGACCAATATCGGCATGAAAGGACTGCGGAAGGAGCCACGCTGACCGACGAACAGATAGAGCAACGGATATTGGATAATTTTGCCCAAAGCCGTGCTATATTGGATACACGCGAGCAGTATTATAATGAGTTCCGGAAAATTCTGACTCCCTCGCAAATCAACCAAATCTTCGAGGACGAGAAAGAAAGAAGAGCCCGAGTAAAACATTGACAGAATGCGTCTGTTCAGCCTCCATACCAAGACCACTGAAGAGTTGATAGAACGATACCAACAACCGCTCTATTGGCACATCCGGCGCATGGTAGTTACGCACGAAGATGCACAAGATGTATTGCAAAACACATTCATACAAATACATCTGCATCTATCGGAACTTCGCGATGAGGATCATGAGCGGGCGTGGGTCTATAGGATTGCGACGAACGAAGCTTTGTTATGGCTGAGGGATAAACGGGAGCTTGTTTCGCTGGAAGATGAGGACGCCTCGGCTTTACTTAAAAACCTCTCCGCGGATCCCTATACGGATAATAGCGACAGATTGGTAGTCTTGATGCAGGAGGCTATTCTGAGACTCCCTACGATGCAACGCACGGTTTTTAACCTGCGGTACTATGACGAACTGCCGTATGAAGAGATTGCTTCTATTACAGGCTCCTCTGTTAGTGCCGCCAAAACCAATTATCACTACGCAAAAGAGAGAATCAGTAACTATGTTACTTCAAAAATACCCCAATGAATAAATGCGAAAATATGGAAATGAATAAATGTGAAAATATTTTTGAACAGGTTCAAAAACAGACGCCTTACCGTACGCCGGAAGGTTTCTTTGACACCGAGGAACAGGAACTCAAACGCGCCATCCGTCGCCGGGCGTCCAAACGTCTGTGGTTACGTTATGCCGCTGCTGCCGCCATTCTACTTTTTGCGGCGGTATATCCTCTGATGCATCTGATGCATTCCTCGCATGCTAACGAAGTGCCCCTGTACGTACAAACAGACAACACACAGGGAGAATGGACGGATTTTGCAGAAGCGGATATATTCCTCGAGAATATGGATTGGTGAAAAGTGACATAATGCAAAAAATCAAAGAAAATGACTTGCGCACTTGCGTATGTCATTTTTTTGTAGTACCTTTGCACTCGCAAAGGTTTTAGAAAATGAGCAAGACATTATTAGAGATAAAAAATCTTCATGCCTCTATCGGTGGCAAAGAGATTCTAAAGGGGGTCAACCTGACCATCAACGAAGGCGAGGTACACGCTATTATGGGACCGAACGGAGCCGGCAAGTCCACGCTCTCTGCGGTGCTCACGGGTAATCCTGCGTACGAGGTCACTTCCGGCGAAGTGTATCTGAAGGAACAAAACCTTCTGGAGATGGAGCCGGAGGTGCGCGCACGCGCAGGTGTGTTCCTTTCTTTCCAATACCCCGTAGAGATTCCCGGTGTGAGCATGACCAATTTCATGCGTGCAGCCCTCAATGCCAAACGCGAGTACGAAGGAAAAGAACCCATCTCACCGAAAGAGTTTCTGACACTCATGCGCGAGAAGAAAAAACTGCTCGAACTGCCCGACAAACTCAACAACCGCTCGGTCAATGAGGGTTTCTCCGGTGGTGAAAAGAAGAAAAACGAGATCTTCCAGATGGCAATGTTGGAGCCCTGTCTCTCGATCTTGGATGAGACAGACTCGGGTCTGGATATTGATGCCTTGCGTATCGTCGCAGAAGGTGTCAACCGTCTCAAGACACCGCAGAACGCCTCCATCGTCATCACCCATTACCAGCGCCTCTTAGACTACATTGTCCCCGATTTTGTACATGTCCTCGCCGATGGTAAGATTGTCAGAACAGGCGACAAAACACTCGCCCTTGAACTCGAAGAAAAAGGCTACGAAGGACTGAACCTCTAAATGGCAAAATGACTAAATAAATGGTACATGGTAAATGACCAAATAGTAAATATTAAGTCCGGTGAGACGTTTGAGCGTGTCTTTCTCAATGAACCATCCGTCAACCTCCGTATTATTCAGGAGGCAGGTTCGCATGTGAAGATTCACGTGTTGAATATGCCTTCCAAACAAGCCGAAGGCTCAAACCTTCAAACAATTTCAAACAAAATCTTCATCACCCAGACCGGCGAAAACTGCTCTACGGAGATTTACGCCCTCGCATACTTGCATAACGACGAATCCGTCACAACAGAGACGCATGTCGCCCACGCAGTAGGAGGCGGAACGTCGAACCAACTCTTGAAATTCATTCTCGCCGACCATGCCCGCGGGCATTTTATCGGAGACCTGAAGATTGAACAGGACGCCCAGAAGACAGAGGCGCACCAGACGAACCGCAACCTTCTGCTCTCCGAGGACGCAGAGATGCGCACCCAGCCGCAGTTGGAGATATATGCCGATGATGTCAAAGCCACGCATGGTGCCTCTACAGGACAACTCGATGAGTCCGCCCTCTTCTATATGCAGCAACGCGGCATAGACAAACAAAAAGCGCGTCAACTGCTCGTTAACGCGTTTATGAAAGATGTCCTCAATACCATCTCCGATGAGACCCTGAGAGAGAAACTCATCAATTCTTTAGATTCCGACCTGTAATCTTATTTCCCTTCCCTTTGCGGGTGAAGAGCTCTGCTCGATCGAGCGTCCGGTGGACGCTCGTAGAACATTGTTGGGGTTAGGCTTCTACTGCACTCTATTGATAGCGTAGTCGAGTAGAGCCAACAGACTCTTTTTTTCAGGACAGTCACGGAATACAGACAGTGCTTCCGTGGCTTTCTTTTTATATACGTGCATCTGCTGCACGGCGTATTCATCACCCTTGAATCGCAAAACAAATGCCTTGATTTCCTGAAGGGCCTTGTCTGTATCCAACACCTCGCTGTGAGCAGCCAGCAGCTCGCCTAACGCTTTGATATGCTCTGCCTCGTCTTTCGGGGCGCGGCGCAGTGCTTCTATCAGAGGCAAAGTAACTTTACCGTCACTCAGATCACTCATCGTTGGTTTGCCTATCTCCTCTAAATCGCTATAATCGAATATATCATCTTTAATCTGGAAACATATTCCTAAATAACGTCCGTACTCGCGCAAGGCAGCCCGTTGACGCTGGGTACAGCCGGCACTCTCGGCACCCGCTTCAGCGCACGCTTGGAATAACTGAGCCGTTTTTTGTTCAATGACCTGCAGGTATCGCTCTTCGTCAATCCACATACTCTGTCCCACATGCAACTGAACCATCTCTCCGCTTGAGAGGCTCTTACCGAGGTTAGAGACAATTTCCAAAATACGAATATTACGCACCTCTGCCACCAGACCGATTACTTTCGCCAGCATATAATCTCCGATAAGCACTGCTACCTTGTTGGTCCATTTGGTATGCACGGCTTCTACACCTCTTCGGGTGTCGGAACTATCTACTACATCATCGTGAATCAGACTTGCGGTGTGTAGCAACTCCAAAGCCACTGCCGACTTATGCGTCTTGTCGGTAACGGGATTGCATATCTGCGCACTCAGCAACACCAATAGTGGACGCAACTGTTTCCCGCGACGCGAACCCACATACCGAAGCACTTCCTGCTGCAATTTGTTGTCTGCACGCAGGCTCTGTTCCATAATACGCTCGTATTGTTTCCACTCCGACTCGATCGGCTGCCGTATGTCTGATAAACTTGCCATTGTTCACGAAAAAACGCTGCAAAGGTACTATTTTTTTTTGACATACGCAAATCTCCCTGCATTTTTAGATGTTTGATGTGGAAAAATTGACGCAAAGAGAGAAAAAACGACAAAAGAATGGCATATGCTTGCATATGTCATTTATTTTTAGTAACTTTGCAGTCGCAAAGTATGCGTACATATATGAATTTGCGGAAAAACGTATTCATTTAACACAATAAATCTCTTTAAATTATGAAGCCTTTCATGGACAAAGATTTCCTGCTGCAGACAGAGACCGCACAGGAGTTGTATCACAATCATGCGGCTAAGATGCCGATTATTGATTATCACTGTCACCTTATTCCTCAGATGGTTGCCGAGAACAAGCGTTTCGAATCCATCGCACAGATCTGGCTCATGGGCGACCACTACAAATGGCGCGCAATGCGTTCCAACGGTGTGGACGAGCGTTATTGCACCGGTAAGGACACCACCGACTGGGAGAAATTTGAGAAATGGGCAGAGACCGTTCCTTATACTTTCCGTAACCCGCTCTACCACTGGACTCATCTGGAGCTCAAGACCGCTTTCGGTATCGAGGAGCGTCTGAATCCCGAGACCGCACGCGCTATCTATGACAAGTGCAACGACCTCATCGCCAACGACCCGAAGTTCTGTCCGCGCGGACTGATGAAGCACTACCACGTAGAGCTCGTCTGCACGACCGACGACCCGGCTGACAGCCTCGAATGGCACAAGATGGTGAAGGAAGATCCGACCGCAGAGGTGCGCATGTTGCCTACTTGGCGTCCGGACGCAGGCATGAACATCGAAGCCGCTACTTGGAAAGCATATATCGAGAAACTCGCTAAGGTTGCCGGCGTAGAGATTCGTAACTTCGCCGACATGGTAGATGCCCTCCAGAAACGCCATAACTTCTTCGAGTCAATGGGCTGCCGTCTCTCCGACCACGGTATCGAGGAGTTCTACGATGAGCCGTACACCGACGCAGAGATCAACGCAATCTTCCAGAAAGCTCTCGCAGGCAAGGAGTTGAGCGTTTATGAGATTCGTCAGTACAAGCACGCTTACCTGCACGCGCAGGCTGAGATGGACTACGCTTCGGGTTGGACCCAGCAATACCACTACGGCGCTATCCGTAACAACAACTCCAAGATGTTTGCTCAGCTCGGCGCAGACACCGGTTTTGACTCCATCGGCGAGTTCACGACAGCAAAAGCCATGAGTCATTTCCTCGATGAGATGAACAGCGAAGGACACCTCGCAAAGACCATTCTCTATAACCTCAACCCGTGCGCTAACGAAGTGATTGCCACGATGTTGGGTAACTTCCAGGACGGTTCGGTACCGGGCAAGATTCAGTTCGGTTCCGGTTGGTGGTTCTTGGATCAGAAGGACGGCATGGAGAAGCAGATGATGGCTTTGAGTAACCTCGGTCTCTTGAGCCGCATGGTAGGTATGCTGACCGACAGCCGTTCGTTCCTGAGCTACCCGCGTCATGAGTATTTCCGTCGTACGCTCTGTAACGTCCTCGGCAATGACATCGAGAACGGCATGATCCCGTACACTGGCTACGAGAAAGCCCGCGTTCAACAGATGGTAGAAGACATCTGCTACAACAACGCGAAGAATTACTTCAAGTTCTAAGAAATCATTTAATTTAAAATCTCAATATTATGGCTAAAATTATTACATTGGGCGAGATTATGCTTCGCCTGAGTCCGGAAGGACAAGATCGTTTCATTCAGTCTGATCATTTCCGTATCATCCCCGGTGGTGGTGAGGCAAACGTGGCTATTTCGTGCGCCAACTATGGCCACGAGGCTTATCTCGTTACCAAACTGCCGAAACATGAGATCGGTCAGATTGCCGTTAACTCGCTGCGTCGCTATGGTGTGAACACCGAGTACATCGTTCGTGGCGGCGACCGCGTAGGTCTGTACTACTGCGAGACCGGTGCTTCGATGCGTCCATCGAAAGTTATCTACGACCGTGCCCACAGCGCCATCGCTGAGGCTGATCCGAAAGATTTTGACTTCGACAAGATTATGGAAGGTGCAACATGGTTCCACTGGAGCGGCATCACTCCGGCTATCTCGGACAAGGCTGCAGAGATCACCAAATTGGCTTGCGAGGCTGCCAAACGTCACGGCGTAACCGTTTCGGTTGACCTGAACTTCCGTAAGAAACTGTGGACCAGCGAGAAAGCAATCTCGATCATGCGTCCGCTGATGAAGTACGTAGATGTATGTATCGGCAACGAGGAAGACGCAGAGCTGTGTCTCGGCTTCAAGCCCGATGCAGATGTAGAAGGCGGCGAAACGAACGCTGAGGGCTACAAGGGCATCTTCGAGCAGATGATGAAAGAGTTCGGCTTCAAGTATGTTGTTTCGACGCTGCGCGAGAGCTTCAGCGCTACGTTCAATGGCTGGAAGGCGATGATCTACAACGGTAAGGAGTTCTACCAGAGCAAGCGTTACGAGATCAACCCGATCATCGACCGCGTAGGTGGTGGTGATAGCTTCTCCGGCGGTCTGATCCACGGTATGCTCAAATACCCGGGCAACCAAGGTGCAGCCCTTGAGTTCGCAGTAGCTGCTTCGGCTCTGAAGCACACCATCAACGGCGA
>DEIW01000152.1 GCA_002352705.1 Bacteroidales bacterium UBA2764 | reverse complement strand
GTCTTTCTCCGGGTCGGCGGTGTAAATACCGTCCACACGTGTGCCTTTGAGCATCACATCCGCTTTGATCTCCAGCGCACGGAGAGATGAACCGGTGTCGGTGGTGAAATAGGGTGCTCCCGTGCCGCCGGCAAGAATCACCACATTGCCTTTCTCCAACAGGCGTTGTGCTTTCGCCGGACTGTAGAAATCGCCGATGGGCTCCATGCGGATGGAGGTCAGCACACGTACTTTCTGGCCGATTGTTTCCAGAGCGGAAGACAACGCCAATGCGTTGATGACAGTAGCTAACATACCCATCTGGTCGCCTTTCACACGGTCAAAACCTTTCTGCGCACCGCTCAGACCGCGGAAGATATTTCCGCCGCCGATGACGATACCTATCTGCACGCCTTTCCCGGCAATCGCTTTGATCTGTTCGGCGTATTCCGCCAAATGCTGGGTATCAATGCCTTGTTTGTTGGCGCCCGCCAGGCTCTCGCCGGACAACTTAAGTAATATTCGCTTGAACATAATTATCAATTATCAATTATCAATTGCGTCAATAGACGCATCGTACCAACTTGCGTACATAGCGTAGTTGTTGGCAATCGTCTTGTTGATTTCTTCGGTCTGCGCAGGGTCGGCTTTCTTGATAAACTTCGCGGGCACACCGCCCCATATCTCATGAGGTCCGATCTGCGTGCCCTTGAGCACCAGTGCCCCGGCTGCTACGATGGCTCCTTCGCCTACATGTGCGCCGTCGAGTAGGGTGGAGCCCATTCCGATAAGCGCGTAGTCATCTACGTCAGCGCCGTGAATTGTCACGTTGTGTCCTACCGATACGTAGTCGCCTAACGTGATGGTCGATTTCTTATATAGGGTGTGGAGCACTGCGCCGTCCTGTATGTTGCAATGCTTGCCGATGGTGATGGTGTTCACATCGCCGCGCAGCACGGCGTTGAACCACAGGCTCGATCCCTCGCCCACCGTCACATCGCCGACGACCGTGGCGTTCTCCGCCATGAATACATCGTCAGCAATGCGCGGGGTGAGGATCTCGCCGTTTCGATTGATGGTCTTAATGAGAGCCATAGTTTTCTAGTTTACTAGTTGACTAGTCGACTAGTTATCGTGCAGCGATGATAGCCAGGAACTTCTCTGCTACCAGAGCAGCACCGCCAATCAGACCGCCGTCAATGTCCGGACATGCGAAGAGCTCTGCTGCGTTCTTCTCGTTGCAGCTACCACCATAGAGGATAGTCGTGTCCTCGGCTGCCTCTTTGCCGTATTTCGCGGCTACGAGGCTACGGATGTAGGCGTGGATTTCCTCTGCCTGTGCCGGAGTTGCAGTCAGACCGGTACCGATAGCCCAAACGGGTTCGTATGCCAGAGTGATGTTCTTCCACTCCTCTGGGGAAAGACCGAATACAGAGCCTTCGAGTTGTGCTTTCACTACCTCGTTCTGCTTGCCTGCCTCGCGCTCTTCTTTCACCTCGCCGATGCAGAAGATGACCTTCAGACCGTTAGCCAGAGCCAGACGCACTTTCTCAGCCAGCATCTCATAGCTCTCTGCGTAGTACTGACGACGCTCGGAGTGACCGAGGATGACGTACTCTGCTCCGGTCGATTTCACCATCTCTGCGGAAACCTCTCCGGTGTAAGCGCCCTTCTCATGGTCTGCGCAGTTCTCTGCGGCAACCTTGATCGGCGAACCCTTGAGCAGCTCCGCTACGGTAGCCAGATGAATGAACGGCGTACCGATAACCACGGCGCATGAGGGGTTCTTTACTGCTTCTTTCAATTCGGTAGCCAGCGCTACACCTTCCTGCAGGTTCTTGTTCATTTTCCAGTTACCTGCAACCATTTTTGTTCTTGCCATATTTATAATTGTTTTAAGTTATGCTTTTCTATGATTGTTCCGTTTTGTACGACGAACATACCCGGGTTGGCACGGACGATGGTTTTCAGCGTCACGGGGTCGATGGTACAGAACACTTGTTCTGCCGTTTGTTCGTCCATGCCTATCTCCTCGGCGAAGGCGTAGATGTCATCTTCTCCAGAACCGGTGAGGAAATAACATTTCTCGCCGCGCATGGTACACTCGGCATAGAGACGCAGCAGTTTGTCCGTCTGCTTGCGGTCGGTTTTCTTGAGGTCATACATTGTGACGAGTGTGACAGGCTCTTCGGAGTCAAGGATGTCGTAGGTGATATCTTCAAACTCCATAGTCAGGATTTCGAAATCGTGTATGGGTGCCTCATAACCTTTCTTGACGAGTACGGATTTCTGGTCCACAAACGTCCAAGTGGAATCGCCCTTCGGGTAGTTCTCCAGGGTGAACTCCTGTTGCACACCGTCTTTTTCATATATCAGTGTAGTCTCATAGATGTCCGGTTCAGCATCTTCGGGAATCTCCATGAGGGTAGGGATGTGATTCCCTATTTTGTACGGACGGAAGTCCATTGGCGGTAGATGATTATAACTGTAGCATATGATATTGATAAACGCACCAATACTAATGCCAACTATCATGAGTTCCGCCCACCAAGAGAAGGTCTGCGGGATAGCTTTGCGGCATATGAGCAGGACTATCACCAGACTCAGGAAGACGATGTTCTTCCAGAACGTCTGCCAGTTGGTGAGTACCAATGCGTCTCCGAAGCAGCCGCAGTCAGAGACCGGATTGGTCAGAGCTATCCATAGCGTCAGCGGTGTCATAACCAGATAGAAAGCCAGTGAGAGCCAGCTTGTCCAGTTGGTACGGATGTTAAAGAGCATGCATGTACCTAACAGCCATTCAATTAATATCAGACATACAGCAGCCACTCCTGCGAGCGGAAGCAGGTCCGTGAAGAACCCGCCGAAAGCTTTGAGGTAGTCCTCGATCTTATAAACCGTCCCCAGCGGGTCAACGGCTTTAACAAAACCTGAGAAAATGAACGTGACTGCCAGCAATGTGCGCGCCGCGGAGCCTATGATATGAGCAATAAGATTTTTTTTCATACGTTGGTATAGTGTATTAAATCAAAAACAGCATAATTGATGATATCAAAAAAGTTGCTTTCCACCCCTTCGGAAGCTATTGTTTTTCCTCCGTGTTCTACGATAGTTTTGATGCGCACCACTTTCGCCAGAATCATGTCTACTATTCCCTCCTTGCTCATTTCGCGCCATGCTTCGCCGTAATCGTGGTTCTTGCGTAGCATCAATTCTTTAGCTTCGTTTAAGACCTTGTCGTAGAGGAGCAGGGCTTCGTCGTTGGTTATATCCACGGCATCGGCAAAGCCTTTGCGTGATTGAATGATTGCCGTAACTCCGTAATTGATTATCGCACGGAGATTGCCCTCAATATCATCGCCTACCAGACTCACGCCGGTCTCCTGCACTTGACGTATATTACATACTTTGATATATAGTTGGTCAGTGATGCCATGCAGCCGGAAAATACGCCAAGAGGGACCATAGTCCTGCATCTTGTCAATAAAAATCTGCCGACATTTAGCCGTTACTTCATTGAACTGGCGTTCTGTATTTTCGCATTTACTCATTTTCGTATTTTCTCATTTATTATTTCGTCCAAGGAGACGAGTTGTTGTTCGCCGGAAGTCATGTTCTTTAACATCACTTTGTTCTGTGCCATCTCATCGCCGCCCACGATAGCGACAAAAGGAATATTCTTGTCATTGGCGTAGCCCATCTGTTTTTTCATCTTTGTAGGCTCCGGGTATACTTCAACGGCGATGCCGTTAGCTCGTAACTCTTTAGCCCACCGGAGAGCATAGCAGAGTTCGTCCTGACCAAAGGTAGCAAAGAGTACTTGCGTAGCGGATTGCAATTCCTCTGGGAAAAGATTCAACTCGGAGAGCACATCGTAAATACGGTCGGCTCCGAAGGAGATGCCCACGCCCGACACGTTCGGCAGGCCGAAGATGCCCGTCAGGTTGTCATAGCGTCCGCCGCCGGTGATTGAACCGATTTGTGCGTCCAAGGCTTTGACTTCGAAGATAGCACCGGTGTAGTAGTTCAATCCGCGAGCAAGGCAGAGGTCGAGCTCGATGGAAAACCTCTCCCCGGCCCTCCCCTTAAGGGAGGGAGTTGTGGCCTCTACTAAACTGAATATCTCCTCCATCTCCTCAACACCCTTCAGACCAATCTCGCTGGAGGCTAAATACTCACGCAATTCAGCCAGCTTCGCTTTGGGATCATTCTCCCTCCCTTGTGGGGAGGGTTGGGGTGGGGTTGTTAAGATAGGTTGCAGCTTGGTTACTGCTTCGTCGGAAAGCCCGCGTTCGCGGAGTTCGTCGTTGACCGCCTCCACTCCTATCTTGTCGAGTTTGTCAATAGCAACGGTGATGTCAATCATCTTGTCCGGTTCTCCGATGACCTCTGCGATACCTGCCAGTATTTTCCGGTTGTTGATATGCAGGCAAACATTGATACCCAAGCGTCGATATACCTCTTCAACAATCTGTATCAACTCCAGTTCGCCGATGAGGCTGTCGCTACCTATGACGTCCACGTCACACTGGTAGAACTCGCGGTAGCGCCCTTTTTGGGGTCTGTCAGCCCGCCATACCGGCTGAATTTGAAATCGCTTGAAAGGGAAAGTGATTTCCTCCCGGTGCTGTACGACATAACGCGCGAATGGGACGGTAAGGTCATACCTTAACCCCTTTTCGGGAGTAAGAGCCGCTTTTTCTCCGCTGTTCTGAATGCGGAAAAGCAGTTTGTCGCCTTCCTCTCCGTACTTGCCCATGAGGGTGGAGAGGTTCTCCATCGCCGGCGTCTCTATCTGTTGGAAGCCATAGAGACCGAATACCGAACGGATGGTATTGAAAATATAGTTACGGCGCGCCATTTCGAGTTGCCCGAAGTCCCGCGTGCCTTTAGGAATACTTGGTTTTTGTGCCATATGATTGAATTATGTGTTACAAATTAAACTTAGGAATGACCGAAAAGTTCACCGTAGATCTTTTCTGTAGCGCCAATCTCCGATTCTACGTAGGAAGCCGATTTCGCTCCAATCTCGCGATGATGTTCGAGGGCGTTGTTGAGCGCACTCTCTAATTCCGTGTAGGAATGGATACTAAAGGCAGCCCCCTCTGCTATCAGCCCTTTCGCTTCGCGGAAATGGAGGTAGTTAGGACCAAAAATAACAGGGACGCCATATACAGCCGCTTCTATCGTGTTGTGTATGCCCACTCCGAAACCTCCGCCTATATACGCTACCTGTCCGAACCGGTAGATAGACGATAACAAACCGATTGTATCAATCAGCAAAACATTGACATGTTGCATCAGGCTGCGGCGGATTACCGGCGAAGACTGTTGCTCAAGCGCAGAATAACGCACAAAACGTCCCTCTAATAAGTTAAAGATAAAATGCAAATGCTTCGGGTCTATCTCATGCGGGACGAGAATCAGTTTCACATCCGGATGTTCATTCACATAGCGCACTAATAATTCTTCGTCTTTCGGCCAACTGCTACCGGCTACAATCACGCGCTCACAGTTCTCCGTGAACTCATGGACGGGAGCCAGACGTGCGGCGTTTCTGGTCTGAGCCGTTTGCATCACGTCGTGTACACGGTCAAAACGTGTGTCGCCGGAGATGCTGACTTTTGTAATACCGTATTTCTCTAATAATGTCTTGGACGCCTCGTCTTGCACGTAGATGCGGGTGAAAGAGGTCAGCAAACGGCGGTACCAGCCGCCCCACGGACGGAAGAAGAGCTGTTTCTCGCGGAAGATAGCAGAGATGGAATAGGTAGGAATATTCCTTTTTTTCAGTTCGCGAAGGTAAGCAGGCCAAAATTCGTATTTCACAAAGATAGCCATTTTGGGCTGCAGCGACTCAATGAAACGGCGGGCGTTGCGGCGTGTGGCGAACGGTAGGTAGCAGACGCCGTCTACCTTATCGTAGTTCTTTCTTAACTCATAACCCGAAGGAGAGAAGAAAGTCAGTATTATCTTTCGTTTACCGCTTAACTTCTCTATCAGCGGTCTTGCTTGCTCAAATTCACCTACGGATGATACATGAATCCATATGGCGTTTTGGGGCAATTCCTTACCGTTAACCGTAACCTTGTCTCCGTCCATCCGTATAGCTTTCTGACCCGCAACGAGCAACCGAGCTTTGCGATGACCAAACAATGCGGCAATTCTTATCAAAAGAAAATAAAAAAACATAATCC
>DEIW01000191.1:7003-7726 GCA_002352705.1 Bacteroidales bacterium UBA2764 | reverse complement strand
AAAAAAGCAGTACCTTTGCAGGCAAATTATCATCAGTACTATGAAAAAAATCATTTCTTTCTTTTTGTTGAGCACCATCATGAGCGCGAACATGTATGCACAAACGCGCTATGTAGGCGGTGACATTTCCGCATTACCGTTATATGAGCAATACAATTCGGCTTATAAGGATGCCAAGAACAAAAATATCAGCAATCTTATTACATGGTTTGTCAACGACTGTGGCTGGAACACTTTCCGTGTACGTATCTTTGTCAATCCGACCAAGAAAGACCAAGACGGCAGCAGCAATCCCTCTGTCTGCCAGGATCTGGCGTACGTCACCCAACTCGGCAAGCGCATCAAAGATGCAGGAGCCTATTTCATGCTGGATTTCCATTATTCCGACACATGGGTGGATGCCACCCATTTTCAGGCTCCGGCAGTATGGAAAGGTCTCAATGACGCAGCCATGGCGGATAGTGTAGCCGCTTATACCGGAAAGGTGCTGAATACCTTGAAAGAAGCTGGCGCAACACCGGATTTGGTACAAGTGGGCAATGAAATCATGTACGGACTCTGCGGCATTCAGGTGCATCCGTATGATAAGGCCGGTGACAACTGGGACGGTTATCTCGGACTACTGAAAGCAGGGTGTAATACCGTTCGCGAGGTTTGCCCAGATGCAAAGATTATTATTCATACCGACCGCCCCACGAACTCTGCATATAACTTCTACTATTA
>DEIW01000191.1:6678-6967 GCA_002352705.1 Bacteroidales bacterium UBA2764 | reverse complement strand
AGTTACTACCCGTTCTGGCACGGCTATCTGACTGACGCACAAGTAACCGGCAAAAGTGACAAGAGCAATTTAGTCAGTGCCATCAATTACTTGGGAAAGAAATTCCCCACCAAACAGGTGCAGATTGTCGAATGCGCATATAACTTCCAATGGTGGCCATCTTCCGGCGTCAACAAAGACACCCGCGATGTATGGACATGCGACGTAACCGGCCAGTATAATTTCGTGAAAGACTTGGTAGATGCATTAAAGCCCCTGGCAAACGTAAACGGTATCAACTACTGGTTTC
>DEIW01000191.1:232-6653 GCA_002352705.1 Bacteroidales bacterium UBA2764 | reverse complement strand
TAACGGCGACAAAGGAACCGTTATCAACTCATGGCTTAATCGCGGCTTCTGGAATGAGGACAAGTCAACTACCGGCCATGCTATCAACAAGACCGCCTCTGTAACGGCTACCAGAACAGCGGAACAGGTATGTGCGCCGTACTACATGAAGAATTTCTACAATGAGGTTCAAGCTATTGAATCGGTGTCTCCGGCTCTTGAGTTGCCGAAGAATCAGAAGATACTGAAAGCGGGTCAGCTCCTGATAAAGAAGCCAGACGGCTCTCTTTACGGTCTCGACGGTATCCGGCGATAAGGAACATTACCGTAGCGAGAGTGAAATAGCCCGCCGTCAATCCCCACAAAGCCAGATATTCGGTGCGCGTTGCAAAAAGCGATGCGCCCATGGAGTTTATGTGTATGAATCCGTTGGCTGCCCAAGTATAAGGAATCAAATAGGAGATATACCTCCATCCTGCGGGAATCATCTCTTTCGGCCACGAGATACCGGCAATGAAGAGGAATACGAGCGAGGTGGAGATTAGCAATACTAATCCGGACTCCCTGTTGCGGATACAAAAACCTACGCATATCGACATGAAAATGACCGACAGGATAAAGGGTACGTTCAAACGCAATACATCTTCAATGGCGCCTATATGCGGGAGATTAAAGAGCCTTGGCAGCAAGCCGAGCAGAATTGCCGCAAGGGCATAATATATCAAGAAATACGCCGCTCCTCTTCCTAAAATCGTCCTGAGTGCAGAATAGCCGCGTTTACGTCCCGGGATACGATACAACTCTGTACGTTCTTCTCTCACCGTTCCTGCTAACATACAGATACCGAAGAAAAGCGTCTGATGCAGAATCATCACCAGCACCGCAGGGATGAGGAATGAGCCGTACCCTCCGGTAGGCGTAAAAAGGGCTGTCTCGGTATAAGGCGCGTCCTGCACGAGCGCCCAAGAAAACTCTTTCCCGTAGCCCATATATTCATATCGGTCTATCTGGATATTACGCATAGACTCCAGCATTACCTGATTGCAGGAAAGGTAGATTCCTTTCATATATAGGAAAGAGGACATATCACAATATAGCGATATGTGCGCCTGACCAAGCGGATCCGCCAGTTGGGCTGCATAATCACGCGGGAAATAGATAATACCATGTACTTTCTGGTCCCGGAGCAACTGTTCCGCCTCTGCCATTGAGTTGCAGGAATAAGCCATTTTGACATCCGGCGAGGCATTCCACCGATGCAGGAAAGCCCTGCTATCGGGCGATTGGCTCAAATCTACCACTGCTACGGGGATATTGGTAATCTGCTCGTTCCAATACATGGCTTTATAAAGGAACGGGTATGCCAACGTTCCCAAGAAGAAAATAACCATCACACCTGAGTCATGGAAAATCTTCTGGAGTTCATGGATAAACACAAATCCCGATTCCTTAAACTGCAACCAATGATGATATAAATAGCGTGACATGATTATTTAAGCGGATAATTCTGGTAAATAAGTGCGCGATGCAGACGCGGTGCCACACAAAGAGCCGGTATTATAAATGCAGCCAGCGCCATTGAGTGTGGCAAACTGTTGATAGGAGGAGCTCCCATCAGTGCCTCGTTTACGTATATGAGATAGTAATGGCGTAACGGTTCCAGATTGCTGAGTGCCTGTACTACCGGTAACATGGACATGTTCGGATAGGTAAATCCGGAAAGGGAGAACCCCAGCATTGCATATAGAGCCCCTACTGAAAGTGCATCACGTAAAGTAGGCAGACAGCCAATCATCACAATCCCCATAATCTCCATCGCCATGATAAAAATCAACAACCCGAGCAACAAACGCGTATGGCTGCCATAGACAGGGAATCCGGCAATGTTATACAACATCAGATGGCATACTATGCCCAGCACCTGATAAATCACCGTATAAGGTATCAGTTTCCCTATCATTGCGATGGTGTAGTTTCCACCCGCTGCGCGGAGCCATTCCCTCGAAGTGCGTGATTTGAGTTCAAAACCAATCGAGAAAATGGTAAGCATCATTGCTATCAACCCGAGAATACCGGGCAGGACTGTTGAGACCAGATAAATGGAATAATTACCCCAAGGGTTCGCCAACATGTGCGCATCAATTGCCAGCGGCTGAATACGATTCATGATGACGTCATCGGGCATACCTTTCTTCCGCAACACTTCCCTTTGGAACGCTCCGGAAGCCAGATTCGCCATGGTCAGCATTTGCTTATAGGCAGTATTTCCTCCTACGGTATAGGCATTGGTGATATAGAAATCCAGACGGGGACGTTTGAAAGCTACCAAGTCCGCATAAAAGCCCTCCGGAATAACGAATATGCCGTATATGTGTCCTTGCTGCATTGCCTCGCGTGCCTCCTGGAAGGAATTGGTAATCAAGATAATATCCGTAGAAGACGTAGCTTGCATCTCATGACAAACCCTGCGGGAGATGGAGGTCTGGTCCAAGTCCACTACTGCTACCGGCATTTTCTCCGCTGCCCCCTTCTCCATGAGGGTCATAAAAAAGAGCATACAAAAAAGAAACACTCCGATAGAAGCAGTTAGATAAAGCGGACGGGAAACGATTATCTTCAGTTCCCGCAACAAGACTTGCCAAATATGAATAAGAATATCCTTCACCCGGTTAATCAGTCTTCCTCAATTACCAAAGCGGTCATACCGGGGCGTAAGCCATCTATAGGAGCCATAGGACGGCATTTCACATCGAAAGTACGAACGTCATACCCACCGTTTTGCTTGGTAGTACGCCAGGTGGCATAAGTTCCCATAGCTTTGACGTATGTGACAATCAACGGATATGTTTTTTCATTTCCGAGAGCCGGAATGCGGACATCTATCTGGCTTCCTTTTGTAAAGGAGGTCAACATATCTTCGCGTACCGAGAATGTGAACCAGACATCGTTCATATCCACAATAGCCATGACCGGACTACCCTGTCCTACCAGTTCTCCTACTTTAGGGAACCGCTCCGACACTTCTCCATCACAGGGAGACAGCAAATACCGCTCCGCTTCTGCCGCAGCTACTTCTTTCAATATACCATCCACTCTTGCCACTTGTGCTTTCGCGGCGGCTTTGTCCTCTTCACGGGCTCCTGCGAGCGCCATGTCATACTGGCTCTTCGCTGCTTTCACAGTAGCAGAAGCAGCTTTATACTGCGCCTCTACTTCATCGCGTTTTTGAGCACTAACTACCCCCTTTTCGAATAAACGCTGCACGCGCTCAAAACTCTTACGGTAGATCTCTTCGCCTGCCAGTGCTTTCTGATAGAGTTCATAAGCTCCTGTAATCTGCTCTTTCTGAGCTCCGTTCTTGGCCTTCTGGTTAACTGCCTCGGCCATATCACGAGCAGCTAATGCCTGCTCTTTCTTCGCCTCGACCTCCGGCGAATAGATTACTACGAGAGTATCGCCCTTCTTCACCATCTCCCCCTCTTCATAGCAATACATCTCTATACGTCCCGGTACTTTTCCCGACACACGGTATTCAGTAGCCTCTGCCTCGCCCTGAATGAGGATTTTCTCCGGTTTGATAGCCAAAATGCCTACCAAAGCGACAATGATTACTACTGCCAGTAGGGCTATAACGCCAAGTAGCAGACTTCCTTCCTTTTCTTTTTTCATATATCTTATTATAATTGTCTCAAATATTTACGTAATTGTGTCTCTATAGTTTTCGCCTCGACCTCGGCATCTACCATTTCGGAAGCCGCAGACAACCATGATGTTTGCGCCATCATCAAATCGGAAGCAGTAATCATACCTGCATCATAGGACTCACGTGCCATACGCAGCACTTCCTCTGCGTTGCGTTGGTTCAGGCGCGCCATAGCGATTTTTTGCTGTGCTTCCAGCAATTTCTGATTAGCCTGGGTGGTTTGTAATGTCAGCAATTCACGTGTCTCCTCCACTTTCAGAGTAGCAATCTTCGCAGCGTGCTTTGCGGACTTGTAACGCAGGATAGCATCTGCATGAGCAATAGGTACGTTCAGCACTACTCCGGCTGTAAAGAATCCTGTTCCTTTCCAGTCATTGCGGATACCGTTCTCCACGTTCGGATTCGTGTACACATAACTGGCGGAGGCTAAAATATTAGGTTGGAGTCCGGCAGATGCCAGTTTTGCCGAAGACTTGGCTATCTTCTCCACTTCCTCGAACAATTGCATTTCCGAGCGACGGTCCACACAAGCACTGGCATCTATATACTCCGGAGGCAGAATAAGATCCGACAAGCCGGAGTCATCAATGGTAAACAACTCTGATAACGGTAATCCGCATATCTGAGCCAGAGCCATACGGGAGAGGGTCAAACCATTCTCTGCCTGCAGTTTCTTCACATCTGCTTCTCCACGTTTGGTAGTCACTTTCATCAGATCCGACTGGGTAGCCATTCCCTCATCTACCGCTTCCTTCACATCCTGCTCCAACTGACAGAGCAAGGCATGGTACTGGTCTGCCAATGTTTTTTTATGTGCTACAGAGACCATTCTCCAATACGCCTCATCTACCTTATAAATGATATCATCATGTTTGGCTTCCGAACGGATGTTGGCTATTTTCTCTGCAGACTTAGCTATCTTATACATTTGAGTCAAGCGCCCGCCTACATAAATAGGCTGCACAACTCCTACCTGCGCTACGACGATATGCTCCAGATCGAGGGTTAACGCGTCATAGACCTTCTGGTAAGCATTGGCGATTACGTTTCCCGTGCTGTTCTGCAGATTGAGAATTGGCGTTTCAAGAGGAGTGCCGGCGAAATCAGAGGCCAGAGTACTGAACCAACTATCTTCGGACCACTGGAAAGAGGGATTTCCATCCGGCGAGGCTATAGCCGTACCGCCCAAAGAAGGTAATTGTTTTTGATCCGGAGCCAGATGCGGATTACGAGAATTCCACATATAACCTCCATGTGCACTCACCCGTGGAAACATAGCTGCCAAAGCAGCCTGACGGTTGTATTTCGCTACCAACAGAGCCTCCTCTTGGATACGGGCTGAGGAACTGTTACTCAGTGCCATCTGGTGGCATTGATCAAGCGTATAATGCAACGTATCTGCAGCCCGGACAGGCAATATATACGCTATTACAAAAACAAAAAATATGACTTTTTTATACATCGTATACATATATATTTTGCAAAACGAGTGCAAAATTACTCATTTTTTTTGATTGAACCAAAAATAAATTATTTTTGTCATATCGATATTGCAAAAAAGAACATTTTAATTTGTATAATTCAAAAAAATATAGTAATTTTGCAGCATGAATCGATTTACACTTGGAAAAATTATCCGATTTTTTATTCACTTGCACTATGACGTGCAGGTTTCAGGCGAGGAAGTGCTGCGTGACGGAAGAATACATTTGGTACTGCCCAACCATACCGCTTATATCGACCCTATCATCCTTTTTAGCGAAGAATGGTGGCTGCCTATCCGTCCTATGACAGACGAAGCTTTTTATCGCCATTGGTTATACGGGAGAGTACTTAAATTAGGAGATGCCATAGAGGTTCCTGATTTGCAGAAAAGCGCTATGACACGTGAAGAAGGAGTTGCTGCTGCCAGCCGGTTAAGCCGCATCGCTATAGATAGCCTTGCCGAAGGGAAAGAGATATGTTTCTACCCTTCAGGACACGTTAAGACCATTGATAAAGAGGTTATCGGCAACAGACGGATGGCATATGAGGTATGTAAAGAGTTGCCTACAGGCGTGCGCGTAATCCTTTGTAAAATGCGCGGGTTAGAGACTAGCCGATGGAGTAAACTAAAGCCCAAACAATGGAAATGGCGCCGAACAGTAACTCTCCATTTCGAGGACCATACCGAGGATGTGATACAATGGGCAAAAATAGGTGATAGGAGAAAGTTTAATCAGCTGTTGGAAGAATGGTATAATCGAGAATAGACAGAAAAGGGACTGACAAAATGGCAGTCTCTTTTATTTTGGCGCGGGGTTTGTAGTTCATTGTGTAGAAAAAACAACTAAAACACACATAACTATGAATGCAACGAATCAAAACAACCAAAACGAAAATCTGAAGAAGTTCGCAATAAACCTTTGCGAGCGGGCGCAGGAAGGCAAACTGGATCCCGTTATCGGTCGAGATGACGAGATCAGACGTGTTCTGCAGATCCTTAGCCGCAGAACGAAGAACAACCCTATTCTTATTGGAGAGCCGGGTGTCGGTAAGACAGCTATCGCCGAAGGTCTGGCGCATCGTATCGTACGAGGCGACGTGCCGGAGAACCTCAAGAAGAAACAGATTTACTCTCTCGACATGGGAGCCCTTATTGCGGGCGCTAAATACCAAGGCGAGTTTGAGGAGCGACTCAAAGGCGTAGTCAACGAAGTGGTTGCCGCTGCGGGTGAGATCATCCTCTTCATCGATGAG
>DEIW01000191.1:0-126 GCA_002352705.1 Bacteroidales bacterium UBA2764 | reverse complement strand
TGCTACGACACTCGATGAGTACCAGAAGTATTTTGAAACCGATAAGGCACTCGAGAGGCGTTTCCAAAAAGTAATGGTTGATGAGCCGGACGAGGCCGCGACGATCTCTATCCTGCGTGGACTGAA
>DEIW01000104.1:501-13738 GCA_002352705.1 Bacteroidales bacterium UBA2764 | reverse complement strand
AATCATAAATCATAAATCATAAATGGAGGCTCTCTTAGGCAAGACATTGGAGGAACTGCAAACTATCGCCCAAAGTGTTGGTTTACAGAAATTTGCCGGCAAGCAGTTGGCAGAGTGGCTCTATGTGCGCAGGGTGAAGACGATTGATGAGATGACTAATATTTCCCTCAAGGGACGCAAAGCTCTCAAAGAGCGCTATACCATCGGTCGCCATGCTCCTGTCCGTGAGGCCGTCAGCATTGATGGTACCCGCAAATATCTCTTTGAAATCTCTATACTCCACTCTCCAACCTCTGCTTCCAAATCCTGTTTCATAGAAACGGTCTATATTCCGGAGGAGGAAAGAGCAACGCTCTGTGTATCGACCCAGGCCGGTTGTAAGATGGGCTGCCGTTTCTGTATGACCGGGATATTAGGCTTTCAAGGTCATTTGCCTGCGGGAGAGATTCTCAACCAGATATTTGAAGTAGATGCTTTGGCTGTCTCTCAGCAGCAGCCTGCACTCACAAATATCGTTTATATGGGTGAAGGGGAACCGATGGATAATTTGGATGAAGTATTGCAATCTCTGGCAATTATGACAGCTTCCTACGGGTGTGCATGGTCTCCTAAACGTATTACGGTGTCTACAGTGGGCATTCCGGCAATGAAACGCTTCTTGGATGAGAGTGAATGCCATCTGGCGGTATCTATGCACAACCCCTTTGTAAACGAGCGTGCGCAGATCATGCCGGCTGAGAAGTTAATGTCTATCACAGAAGTTATTTCACTTTTGAAACAATATGATTGGGCACACCAGCGCCGGGTCAGTTTTGAATATATCTGTTGGGGCGGAAAGAACGATTCTCCCCGTCATGCCAAGGAGATATTACGTCTCTTGCGCGGATTAAACTGCCGAATCAATCTTATCCGTTTTCATGAAGGAGTTGAGCGTGTAGCGCAAACCAATATTGAGGAACGCCATTTCCCCGCTTCCAATGAAAAACAGATGGAATGGTTACGCGACTATTTGACAGAGAATGGTATCACCACCACGATCCGGCGTTCACGTGGTGAAGATATCCTGGCGGCATGCGGCATGCTCGTCAATGCACTACAATAGGTTGCTTAGTTGTTCGTAGTATTTAGGCGATACAGGAACCGGTTTGCTGTTCGCTACATCCAGTTCCGCCTGGATGAATCCTTCTTTATCTCGTCTCAATACCGTCACATGGCGCGGATTAACGAAATATGAGCGTTGGCAACGGATAATACCATGTTTCTCCATCAATTCTTCTATACCCCGCATAGACTGGCGTAGCGAGTATTCTTTGAGTTTCTGACCCTCCATATAATGAATGGAGATATAGTTCTCCTGCGCCTCAATGAACAGAATCACATCGTGCGCTATCACTAGTTTCAACCGACCCGTAGTATCTGTAAATCGTACCAGGTCTTCTTCCGCAACCTGTTTCTCATCAGGGCGGATAAGTGCCATTAGAAGATCCAGAATGATATATGGATAGGAGAGAACGGCAAAGGTTAGTCTTAGGCATTCTCCTAATGCAGGAAAATAGCCGTAAGTACCATATATAAGTGCCATATACAATGCTGCGAAACAGGCGAAAACAAAGAATTCTCCGAATGACCATATGATATACTGCCACCAATTTAGACGCCATTGTCTTCCTATTACCATTATGCTGACCCGTGAAGGAATCAAAATGGCAATAAGAATACTGGCCAGCATTAAGGTATTGAATATTATACCAAGTCCGGCTTCCAGAAACTTGTCAATCCAAAGGCTGTCGTATATCAAAATAAAACCTAAAAAGAATATAGGTAACGCCAATATATGTGCCAGTGTGGCGGTTACTGATTGTAGAAAAGCTGGAATTTTAGGCATAATTTAATCTCCTATGTTAGTGTGACAAAATCCAAAATGTACTTTTTTCGTCACAATATAGCTGTTTTAGTCAATATTTTATTGTTTTCGTCACTTTTTTTTGTCCCTAATCACATTTTCTTGCAGACCTGCTTTAAAAGCTGTAATTTTGCATCGAATTTTAAAACTCATAGTTATGGACAAGACATTTGTTATCCAACCCGAGAGTGGTTTACAGTTTGACTGGAATGCTATTGCATCAAATCCGAGTGGTCACCATGAGCCTAAATATGATTTAGTTGCTTATAAAGCATTATATACTAACAAAATCGCGCAAGTTCGTGCTCAAGGCCTGGAACCGGTATTGGTTAGCCTTCCTATTATGGATGAGAACCGTTATTTCGCGTATATCACCCGTGGCATGAGTACGCAGGAACGTAAAAACTTGCTTTACTGGTTAGGAGGAAATATAGAGCGGTTGCGTAATATCCATGCTTTATATAATCTGGCTCTGTTCCGCTTGGCGGCTGTGCAATGTATTCATATTGTTGATATTACCAGTCCTATGCTCGAGTGCGCTCATTATGAGCAGCTCCTCGAACAGGACGGTGTAACGCTGTCGGATGCAGGTCAGAAACTGGTCAACAGAGAGTTATCTTCTCTTGCTAGCCGCCTTAGCCTGCTCGCGAGCTAAACGTTGCTGCTCGCGTTGCATCTTTTCAAGACGCTCCATAAAGCCGGACTTTGGTTTTCCGGCTTTTTTCTTTTTATTAGCCTCTATCTCCGCTAACATTTTCTCATCGTTCAGCGTCCAGCGGAAGATCATAGTCTGGAAGATGGTGAAGAAGAGCGACAAGAGGTAGTAGTAACTCAGACCGGCTGCATAGTCATTGAAGATGAAGAGGAACATGAGAGGCATAGCATACATCATGTACTTCATAAACTTCATATTCGGGTCTGTTGCTTGAGATTGCATCGTGATATAGGTATATCCAAAGTTACAGATGGTCATCAGCAAACAGAAAAGTGACAGATGGTCGCCTAACAACGGGATATTGAAGCCCCACTGGAAAACAGCATCGTAGGTAGAGAGGTCCGGTGCCCAAAGGAGTGATTTTCCACGAAGCTCGATAGCGGTAGGCAAGAACCAGAACATAGCCATCAGTACTGGGAATTGGAATAGCATAGGCAGACAACCGGACATCGGACTGACCCCTGCCTGCTGGTATAACTGCATGGTAGCCTGCTGGCGTTCCTGCATCTTTTCTGCCGGGTATTTCTCATTGATGGCATCCAACTGTGGTTTAAGGGCACGCATCTTTGCGCTTGATTTGTAAGAGACAAAGACGAATGGCAGGATAATCAGTTTGATTACAATAGTCATCAATAATATAACAATACCAATATGTAGTCCCCAGCCGGTGAAGAGGTCAAACATAGGGATAACAAGTGCCGTATTAATCCAACTGACTATTTTCCATCCCAGCGGAACCAGTTTGTTCAGATGCAAGCGGTCCTCTTTCGCTACTCCTTCATCATATGCTTTAAGTGTGTGGTAATGGTTTGGACCTAAGTAGAAACGGAATCCGGTAGGGGTCTTCCCGGTGATATCAAAAGGAACAGAAGTATGAGTATTGTATTCTTTAATATAACCGGAATGACGTCCCTGCACTGTAGATTGGAACTGTGACGATGTGAAGGCTTCGTCTGCAATGAGCACTGATGAGAAGAACTGATCCTTATATCCAATCCATCTTACCCGTGCTGATTCTTTCTCGCTATCATCTTTCCCTTCGCTTAATTCTTCCATATCACCGCCTACCAACATATACTGGAGACGGGCATAACGCTCTTCGAATTTTCGTCCTTGTTCCTGCTGCGGAATAAGTTGACGCCATTGTAGTTCGAGCGAATTGGTATTCTGTGCTAATACTTGTTGCATATTATGCGGTTCAAGAGCCAGATGTACCATGTAGTTGTCTGATAACTCATATACGAAATCTAACCATGCATCTTCAGATGCGCTAGGTAAACGCATGATTGCTTTATTCGGTTCTTCGCAAGCAACGGGAGTGAAAATCAGCTTGGAGGTTTGCAGAATACGATTGTTGATGGTAACAAGTGTGAAACCGAAAGAAGATTCATCTGCGCGGAACAGGCACAACGGGTTTACACTATCTCCTGAAGCGTGATAGTCAAGCAATTCTGCACGTTGGATAGCACCTCCGTAAGAAGAAAGGGTCAGGCGCAGATGATTATTTTGAAGTGTTACCCATTGTTCTTCAGGTTTGTTCTCTTCCTCCGGTGTAGAAGGAATAATATCGTTTAATTGCGTACTGATGGAGTCCGACAGACGTTGAGCCTCGGCGTCTGCCATGCGGGCTACATTAATAGAATCCTGTATACGCTGACGCTCTGCTAATTGCTCTTTTGAAGGGCGGTTGAGCATCGTAAATCCCACAATAATTGCGGCGATTAGTAAAAAACCAATCCAAGTGTTTTTATCCATTTATATCTATTTTTATTTATTTTTTCCAAACATGACACCTACATATAGGCGAGGTCCCGAAGGGGACATAAAATTACTCCACTTCACATTATCCGTTAGTCGGCTGTTCGTTTTGCCGAACGGAAGCATATAGTCAATGCGAATAAGTAAAGCCAAATGAGCTCTCAAACTGATTTCCAGACCGATATATGGGTCTAGTAGAAAGAAAGGAGTTTTAGTATATGCGGCATTGTAGTATGTGCTATCTGAGGTCATATAACTGACAGACGCAGCTTGGTCGGGAACATAGAGTCGCCTCATGGCTCCACCTCCTACAGTAATACCGATGAACGGGTGTATTTTTCCAAAGGTAGTATATACATCGCAAAATCCTCCTCCCCATCCGCTACGTATATTGGACCCTGTTCCCATAAGGGGCATTGTACTGACAAAACCTTCTGCTCCCACATGAATATGATCCAACAGATGTACGCGCAACGCACCTCCTAAACCAAAGCAGAATCCTTTTTGCGGAAGTCCTTTTACATAGTCTTCATTCCCTAATCCGCTACTACTGAATACTTTGCGTGGATCGTCTGAGAACAGATATCCGCCGTGTATCATCATTCCTCCACTAAAACCGGTGAATATCGGCGACGACTTCTTTTGGGGCTGCTCTTTTGCCTGATTTGATACTTCTTGAGGTTGTTGTACCTCAGTCTGCTGCGTTGGAACCGGCTGTTCTTCTGCAGGGGCACTCTGCTCCTGGGCTATTACACCCAGGGGCAGAAATGCTAATACTATTGATAAATGATAGGTCCGCATTATCCGATAATATCAAAAGCTACGTCCATCATATTTGTGAACGAGTTCTGGCGTTGCTCAGCGGTAGTGGCTTCACCAGTGAGGATGTGATCACTTACGGTACAAATCACCAGTGCTTTCTTTCCGGCACGGGCAGCGTTCATATACAGCGAAGGAGCTTCCATCTCGTCAGCTAGCACGCCCATTTTTGTCCAGTTAGCTTTTCGCTCGTCTTCGCAATAGAAGATGTCGGCAGAAAAGACATTACCTACGTGATAAGTATAACCGCGTTTTTCTGCAGCCTCTACGGCTTTACGGCAGAGTTCAAAGTCCGCAATAGGAGCATAGTGACCCGCCAAATTGTATTGTGCGTCCCAGTTACTGTCGGTGCAACTACCCTGCGCAATCACGAGGTCTCCCAGCTTGACATACATTTGGCGTGCACCGCACGATCCTACACGGATGATGGTATCAACGTCATAAAAATTAAATAGTTCATAGGTGTAGATTCCAATAGACGGAATACCCATACCATGCCCCATCACGGTCACTTTCTTTCCTTTGTAAGTGCCGGTAAAGGCAAGCATTCCGCGTACATTATTCACCTGAACAGGATTTTCAAGATAACGCTCTGCCATTAGTTTTGCACGCAGCGGATCACCCGCCATAATCATTGTTTTTGCAATCTCTCCGTACTGCGCACCAATGTGCGGAGTAGGACAATTTTCTTTTGCCATAATTAGTTGTGTTTTTAAAGGTTAATATTGTTATTTATCCATTAATTTTATACCATTCAATGGCTTTCTCCAAGTCTTCAGGAGTGTCAATTCCGATAGTAGGCGTATTGGTTATTCCTATACGAATCCGGAAACCGTTCTCTATCCATCTCAGTTGCTCAAGACTCTCCGCGAGTTCCAGAGGAGAAGGCGCCAGTTGTGTAATCCGTGCTAATATATCTGCACGATAGGCGTATAAACCTATATGGCGGTAAAACGAGCCTTTTTGCAGCCATTCGTTTTTCTCTATACCGCGCAAAAATGGAATCACACTGCGGGAAAACAATAATGCTTCTCCTGTTTCTTTCGACCATGCTACTTTTGGGGTGTTCGGATTCTCCAAATCCGCCAAAGTGTCCGAATCGGTGTAAGGGCGGACAAGCGTTGCTATCTGTGTGTGAGGACCATCAAAACAGTTCATCAGTGTTTCTATTTGTTCCGGTTGGATAAAGGGCTCGTCGCCCTGAATATTGATGATAACCGTATCTGCGTCATTTTGTGTGCGCCAAACCGGTGAAGTGATGGCATTATAAGCCTCCAGACAGCGGTCGGTTCCGCAGCGGTGGTCTGCTCTCGTCATGACAACTTTACCGCCAAACGATTCTACCGCATTGTAGATCCGCTCATCATCCGTAGCCACTAATACGGTATCTAAGGCTTTGCTGGCTTGTTCATATACGCGACGAATAACGGTCTTGCCGCATATGTCTGCAAGAGGTTTACCGGGGAAACGCGTGGAAGCGAATCTGGCGGGTATGATTCCTATAAATTTCATTATAAATCTCCTTTCTCTATTTTAGAAAGCAAAGTGATGGCACCTGCAATAGTTTTGACATTCGTAATAGTTATATATCGTCTTCCGGTTTTGATGCCTTTCTTGTCTGTCTCTTCGTGGAGAGAACATCTCTCGGGGCGGGTCGCTGCGTATTGAATCATATTTCCGAAGGCGGTTGATTGCCAGAAAGCATCTTTATGTTGTACAAAATACATGGTGAGGTGTTCTCCCTTTAGTAGGATTTTCTCTATTCCTAACCGGCAACATAGCCATCTGAGCCGGACAACATCCAATAATTCTTCTGCCGGTTCGGGCAAAACTCCAAAACGGTCAATTAGCCGTTTTCGGAACTCGAGCAGCTGCTCTTCGCTATGAATATTATCCAGTTCGCGGTAGAGGGTAATGCGCTCGGATATATTCTCGATGTAATCGTTCGGAAAACATACGGCGATGTCGGTCTCTAACTGCGCATCATTACACCATGTTAATTTCCCGTTTGAGTAACTATTGGCTGTTAGAACATTATTGTCTTCCGGAAGCAGACCTTCCTCCTCTTTCAATTCTTCAATGGCTTCATTCAGAATGCGTTGATAGGTTTCATATCCTAAATCCGCTATGAATCCGGATTGTTCGCTTCCTAACATGTTTCCGGCTCCACGTATATCCAGATCTTGCATAGCCAGACTGAATCCGGCCCCGAGTTCCGCAAAGGTACTGAGCGCTTCCAACCGTCTCCTGGCATCCTCCGTCAGCAGTTCTTTCTCCGGTGCTATCAGATAGCAGTAGGCTTTCCTGTTGCTTCGTCCTACGCGTCCACGGAGTTGGTGTAAATCTGCTAGTCCATAGTGATTTGCACTGAAAATCAGTATGGTGTTCACGTTTGGAATATCTACACCGCTCTCAATAATCGTTGTCGAGAGCAGGATGTCATAGTCGTAATTGATGAACGCCTCCAGTCTCTCCTCCAGTTCCCCGGGAGCCATCTGACCATGAGCCGTAATGATTCGTGCTTCCGGGCATAATTTGCGGATCTTGTTTTCGATACGTGGCAACATTTCAATGCGGTTATTGACAATAAATATCTGTCCGTTCCGCTCCATCTCCAAATCAATAGCGTCCTTAATAATATCTTCGTCATCAACAGTGATGAGTTCTGTTTGTACCGGATAACGGTTAGGGGGCGGGGTGGTCATCACACTTAAATCCCGCGCTCCGAGCAATGAGAACTGCAAAGTTCTCGGTATTGGTGTCGCCGTGAGAGTCAGCACATCTACATTCGTCCGAAGAGATTTCAGCTTCTCTTTTGCTGCTACGCCGAATTTCTGTTCCTCATCAATAATCAAAAGTCCAAGATCATGCCATTTGACAGACTTGCCGATGAGTTTATGAGTGCCAATGATAATATCAATTTTCCCCGCCTCCAATTCTGAGAGTAGTTCTTTGGTTTCTTTGCCACTCTTCAGACGGCTCAGGTACTCTATGCGTACCGGGAGATTCTTCATTCTCTCGGTAAAGGTGTTGTAATGTTGTAGCGCGAGAACAGTCGTGGGGACGAGGACTGCCACTTGTTTGCCATCTGAAGCGACTTTGAATGCTGCTCTCATTGCTACTTCTGTTTTTCCGAATCCCACGTCTCCGCAAACGAGACGATCCATCGGCATTGGACTCTCCAAATCGCGTTTTACATCTGCGGTAGCTTTAGCCTGATCCGGAGTGTCTTCATAGAGGAAAGACGCCTCCAGTTCGTGCTGCATATATCCGTCCGGAGAATAAGCAAAACCTTTCTGTTGCTTGCGGGTCGCATAAAGCTTTATCAAATCTCGGGCGATGTCTTTGACTTTGTCTTTTGTCCTCTCTTTGAGTCTTTCCCAAGCGCCGCTTCCAAGCCGGGCAATAGTTGGTTCGCTGCCTTCACGACCTTTGTATTTGCTAATGCGGTGCAAGTTATGAATGCTGACAAACACATTAGCTCCATCGCGGTAGTTTAGTTTGATCATCTCCTGCGGTTTCCCGTTGACAGGTGTAGTTACCAGTCCTCCGAATTTAGCGATACCATGATCGGAGTGTACTACATAATCTCCGACCTGCAGTTGGTTTATCTCGCGTAATGTGATGATGGCTTTTCCTCTTCGCGCATTCTCACTGGTCATCGTTACGCGATGATATCGTTCAAATATCTGATGGTCGGTATAGCAGCATATTTTCAAACCACGATCCACAAATCCCTCATGGAGCGTAGCGTTGATACCGATAAAGGAGACTGTCTCATCCTGTGCTTCAAAAATAGCTTTGAGACGATCGAGCTGTTTGCTTTGTTCTGCTAAGATATAGATTTTATAGCCATCTTCAATATGTTTTTTTATATCATCAGTCAGAATATCAAACTGTTTATGAAAGACAGGTTGTGGAAGTGTATCAAAAGAGACTTTGCTATGGGTGGCAAATGAACTTTTCTCAGCCAACTCTATTGTATCGGTATGATTGATGTCGAAGATATTATCAGGTAGCCCCAGACCGTTCAGCTTGTACTGCACTATTTGCCAGTCATTTGATACCCATACAAAACGATTATTCAGGTAAGCCGTGATATATGTCTCTTGATTTTGTGACGAAGGAAGCGGGGCTGCAGTTATTTCTGCACTGTTTACTTTGTTTTTGGATAATTGGTCCTCAATGTCAAATTCCCGGATACTGTCTATCTCGTCTCCGAAGAAATCAATACGGAAAGGATTGTCGTGGCTGTAACTATAGATGTCTACGATACTTCCGCGCACAGCGTACTGACCCGGCTGAAAGACAAAATCCACATGCTCGAATCCTAAGTCGGAAAGCTTCGAACTAAGCGTTGAGATTTGTATCTCTTCATCTTTCTTGAGTGTCAGGCTGCGGCTCGTCAGGTCCGCTTTTGTAGGAACGCCCTCGGCGAGAGCCTCCGGATAAGTAATGACGCAATGAATGTCTTTCTCTTCATTAGATAGCGCAGCAAGAGTCTCCGTACGTTGGATTACCATGGCTTCATCTATCGTCCGTCTTCTTTTGCCGGAAGGGAAGAACAAAGCATTACACCCCAAAGCCTTCATGTCGCCGAACATATATTGGGCATTTTCTGCGTTGTCCAGAATGATGAATAAAGGAGTATTTATACGCGTAAGTGCGAGCGATCGCGCGCTCGCGTACAAACCGGCTAAGAGAAGGTGCATGCCCTTCCCTTTGCCCACCTCCCGATTAACTAGTGTTATCTCAGGGTGTTGTCCAAACAGTATGTTCAGATCTTCAATTTGCGTAAATCCCTATAGTGTGATTTATTATTTTGTGATTTTGAGTGTTTGACCGGACTCGGTAACGATGATATATACTCCGCGCGGCAGAGTCATCGTATAGATATTCTCATTCGTAGTGGTAATTTTCCGCCCGAAAATATCATATACGTTCACCCAATCACCAACAGCGTATACTTCTTCAATACCTTCATAAGAGGTGATTTGTACGATAACATTGTATACCGTGCGATTGATATAATCAGTAACAACGTATTGTACCGGCAAGTAGGCACTGGTGGACAAATCTACACTCTCCTTCGAAGCCGGAGTAACAAACGTATAATTGCTGGCTAAAGTAACGATCGGTTTCGCCTCTTTGAGATTTAACTTCGGATGTTTGAGAGTATCAATCGTCAGAGTGATGGTTTTCTCTGTCTGATTAATATCTCCGGCTACGCCATCCAATACAAAACTGGTTATTTGTACAGTCGGTACGTTTATAGTAGGTTCGTTACCAAGGAGATACGTGACAACAGCATCCAGTAATTTGTATCCGTCGGAGGTCAGATTTTTACTGCTGCTGATAGCAAGCGGCAAGCATATATATTTCGACCCGCCACGCATAGCTGCAGGAATCTCATGGAGCACGGTTTGCAGTTCGCCGTTACCATAGTAGGAAGTGTCATTACGGGTAAGAGCAGTTGCCAGACAGAGTGTCCCCTGCTGGAAGATGTTGATAGGCATCAACCCCTTTCTGCTGACGGAATCCAGTACCTGGATCTTGTCACCTGCCTTTTTATACAATGATTTAAAGATCGGGTGGTCGTCACGTTGAACTGTAATGAAACAACCGTCTTGTGTCAGGCTTCCGTTATCGGGTTCGCCCCAACCGGACGGATTGGCGTCATTTCTTTGGTATGCATAAACGAAGCCTTTCATATTCAGCACAGGTAGATTGACATTTCCAAGGGCGATGCTTAGTACTTCGCCGTTATTGGCATCGGCGTCCTCTGAAATAACAATCCATTTGTATTTCTTATACTGGTCAAGGTCGCGCAGTTTCTCTGCTCCTATACGCGGAATAAGATTCCAGTTTTTCTCTTTGAGGTATTTATAGACGTAATCTTTATTGTAGGCATCTTTGTTCTTATACAGGTAGAGTACAGGGTTCTCTCCGTAATCCAACGGATTAACAATGATTGCACCGGAGTAGGTAGTATCTGCGCCCGGGATGGTAATGGTGTACCGGAACGTATCCACCACAGTAGGCGTACCTCCAATCGAATATATACCGTCTTTCCCTGAAGCAGTGATGCCGGCAGGCTGACCGTTCAGCCATTTGAGCTGTACGTCATCCGCGCTCAGCGCATAGTACTTGAACGTTATCTTCTTGTCCATTTCTTCGTTCTGATAGACAACGGCGGTTAATTCCGACGTCGCAATGATATCCGTTTTAACGTACAACTTGCCGGGGATACGGCTTGTCTCTATTCCATTGAGCGAAGAAACGATAGCATAGTTGTATTCGCCAACTGGGCACATTGCGGTACCGCGCAGTCTGAGTGTATCCACTATACTTCCGGCAACAGAGGCGACTTCCTCCAACTCAATACCGGTACCAGGAGCTCCAATCCATTGCAATTCGGTCTTTGCTCCATCAATCTTATTGTATTTTACAGTATAAGTAACAGTGCGTATCGCCTCTGTCTGACGAACTACCTGCGTGGAATCGTTTCCTTTGAGGTGTTTGACGGTAGGCGCTTGTGCGACACGCAGAGATATACCGCCCATATAGCATGCATTACTGGATGTACATGTGGTGGAAATTTCAATGAGGTGTCTGCCGGTAGTAATATTGTAACGGCGGATTGTATAAGACGAAGTGTTATATAGCGAGGCGTCAGTAGGTTGCTCTACACCATCCACTTTCACTACGAATACCTGATTGCCGTTTTTTTGATCCAGTTTTTTATCCATTCCCCAAAGCGAGAACTGGTCAAAACCTTGCACATGGAACTTGTATGTATCGTTTGCTCCCAGACGGTGCTCACGAATCATTTTTGTCTCAAATGTAAATTCGTCTTTCGAAGAAGCATTTTTACATTCGGACGTACTGGCAATTGTTCCTTCAAACCATGTATCGCCCGGCTTTCCAACGTTTTTTGTCTCAGAGGTAGAACCGCTAATTCCTTGTGTTTTACCTTCTGCTACAAGGGTAGTAGAGAAAGTTGGATACTTAGTACCATCAGTATATTCCGTGTAGTACACCTCATACTCGCGACTATTGAAGACGCTAAGGGTTCCATTATACCCACCATTTTGGGATTTCTCTTCATAAACACCTGGTGTATGGAGCGTGAGACTCGTTTCCGGAACGGGATCGCCTTCTTGTACGGTGACGGCACATTCCGCTTTAAATCCTCCGTCTTCGGTAGTGACGGTGATAGTAGCAGTACCTTTCTTTAGACCGCTCACGACACCTTTATTAACGCTTGCGACAGTAGCGTCGCTACTGGTCCAAGTGAAGTTTTTATTGGTGGCATCTGCAGGTGTAACGGTAGCAACGAGGGTAGTGGTGCTGCCTATTTTGATTGTAGCGGAGGTCTTGTCCAAACTGATTCCGGTGACGGCGACGGCTTGTACGGTTACTTCGCAAGAAGCGGATTTGCCGTTAGCGGTAGTCGCGGTGATAGTCGTCTTGCCGGCAGTTACACCTGTTACCTTACCGTTAGCATCCACAGTGGCTACTGCCTCGTTGTCGGATTTCCAAGTCAATGCTTTGCCTGTGTTAGCGTCAGCCGGATTATAGGTAACCGTCAATGTCTCAGAACTACCGATGGCGATGGTGGTAGCTGCTTTCATCGAGATGCTTTCTACCTCAATCGGAGCGGGTGGAGCAGTGACTGTTACTTCGCAAGTAGCCGTAAATCCCCCATCTTGGGTGGTAACGGTGATGGCCGTTTTTCCGACTCCATTTGCAGTAACGAGACCATTCTCATCCACAGATGCAATGGAGGCGTCTCCTGTTGACCATGTAACAGCAGTGTTATCTGCGTCTGAGGGGGCAACAGTAGCCGTCAGTTGCGTTGTTTGACCTGCCTCAACAGAAGTACTCGTCGGGCTAACCGTTACGCCGGTAACCGCAACGGGTCCGGCAGGTGCCGATGTTGTTATTTTAACATTGTCAATGGCTGCATATTTACCGGACGATGAAGCCGTCAACGTCAATTTTATATGACCCGTAACCACCGGACTGATGTCACTATTCGA
>DEIW01000104.1:0-492 GCA_002352705.1 Bacteroidales bacterium UBA2764 | reverse complement strand
CAAACTCCCCATTTATTGGTACCTCCGGTGTTGAAATCGGTTTTCGAAGTCTTGTTGCTGTATATATTCTTAACTACATTTCCGCTGTCATCTACTATATCCAAAGTAAAATTCGGCTTGCTATTGTCGTTTGCTACAGCATCGAATGTGATATTACTGATGTTGCTATAAGAAGCAGTACTGGTAATAGAAATCGAAATACCGCTCTTGTTCTCGAAACTGAATTGCAAGTAATTACCGTTTTTGGCGGAGAACTTACCGGAAGTAACTATCTCACATTTGGCTGTTCCACCAACTGAAGAGGTGTTGTCTGCAACAGTCCAATCGGTCGCTAAAGCTACACCATCATCAAAGGTGTAGGTCTTTTGTGCCCCAATACTTGTGCTTAACGCTGTGATGAATGTTAAAGCAAGTAACTTAATGTTTCTCATATATTTTTTGTTTTTAAGTTTCGTTAATTTCCTATGATTTCAACACCCCCGCAATAGGGGA
>DEIW01000171.1 GCA_002352705.1 Bacteroidales bacterium UBA2764 | reverse complement strand
CCGCCCTCGCAATAGAGGATGGTCGGGTATTTCTTCGAGCGGTCGAAATGCGGCGGATAGATAATCCATGTCAGCATGTCCTTTCCGTCCGTGGTCTTCTGCCATCGCGGTTCTACGGTCGAACGCTCGATTTGCGAATAGATATTGTCGTTCTCGCTCGTCAGTTTGTCTAATAACTTGTTGTAGGTGTCAAACGGCTGGTCATACCATATCTCCGTGTGGGCGTAGTCGCCGTTGTCTTTCTCCAGCCATTCGCCTACATCCATGCGGTAGATCTCGTTGGCTTGGATCATGGAGTGGCCGAGCAGGAAGGCATAATGATCGCTTGCGTCGCCTAAGCCCAGGTCGAATTGTCCATCGGTCAGACGGCTCACATAGCCGTTCAGGTTCACGTGATAAAGTTGTACGGTTGCGTGCCAGCAGGCGGTGAAGAGTAGGGAACTGTCGTTATACCATGCGTACTCATCTACGTTGGTGTCCATCGTGCGGCTCAGGAACCGTTTCTCGCCCGTACGGAGGTTCATCACCATCAGCCGGTTCTCGTCGCTCTCATAGCCGTCGCGCTCCATGGACTGCCATGCTATCCACTCACCATCAGGCGAATAGCTCGGATTGGTGTCATAGCCCTTGTTCTCGGCGGTAATGTTCTTTTCCTCGCGCGTGCGTAAATTATAAAGGTATATATCGCTGTTGGTTGAAACGGCGTAGTCGAGACCCGTTTTCTTGCGGCAGGTATAGGCTATCTCCTCGTTGTTCGGATTCCATGCCAACTGCTCTACGCCGCCAAACGGCTTCATGGGAGACTCAAAGGCGGTGCCCTCCAGAATATTCACGCATCCGCCAAGTTTGGCGGATTTAATACGTTCTCCTTCTCCGTAATACTCGATCTGCAGGTCACAAACAAAGGGCTGCGGAGCGGTCTCTGTCCATTCGTCCCAATGCTTGTACATCAGATCCTCGTGCATATGACCGGTAGCCAGCGGCAGATCGGGGTATTTGTCGGCAGTGGTAGGAACGGTCTTCACCTGTTTGATGAGGATGACCTTGTCCCGCATCGGCGATAACAAGAAGCCCTCTACATCCTCGGTCCCCACTACCTCCACTTCCTCTTTGTCGCGACGTATAAAGAGTTTGCCGCCTTTGAGGTAAGCGAGCGCGCCGCTGTTGCCGAACCATGCCGGCTCGGAACCCACGAACTCATCTACTACCGCCATGTTCTCGAAGGGGTTACAGATGCGAATCCAAGTCGTAGAACGGTTCTCCTCCACGGAATAGTAACTGACGGTGTAAGCGAGCAGACCGGTCTCGATATCGCTCTTCACGCTACCGATACGTCCCATTGCCCAGAGCCCTTCCGGCGTCAGCCGTCCGCCCTCAATGGTAATCTGCGGTTTTGTAATAGGAGCTTTCGAATTTTCCGTTTGCTCTTTTGCGCAACTCGCGCCAAGGATTGTCACGGCTGCCATAATAAATACCTTCCAGTTTTTCATCTATCAATTCTCAATTCTCAATTCTCAATTCTCAATTCTCAATTCTCAATTCTCAATTCTCAATTACACACACGTATATCCTCCGTCCACGGGCAGAGCCACGCCGGTGACGTACCGTGAGGCATCCGCGGCGAGGAAACAAACGGCGCTGTCCAGCTCGCCCTCATGACCGTACCGCTCCATCGGGATGACGGTCTTGGCATAGTTGGCGAAATAGTCGGACTCGAGTGTCTCTTTGGTCAGCGGGGTGATGAAATAGCCCGGGCAGATGGCATTGACAGTGATGCCGTACTTGCCCCATTCGGCAGCGAGGGCACGGGTCATGTTCACTACGCCGCCTTTGGCTGCGTGGTAGGGCGATGCGGGCGCAATCTTATTGCCCACCAGACCGTACATCGAGGCGATATTGATGATGCGTCCGTACTTATTCGGAATCATGGATTTCTTGGCCACGGCGCGTGCTACGCGGAACGAGCCGAAGAGGTCAATCTGCATTTCGTTCTCAAACTGCGCGTCGGTGATGTCCTCTGCCGGAGCTACGGCACCTGTACCGGCGTTATTCACCACGATGTCAATGCGTCCGAAATGCGCAATCGCTTCGTCCACCATTTTCTCCACCGCTTCGGTATTGGTGATGTCGCATTGGATCGGCAGCACCTCTACGCCGTAAGCCTTCTCGATCTCGTTTTTCACCTCTACGAGTTTCTCGTAACGGCGGGCGATGATTACTAATTTACTACCGCGTGCGGCTAAAGCTTTTGCCATCTGCACGCCTAATCCTCCCGAGCAGCCGGTTACTAACGCTACTCGTCCGTTCAAATCAAAAATATCTACCATATCATTTTCCATTTTCCATTTTCTTCACTCTCTGCACGCTATATCCGCCACATCCGGTTCTGCGCCACGGGGCTTCCATTCCGAGTATATCTCCGCTACTGCGGTCCCCTCCTGGTTGGTTATCGAGTGCAGATAAGTCCCATTCTCGAACACATATACGCTGCAGGTCAGTATGTCATTCAGGAATGTCTCATGCAGCCAATGGATGGCAAACCGGCGTATGGCATAAGTATCCATAAACTGCGCGTTTGCCGTCTGCATGGCTATCGACAGATACGTACGGTTGTTCACATGGCCGTTGAAATCCAGATTGATAGGGTTCACGCGGTGCTCTATCTGTTTGTCTAACGTGCCGCCCGTCGGGAAACGGTGTTTCTTATGACTGTCGCTCGTCAACTCCGGACGAATCACCATCTTCTCCGCTAACGGGGTGTTCGGCGCCAAACGGCGGGCTACCGTGTCCAACAACGTCCATAAACCGTAACCGTGAGCCACTTCTTTGCCGTTACCTTTCGTGATACGGAACTCCGCATAGACGCGCAACGCACTGATCTCACTGTTCCATACCTCTACTTCAATCTCGTCACCCCAATAGGCGGTCTCCTCTGTCATCCACGCATTGAACTCCGAAATAACCCACATCAGGTTCTGTTTCACAATATCGAACGCCGCCAGATGAAGGCACCCCATATAACGGGCCCAACAGTCCTGATAATATAACAGCACCGCGCTCGGGGTCATCCTGTAGCCCGTGTCCATATCTGCCGCCGTGATACTGTATCGGTGAGAATATTCCTCTAACATATATCCGCTTTTTTGAAAATTTCGTGCAAAGGTACAAAAAAATTTGCATATTTGCAAAATTTGTAGTAATTTTGTGCCATAATCTTTAAATTTTTAGTCTCATGAAAATACAATTCTTAGGTGCCACAAGGGAGGTAACCGGCAGTAAGCATCTGATTACCACCGATTCCGGACACACTATTCTGCTCGACTGCGGCATGTATCAGGGTAAGGGTATGGAGACTGATGCCGCCAACCGGGACCTCGGATTCGACCCTGCCAAACTGGATTGCGTCATCCTCTCACATGCACATATCGACCATTCCGGACTTATCCCGTATATCGTCAAGAAGGGATTCAAGGGAGATATCTATTGTACGCCTGCTACGCGTGACCTATGCGCACTCATGCTCGCGGATACCGCTTTTATACAGGAGCAGGACGTACGTACCTACAATAAGAAAATCGACAAACAGCATCCCCATAAGGAGAAAGGAAAGACCTATAAGATAGAGCCGCTCTATAACCAGCAGGACGTCAACCGGGCTATGAAGCTTTTCGTTACTTACGGTTACGACCGCCGCTTCCGGCTCTTCGACGATGTCCTCCTCACTTTCACCAACTCCGGACATATGCTCGGCGGCGCCATCTGTTCCCTGGAGATATATGAGGAAACCTCATCCCAATCCTCTCCCCATGAGAGGGGGCTTCTCCCCTCGGGGGAGACGGGAAAGAAGTCATGGAAACGGCTCTGCTATACCGGAGACATAGGGCGCAAGCATTGCCATATACTCCCGTCGCCGCAACTCTTCCCGCAATGTGACTACCTCATCTGTGAGTCCACCTATGGCGACCGGCTCCATGACGAAGAAGAAGTCACCGAAGAACAGCTCCTCGGAGTTGTTGAAGACACCTGCGTCTATCGCAAGGGACAACTGCTCATCCCCTCTTTCTCTGTCGGCAGGACCCAGGAGATCGTCTATGTCCTCAACCGCCTCTATAACGACGGACGGTTGCCGCATATACCCGTCTATGTCGATTCGCCCATGAGCACTAATGCTACCCAGATATTCCGGATGTACCCCGACGAACTCTCCGATGAGGTGCGCGATACCATGCGTTTTGACCCGGACCCCTTCGGCTTTAATACGCTACGGTATATCACCGACATACGCGACTCCAAAGCGCTCAACCATAAGGACGAGCCATGCATCATCATCTCCGCTTCCGGTATGCTTGAGGCGGGGCGTATCAAACATCATGTAGCCAACCATATCTCCGACCCGAGGTGTACCGTCCTCATCGTAGGATATTGCGAACCTACCACTCTCGGAGCACGCATACAGCAACCCGGACTGCAATGGATTTCTATCTTCGGTCTTGACCGGAAAATAAAAGCACAGATTACTAAGATTGAGGGCTTCTCCGGACATGGAGACTATCAGGAGATGATTGACTATCTCTCACGCTCCCTTGACGTGAACCTCGTCCAACGCGTCTTTGTCGTTCATGGCGAACAAACCGCTGCAGAGACCTATAAGAACCATCTCCATGATGCCGGTTTTAGGAATATCTCGGTTCCCGAAAAAGGAGAAATAGTAGAATTATAACCTTTATTGGTACAGCAATCATACC
>DEIW01000011.1:3538-11392 GCA_002352705.1 Bacteroidales bacterium UBA2764 | reverse complement strand
CGCACGAAATACACCATATCCGACCATAGTTGGATGCATTTGCGCTCCAAGTCCCGCAACGAAGTGCCTTTCAGCGTGTCCAAGGAGAAGACACAATGGTAGAACAATTCGCCTGTTCTGAGGGCAAAATTCCTGCTCTCCGCCACGATGGTTTTGCAAACGAAATCGAGGTAAGGATAAAGCGGATGTGGGCAGAATTTATTTTCTACGGCCGCGTTTTGGTTCGATGGTAGCAACTGTCTGTTCATTGTAGTCCGAGAAAGTATCTTTCATCTTATCCAACCAGTTCGGCAGGCTGTCACGGTCTCTGTCTGCATCCATGGAGTCAGCTTGATTCACAAACTCGTCAATGACGGTTTGATCCACTCCGAACTGGGCTACGACATCCGCTCCGTAACGGAAAATGCCGTACGAGTAGAAATGGATGCTGAGGTCGTATTCTCCTTCGCGGTAACAGATATCTGCGATAGCGAGCAATTCTTGTTGTATAGCATTGATGTCCATTTCTTCATCGCCTTCCGATTGAAAAGCAACCAAGCCTTTCGCGTTCGCCTTATCCGCCAAGAGAGCCATAACGGTGGTGATGGAATTGGTATCTATTTGACGGTTGGGATTATGCTTGCTGTTGAAATCAAGACAAATCTTCTTCACGCGGTCATGGTGACGACGACGAATCATATCAATAGCCTCTATAATATTCTCGTACGACTTAGCCAATGGCGTTAACTCAATCGTCAAGTTTTGGCGATAGAAGATGCGGTTTAAGCCGTGGAATAAAATATCCCTCACTTTCTCCGGCTTATTGTCAAAAGCCCCGTTCCGCTCTATGGCGATGATGTTGTGCCCCTCGCGGTAATCGATGATGACATGGCAGAACGGATGGTGCTCGTGCTGCACTTTTTGTTTGTCAATCGTGGTGGCTTTCTGCTTGTTGTTTTCGATAGTCATCACAATGATGTCTTCATGGTTGATGAGCACATCGTTGTTGTAACACTTGGTTACGACTTTGTTGTCCTCGTAGCTGCCGTCTTTCTTGCGTTGAGACACGATAAGGTCTAACCGTTTCTCCGGTTCAAAAGCCGCGAATGTCTCTTTCGCGCAAGAGGGGTCATTCAGCTTAAAGCGATAAAATGCAAATGTTGCCATATATTTAAGGTTTTAATATGATTGTTCTTTAAATGCATTATTTAGTTTCGCCCACGCATCATTTATATTTTGTCTGGCAAATACTTTCTCATATCCGTATGGCTCGTAATGCGCAGGGCTTTCTAAGGGCTCTACTTTAGGTTTAAAAGCAAACTCATAACAGTCCTTCAAGATATTGTTCACGTGTTCATTTGCTTCAATTGTATGTGTCTCAACAAATTGGTTTAATTCCGCCAACATATTGTGACCATCCAAAGTGTAGTCGTTGGGGTATTTGTCTTGACTATCAATGACGATTAAGTATAGTTTTGCTAATGAGGGCTGATGTTGTATAATCTCTTGAGTCAACTCACCAAAGTTACGTGCGTTTGAACCCACTACGTGGTGATAAAAGACGGACGCAACCATCATCACGGCATTTCTTATGTCCGGATCGGTTATGTATTTCTTTATGCAAGTCTTATACACATCATCAATATCTACATCGTAAAACCTTTTCCTATTTCGTTCAAGGATATAAAGTATTCTCAAAGATATCAACTCTTCTAATTTTACTTTTTCTTCGGCAGATAACTCATCTTGGATATACAGAAAGGTATTTATCTTCCTTTTGATGTCGGAATAGTTGGCGTTAGGAACTTTATTGTAGTAATAATTCAGTAAAGTATAGAATACACGCTTCCCATCCTCGTTTTTAGGAGCATTGTCAATATAAGCAATAAAATCAAATCCAGGGATTAACACATCTGCCATCTTTACCTCATCAGAAAAAGGATTAGACTTTATTCGTTGAATAAATACGTTTGCTAAATCAGATTGTTTAGTTTCGAACCACAGGACAACTTCTTTCTGTAATTCTCTGCGAATTTCTTGCTGATGTTCTCTATATTCTTTTTCTATTCTTTGACGTTCTGCTTCTTCTTGTTCGGCATGTTCCTTTCGTTGGCTTTCAATTTTATCATATTTAGGACAACTTATCCACTTGCGGTCATTTTTATTCACTGAAAGCCTTTTTGAAATGCTATCTTCGGTGTAGTCTGTGTAAAGCATATCCGATAGGTCGATTTCGATGCATGCATTTTCAGAATCCTTTATATATGCTTCTTTTACTTCACCAACCTCGTGAGTCACAAAAATCTCTATCCAAAGATAGTGTGGATTGTTATTTGTATCATACTTTATTCCAACACAATCCGGTCTGAATTGTTTGTCCTCTATGGTATAAGTTTCCTCCAATTTAACTTCATCAAAAATTATATTTCCTGTTTCAGTTTGGAAGTAGTCGCCTTGATAATCAGGCAACATCAATTCCTTTTCACTGGCAAGAATGTTCTGGGCTAACATGTGCAACGCAGTCATGCGTGCTTTGCCGCACTCTGCGCCACTTGCGTGTGCAAAGTGATGCGTCTTCTTTGTTCCACCATTTCGAGCAATCAAATTATGCTGGCAATGCGGACATACACAATCACAAACTAAACCTTTGGGAACAGAATCTATATGTCGTAGATCATCTTTGGTTCCCCGTTTTAGCCCATATGTCAGCATCTCATCGTGCATGTTTTCTACCTTTGTCGTTCGTTATTGTTTCCTAATTGTCAATAAATATCTTTCTAATCTATCTTTATGCTGGATACAAACGGCAAGGTCGTTTTGGCGGAAATGTTGCGCGTAGAACTTGCCGAGGTCGTAGCGGTCGTAACGTGGGTCGAGCGTAAGGGCTAGACCTTGTGGAGACTCCGCGGCACACGGGATAAGCAATACCGAACTTGCGAAATCCAGAGAAGTGCCCACGCTGATATGCGCTTGTTCTGCAGAAGTTACCCGTTTGCGTTTGAGGAAATGATCAAAATCAAGCACTTCGTATGGTTCTTTTCTTGGGTCAAAGAAGATAATATCATCTTTCAAATCACACTCTTTGTTTGTGCATCGCTGTACGGTATAGAAATGACCGTTCTTGGCATAGCCGTCTTTGGTGAACATCAATTTGCCCTTTCCACATCGTGGACAGATTCTACCACCGGTATCATCTTCCTCCTTCACACCTCCTAACTCCGTTACAAACAAGGATGGATATTGTTTGTCGAAAAGTACATAAGACGCACGTTTGGCGCGTGTGATAGCGACATAGAACACACGCCGTTCTTCTGCATGGTTGTACGAATCTGAACGGCTTAGCACATAATCCAGAATCGGGTCATCGGCTACTTGTGACGGGAAACCATAATCATCATAGCCGCTGTTACAATTCAAGAGGAATACGTAATCCGCCTCCAAACCTTTACTAGAATGTGCAGTAAGCGCCTGTATTCTGCGTCCTGCAATATTCAGTTCTATTGCGCCTCCATTCTCATCGCGTGTTTTACTTGCTGCTTCTGGGAAGACACTACCGATGTCATAACGATAGCGTGAGACGATGTATATGCGTGCATCTTGCGGCAAACGCGCAACTTGCTTCTCAATGATTGAACGTTCAATTTTCTCATCTTCATATCCGGCAAACGCCAAATAAGTCACTCTATCTTTATCCGGACGCAGTTTCTTTTTCTTTTGGGCAGGGTTTTGTTGCACAAAATCAGATGAACGTTGCAGAAGCGGTTCGCCGAAACGGTGGGTTGCTTCAATCTTGATTTCTTCTGTCGGTCCATTGAATTTTTCAAACTGCGAGAACAGGCTGATATCACTACCGGAGAAACGATAGATAGACTGCCAATCGTCTCCCACGCAGAAGATACGTGTACGTGGATTCTTCCGTCTAAGCGCAGATAAGTAACGGTATTTATCCATAGACATATCTTGAAACTCATCCACAAGAATGTAGTCGTAATTGTATATCTGCTTTTGTTCGAGTAGTGCGGACGCTTTCAGCAAACAATCGGTGAAATCACACTCTTTCCGCTCTTTAAGCGCTTCTTCATAACCATCATAAAGCGGTTGTACTAAATGGCGAAGCAGAAAAGTATTGCGTTCTTTGTTGATATCTTTATCTGAAATAGAGTTTTGTAGTTCCGTTATAGTCCTGCCATTTGCCTTCAAAAGCGCAATAAAACCACTGATCAATTTGACAAGGCTTTCAATAGAGCGGTTGAGCGGAACTGCCAACTTCTTTGCTTTCTGCTCCATAGTAAGCGGTGCATAGGGAATTCCTTGCTGTTGAAGCAGTTGCTCTACACGTGCACGAGCAGAAATGATGCCTTGGTAGAAATCTGCACTGGTGGTATAAACCATGGTGGTGCCATTCTGTTGATGCAGTTGCTTTTTCCATTGAATGCCTTCGTTGTACTCGCGGTCGGCTCTTGCCCAACCGCCTTGTTTGCCTTCACCAAACCATACAGGCACACGCCCGTGTTGATCTATTGCAAAATGCTCCAGATACAGCACTTTATCTTGCCCATTTTGTTGGTAGTGGATAGAGAAATCAGGTTTGTACTGTCTGAATCTTGTAGAAGATGTCGGGAATGGATATTTCTCCTCATAACGCACATTCAAACCTAACTCGGTAAGAATCACCATTAACTCCATTTCTTGGCGACTCTTGACATAGCACAACTTATTGTCCATATCGCGATAAGGCGCCATTTTGCCATATTCGAGAAGGGCTTTGAGGTATTCTTTGTAACTGCTATATTCGTAGTCGTATTGGAGAAGCGTTTTCTGAACTGTTTGGAAAAGGAAGAAAGACGATTCAAAGGTAGTGTTCTTATGGATAAGCGCGTCAAAAATAGTGTTGAGGGTATTGTTCTCGCAAATGGTTGGCTTCTCTCCCTCAATGCGCGCTATCGTATCAATCGCGTGTTTATGGAAAGTGCTGCACTCAACACCCGCTACACCAACGCGCGTCTGGAGTTCTTCCGCAGCTTTGCGTGTGTATGTCACTACCAAAATATTACGCGGGTCAACGTGCATCTTATTGACCAAATAGTGCGTTTTAGCGACGATTGTTGCTGTCTTTCCACTACCGGCAGCAGCCACTACCAATACATTTTCGCCAAGCGTCACAATTGCCTCGCGTTGTTGGTCATCAAGCGGATAAGTAAAGAGAGTGTCAAAATACTCTTTGTGCTCTATCTTCTGTTGCTCGCGGAACTCACGATTATGCTGCGGAACAAAGTTCGCGTCTATTTCGTAAAATGGGCATGTCTCTAAAATCTGCTTCTTGACCTGCTCCCAATCGGAAATGGCGATATATGGATTCTTTTGGAGAAACTCTTGAAGAATGGCATCAGCGGCTTCTTTTTGTCTGCGCTTCCGCTCGCGTTCTTCCGCTTCACGTTGTAACCGCTCTTGTTCTAATCGTGCTTTCTCCGCTTCTCGTTCCTGACGTTCTTTCTCACGCTTCGCTTGCTGTTTTGCATGAAAATCCTTTATCTGCCGCCGATACAGATATGCTAATACCGCTGCAAGAACGATGATAACGGATAATATGATTAGAAAAAGTGTCACCGATTAGTATTTTTGCTTATTAGGTATCACACCACGTACACCACCTTTTGGATTTTCCACGTCACCTTTATAGCGAGGTATAAGGTGCATGTGACAATGGAAAACGGATTGACCAGCGGCAGCATTGACGTTGATGCCGATATTATAGCCATCGGGATGGAATTCTTCCTCCACTTTCTGTTTAACGAATGAAAGCATGTTATTCATCGCTTCGCGTTCTTGGTTGGTCAAATCGAAATACGACGATACATGTCTGCGCGGAATAATCAGTGCATGTCCCGGAGAAACAGGATAACCATCATAGAACGCAACACACAAATCCGTTTCACAGATAATACCGACACGCCGCGACAAATCGCAAAACGGGCAAGTCCGTTTCTCTGAACGTGGTAGTTTGTTGAAATGGACGTATTGATACAATTCGTATATTTGATTGTGTACCAAACTCTTGAACGGCAACACAACATTACACTGATAGGTATATTGTTTGTGAATGGCATGCAGCCGGAAGCCTTCTTCCTTCAAATCGCGTCTTACGGCATAGTATGCAACGCCGTTCGGTTTCAAGAGATTGCTCACCATCATCATCACATCCGCTTGTGCGTATGGTTCAAGTACATTTAGCACATAGACGCAGATGATTGTGTCGAACTTGCCTTGCGGAAACTCGGGACGATAGTAATAGTCATAACCGGTAATATCATATCCCTGCCGCTTTAACTCGTCAGTATCATAGCCAAAACCGCAACCGAAATCAAGTATTCGACCTTTCAATAAATCGTGCTGTAGCAAATAGCGAGTCGGCACAGAGATGTCTGTGCGTTGCAAAGCGGTTAAATATGGATGGTTAATCATTTCAGGATTCATAGTATTAGTAGTTCCAAAGTTCAAAACCCATGTTCAGTGCGATCTGGTGCATCGGTGCGTATGTCCGACGGAAGCATTCGAAGAGATTGCCTTTATTCATATCGGCAAGTTCATACACCGTGCAACCGAGTGAAAGATAATCTTCCAATATCTTACCTCGGAAATCATTGCGCAGGCAGGTCTGTACGGCTTGCTGCTGCAATAATGCGAGCTGTTTCAAGTATTTATCCAAGTCTGGCAATTTGTCGCTCTTGGATGAATTGATGCCGTCATCAGCCGGAAGTAAGTTCCAAATCAAATCATGCGAGACAAAACTCCAAGGGATAAAATGATCTAAGTCATACTCGCCTTGATGCAGCGGAGCATTCGTGTATATACAATGTACTTCCAACCCGTGTTGCATAACGAAATCCCAATATTCATGTTGTTTGTTCAATGGATTGCGAATGTCGCTTTTGATGAGTTTGTTTGGGATATTGGGTACATTGGGATTACGAGCTTGCAGGAATAACGCAAGGTTCCAATACGCGAAATCGTGCAGGACGATATAATTGGCTTGAAAATACTCCAACCATTCGCTATTAAGTTCCACCCACATTGTGCCTTGTTCCTTATGCAAACTATATGGGCAACCGTTTTCGTAAGTCTGAGAACGGAGAACTACAGCTTTATCATCGCTGGTATCTATCCACGGGCGCAGGAAGCGATAGGGCACATTCTGCGGCAAGAAGCGGAGCAGAGAACGGACATGCGTAGTTTCGCGATGCTGGTGCAACCATGTGCGCAAATCGTCTGTTTTGATGTTTGCAGGGAGTTGATAAACTGAATGTAATTCCCCAATGGCATCAAATAAAGAATCTGACTTACCGAAAGATATATGAAAGAAACACGCAGGATACCAAGCTTTGGCCACCATTTCTACCATTATGTCCCAAATATTGATTCGCGTTTTGCCTTTCTGCACAAACAAATCAAGAATACTCGCAAACCAATAGAATTTGTAAGTAGCAACCGTATTGTCAAAGATACGGTTCATTCTTCCTGTGGATAATATTTCAGATTGTGGGATGGTCATTAGTATCTCATATTAAATCTAGGTGCTTTCATTTGCGCCTCGCACGCAAAATTGCGTGCAAAGATACGAAAAAAAACTGGATTATGCAAATTTATTTGCTTTTTTCTCGTTGTTTTGGTTGCCGCTGGCTACCCAATTTATTTTTTGTTTTTAATTATCAGCTAGGGCTTGCTTGGCCCATTGCGTGAGTTGGTCGGTGTCTATCGATTCCAACACAATCTGTTCGGGCTCAAGGTCAAGCAGGAACTGCATATACGTCGGCATCGTGAGCAGGTTGCCTTCGCGACCGATATTAAAATCACCGAACTTAATGATTTGATGGACGT
>DEIW01000011.1:0-3514 GCA_002352705.1 Bacteroidales bacterium UBA2764 | reverse complement strand
TGATATTTCTCCGGATGCGCCAACACGGTTTTAGCACTCTTCGCCTTGGATGATTTAGCTTTTACCTCCAACGGGACACACTCTCCTTTCATACGAACGAGGAAATCCAATTCCAGTCCGGATTCTTTTTGGAAATAATAAAGACTCTGTGCTTTCTTATGCAAGGTATCCGCCATCAAGTTTTCAAAAATAGCCCCTTTGAATCCTCCCAAATTGCCTTGCAGGATGTCCGCACGCGTGCCTGCTCCTAACATCTCCAAAAGTAAGCCTATATCCGACACATAGACTTTAAAAACGTTATCTTTAGCGTTTCCCTCCATGGGCAGACCGGTAATATCGGTATTGTAGCAACGGCAGATAATCCCCGCATCTTCCAACCATTGCAGCGAGCCAAGATAGGTATCGCTTCTACCTCCCGGCTTGACTTGGTTATATTGGAACTTCTTGTTCTCTTTGGCCAGTTGTTTGGGAATCGAATTGAAGCACTCACGGATATGCGGTTTGTCCTTATCGGGAGCGTACTTCACCATATCGTCTCGGTACTCCATCAAGATCGACTGATGCGCTTTGCTCACCTCGTTCATGTTTTTGGACGAAAGGAACGCATTCACAGCATCAGGCAGGCCGCCGATAGCAATGTATAGGTTGAGCAGGTTCTTCATGGCTGTGTGAATTCCGGCTGGAACGGGTGTTTCTTCGCGATAGAACTTCTTGAGTGCATCAATCACCTCCGTGGAGATATTGTTTGCCCATAGGAATTCCTCGAAATCCAACGGATACATCTCCAGAATGTCTTCTGAACCAACCGGAACGGAGTTGATACCAAGCTCTTTTTGCTGTATCAGTTTACGATGTTGTTTCTTTTTCTCGTCGCCATAGCCTTGTACACCGAGGAGTGAACCGGTAGCAATAACATCGAAACGTCCGTCTTCTTTGAAGAATTTAAGTGCTGTACGAGCTTCCGGACATTCTTGAATCTCGTCGAAGATAAAGCAGGTAGTACCAGGTGTGAACGTGATGCCCGCAATCTGAGCAGAGAGACTGAGCAAGATGTCGTCCACCGCCTTGGAACCTACAAACGCAGATATTCGTTCCGGCTGCTTGATAAAATTGATATAAACAACCGTCTTGTAGTGCTCCTGAGCAAAGTGTCGGGCAATAAAGGTCTTACCGCATTGGCGGATGCCCATTATCACTAACGGCTTGTGGTTAGTATGGTTCTTCCACTGCAAAAGAGTGTCTTCAATCTTTCTTTTTAACATTTTTCCAAACGAATTATCTGCACATTATTACACTTTTTCAAACGAATATTCTATATTTCACAGCACTTTCCGAAATGAAAAATCGTGCAAAGATACACTTTTTTTATCATATATGCAAATTTTTCGTAGCTTTTTTCTCATCATTCTGTACGATTGCCGAATTTTGGATGTTTTTACACCAATTCTGCGAGTTATGTAGTAAGTTCTGTAGCGAGTTCTGTCAGTTGTGAATTGAGTAATGTAATGGTCTGTAAATTACTTGGTTATACGAAAGAAAAGCAGTACTTTTGCGGCGAGTTTCGGAGGTTGATGAAACAAAAACATAGATAAACACTGCCACTTGTTTGCAAGTACTGCGTACCATAAGTATTCGTTTGTACAGCCTACATCCAAATACATTTAATGTAGCCCGTCCGCACAAATCCTTATCTCTCCAGAGAAAGCAAACAAGAGGCAGCAATAAACACAAAAAAATTATTAACTTGCGGAAGTTTTGAGACTTGTGCGCACAGGAACGGCCGTTCAATCAAAGCCAAGCACAAAATCTTTTCGCAATGAGTAAAAAAATTTTCCTTCTGGGCAAGGATTTCCACGAGGTGGACAAGAATGCCCAAACGATCATGCTGCACGGTGAAAAAGAGACCGAACTGCGGCATTGCAAGACCGACAAACATCTGTATTGTTCTGCGCTGGGCGCGTTCTACATGCGCTACGGCAGCGAGCTGCATCCCATCAAGGCGCATCTGCACGGTCCAAATTGGAGGCGTTCCGGAGGATGGGGAAATTATCTATTCGTTAGGCAAGTGTGCAAATGGGCGCACCGGCTCATGGAGGTGTGGCTTCCAGAACCCCAAGAAGGTCAGACCGAGATCGACCACATCAATGGTGTGCCGACGGATAACCGTGCGTGCAACCTGCAATGGGTGAGCCCTGCCGAGAACCGCAAACGGGCCGTGATCCTGCGGGCAAGGCGTATGATTGCGCGGCAAGACGGACGACCGGAGTTGCTGCCGGAGAACATGCAGCCGGAGGAACTGTTGGCGTTGTTCAATAAGTACAATGTGGCGGGGGACTGCTATGACCCAATGGAAGAGGACATGACCCATCATCGGGAGATTTGAACCGACATTAGATGTCGGGGAAAAGAAGAAAGAGCCGATAGGCCTAGATAGGCCGGAATAGGCAGCTTTAGGTAAACAATGCGGCATTGCATGCCGCGACAAATAACGAAATATGCGGTATTTGATGCCGCGACAAGAAACAAAGAAAAATAACATGTCCGATGGCATCGGACGCAAAAAAAAGAAGAATTATGAAAGCAATAGAAATGAATCAAGCCCTCATGGAGGCAATCAAGACAACAGAAGTATTAGGTGCCAGCGCATTGGAAGAGACACGCGCACTCCGGCAGTTGGTGGCATCGGCAAATGCGAGGATAGAGGAGTTGGAAACAGCGGCGGTGGAGGACGCGAAAGTGTGCGCCATCGAGCAGAACGGAGAGGAGAAAGGAAAATTCCTCTTTGACGGTCACCACTTTGAGTTACGACGCGCAGAGACCTTCGACTTTGTGGGTAAACCGCAGAAATACACGATGGCAGAGGGTGTGGCTTTCCGGCAGAAGACTGCCGAGCAGCAAGTGCTCAAAGCCAAGTCGGCGGCGATCACCAAGGTACTCAAGACACTACGCGACAACTTCCCGACGCTGCATCCGAATATCGCACCGGATAGCGTGGAGTTCACGGTGGTGTGCGTCGATTGACGTGGCGAGCCCCTTTAGCCATGCGGATAGCGTGTATGCCCCTCGCCCCAGGGCGAAGGGGCTCGAACGTAATCAACAAAAGACAAAAGAAAAGGTCTACAAAAGAAAAAAGAAAAAATGATGATGACGTTATACTATGCAGATAGTACCATCATCAAGAATGTTGAATGTTTAATGTTTAAAGTTTAATGAACGATGAAAAGAAATCTTTTGATTATATGTGGGAGCTGCTTAACCCTCCGCGGGAGTTCCACAACATGCGCAGCAAGTGCGAGACAGCCCTTTGGAACGCGCTCAGTATCGACATGCAGCATCGTGTCTATCGTCTCATCCGCGACAAGAAACGGCGCGGTGAGGCTATCCACCCGAATCCGTGGTACGCTATCGTCAACGCACGGGATGCAGAGCCGACAAACTATAACGGTGACGCTCGAATTGACGACCTCGCCAAGACCACGAAAATGGTTGTCGCGTGGTACAAAGAGCGGGCGGG
>DEIW01000089.1:4692-7657 GCA_002352705.1 Bacteroidales bacterium UBA2764 | reverse complement strand
AACGAAAGGCTGCGCACCTTAGGTGAGACGCTGCGACATAAGATTATCGGGCAGGACAAAGCGGTAGATACCGTAGTGCGGGCTATCCAACGCAGCCGTCTGGGATTGCGCGACCCGAAACGTCCAATCGGCACCTTCTTTTTCTTAGGTCAGACCGGCGTAGGAAAGACTTATCTGGCACAGTGTCTGGCGGAGGAGATGTTCGGCAGCAAGGATGCCATCATCCGCTTTGACATGTCGGAATATATGGAGAAACATACGGTGAGTCTGTTAGTAGGAGCACCTCCGGGATATGTAGCCCATGAAGACGGCGGCAAGTTGACGGAAGCCGTCCGCCGCAAACCCTACTCGATTATTCTCTTCGACGAGATAGAAAAAGCACATCCGGATATCTTCAATATTCTGCTCCAAGTGATGGACGAAGGACGTCTGACCGACAGGCAGGGACATATCGTGGATTTCAGGAACACTATCATCGTGCTGACCAGCAATGTAGGCACGCGTCAGTTACAGGAGTTCGGCAGCGGTGTAGGATTCAACTCAGGTGTCCTTGACCAGAAAGAGGCCAACAAGATGCTGCTCAAAGCGCTGCAGAAACAGTTCCCGCCGGAGTTCGTGAACCGTATTGACAATGTAGTAACCTTTGAGCCGCTGAGCCGCGACACCATCGGTCAGATTGTGCGGATTGAGATCGGCTTGCTGCAACAACGGCTGAAGACTCAGGGCCATCAGCTAAGCGTAGCGCCGGAAATGATTGACCAACTGGTAGACAAGAGTTTTGATACCAAGAACGGCGCACGGCCCGTCAAACGCGCAGTACAGACCTATCTGGAAGACCCGCTGACAGAGATTTTGCTGCGAAAACCCAACCAAAAACGAATCACATTAAAAACAATAAAACAACAAGTATGACAGTAGAAATTACAGACGCTAACATCAAGGATGTGATTGCGTCAGGCAAACCGGTAGTAGTTGATTTCTGGGCCGGATGGTGCGGCCCATGTAAAATGATGCTTCCTATTTTGGAAGAATTATCCAACGAATACGAGGGTAAAGTAGTAGTAGGCAAGCTGAACGTGGATGACAATCCCGACACCTGCGAAGAGTACGGTATCATGAATATCCCGACCATGCTGTTCTTCAACAACGGAGAGTTGGTAAACCGTCACGTAGGTGCATGCCGCAAACAAGATTTGGCTGCTCTTTTTGACAGTTTGCTATAAAAATGCGGGTAAAAAGGCACAAAAATCACTTTTTTCTTGCATAATTCAAAAAAAAGCAGTACCTTTGCGCCCTAATTTGCCCTAATGGGCACGCTTTTGTGCGCCATTAGGCGCGGTCCGGTAGCTCAGCTGGATAGAGCAACAGCCTTCTAAGCTGTGGGTCTCGGGTTCGAATCCCGACCGGATCACAAACGTTCATAACGATTTAGCGTCAAGCTTGCTTGTAAGGTAAAGCGATATGAACGGTTGGGCTGAGCGCCCTGCGCGCAGCAGGGATTACGAAGAAATCCCGATCCGGATAACGTAGCAATCCCGACTATAAAAGGATATAATAGCCAATATTATATGCGTCAATTAAAAATTACAAAATCCATCACGAACCGTGAGTCAGCGAGTCTCGACAAATATCTGCAAGAGATAGGTCGGGAGGAGTTGATTACCGTGGATCGTGAGGTAGAATTGGCCGGTCGCATCCGTAATGGTGATCGTGCGGCATTGGAAGAGTTGGTTAGAAGTAACCTGCGCTTCGTCGTTTCTGTAGCTAAACAGTATCAGAATCAGGGGTTGAGTTTACCGGACCTGATTAATGAAGGCAACTTAGGCTTAATTAAGGCAGCTGAGAAATTCGATGAGACGCGTGGTTTCAAATTCATCTCTTACGCAGTATGGTGGATTCGTCAATCCATCTTGCAGGCTTTGGCCGAGCAAGCACGTATTGTACGTCTGCCGTTGAACCAGGTAGGTTCGATGAACAAAATCAACAAAGCCTTCCAGCGCTTTGAGCAAGAGAACGAGCGTAAGCCGAGCGCAGAGGAACTGGCAGAGATGCTGGATATCCCTGTGGACAAAATTGCTGAGACGCTGAAAATGTCCGGACGCCATGTGAGTGTAGATGCTCCTTTCGTAGAGGGCGAAGACAACAGTCTGATTGACGTCATGGTCAATGAGGACTCGCCTAACGCGGATAAAGGTCTGATTAACGAATCCCTCTCTACCGAAGTTAACAGAGCTTTGGCTACGCTGACTCCCCGAGAGGCGGATATCCTGCGTAAATTCTTCGGAATAGGAACTCCGGAGAAGACGCTGGAGGAAATCGGAGACGAGTTGCATCTTACGCGTGAGCGTGTACGACAAATTAAGGAAAAAGCTATTAAGAAGCTGAATACCGGCCAACGGAGTCACATACTCCAGACATATTTAGGGTAAAATGAACGCCTTCCGAAAGGGAGGCGTTTTTATATGCAATCGGGGATTTAGTCAAAAAGCGTAGGCTGGTCATTCTCCATGCGCTTGAGAATAGCTCTCATCAGCGTCTCCCGGATAAGCCTGCTGCGGTTGGACACGCGATAACGATCGCAGAAACTCTCCAGTATCCGATTCTCGCTTTCATTGAGCAAAATGGATATCCTATGTTCGCGCGCTGCTTTTTTTGCCATTATTCAGGAGATTAGAAATAAAGCGCCAGTTTCACTCCGGGTGTTACGAATTCTCGTCCGGTCTTATGGACAAACTCTTCGCCCTCTATCGTTTGTTTCGTATTCACTTTAGCCTGCTGGAACTGGGCAAAGAACACTACAGCCAGAGCCGACCGCTCGCTTATCTGATATCGATATCCGAAATCCAGACCGGCATACAGACCTCCCGTATAATTTTTGCTAAGCGCCACACCATAACCTATCGACACTCCGAAAACAGGAGAATGTTTTGCTTCGAAAAACGGCATGCGGAGCGCTGCCTGGATT
>DEIW01000089.1:0-4618 GCA_002352705.1 Bacteroidales bacterium UBA2764 | reverse complement strand
GCCTGGATTGGCAGAAAATGATACACTTCTCCGCCGAGGAACATGCCGTGATATCCTAATCCGCCACCTATCAGCAGATGACGGTTGGCAATATGATGCGATCCGATAATCAAATCCACACCTACTCCGCCGCCCACTGCCTCATTCGGTTCCACGGCAGTACCACCGGCTATCTCCAGTAACGCAGAGACACGTTTCGAGGTCTGAATCACCGGTTCCTCTTCTACAGTTTTTGAAACATCTTCTTCCGGCTCTTCATCTTTTGCCACCTCCTGTACTTCCGCCCGCGGGTATTGAAAGCGCTTGCCTTCCTCATTGCGCACAACCACCACGTCATCGTTCATCATCACGATGGTTCCTTTTATACGCGCGCCCGTACGCAATAGTATGGTTTCCGCGTGCGCACATGCGAAGCATATGCAGAGAGTCAGTAAAATCAGAATCTTTTTCATAACATGCAGATATTTCGGCTACAAAGGTACGAAAAAATTCGCATATGTGCAAATTTTTTGAATGATTTATGCGAACTCGAAGTCTATTTGGCTCTTATTGACATCCGCCCGAACCACTTTTACCGTTACGGCATCGCCCAATGTATATTTGTTAATATCTCCTATTTTGGAGATATGAATCAGTCCTTCGCACCGGGATTCGTCCAGTTGGATGAAGAGTCCGAAATCCGTTATTCCGGACACATATCCCGTCAAAACTTCGCCTATATGGTCACTGATCCACATCGCTTGGAACATCTTCACAGAATCCCGTTCCGCCTGCGCCGCTTCCTGTTCGCAGGCAGAGCAATGCTCGCATTTCTCCTCCAACTCCTCGCGTGTCAGGGAGAACTTCTTACCGGTAAGGATATATTTCTCCACAAGCCGGTGTACCATCAGATCGGGATACCGGCGGATAGGAGAGGTGAAATGGGTATAATGTGAGAAAGCCAGGCCATAATGCCCGATATTATAAGTCGAGTACACGGCTTTCGACTGAGCACGGATGGTCAGCATCTCTATAGCCCGCTTAAAACCCTCGGTTGAGCGCCCGGCATAGCGGGAGCCTGATTTGCCGGAATAGCGATGCTTGAACTGCTCCACTTCTGCCAATTTATCTGCATCCGGCAAGTCATGCACACGATAGACAAACGGTTTGCCGGATCCTACGGAAGTGGCTACCGTCCTGTTGGCAAGCAGCATAAACTCCTCTATCAGGTGGTGGGCTTCGTTCGGACGTTCAAAATAGATATCCGTCGGATGACCGTTCTCATCCAAATGAAAGCGCATCTCGTCCTGCTCTATCGCGAGAGCTCCGTTGGCTAACCGTGCGGCGCGGAGTTTGAGAGCCAGGGCGTTGAGGGCTTTTAATGCAGTCTGTATTCTGTCTGGATTAGCCTCTCCGTCAACGATACCGCCGGGACTCATGATTATCTCTTGTGCCTCGTCGTAGTTCAGACGCGCATTCGAACGGATTACCGTACGGCAAATCTTATGTTTTAGAACACGAGCCTCGGAATCCATGGTAAAAATCACAGACATACAGAGTTTGTCTTCATTGGGGCGAAGCGAACATTTGTCATTGCATAGTTCCTCGGGAAGCATCGGAATGACGCGGTCTACCAGATAGACCGATGTTCCGCGACGGTATGCCTCGTCATCCACATCGGTATCCGGACGGACATAAAATGACACGTCGGCAATATGCACGCCTATTTGATAATTTACCGTTTGGTCATTTATTGAGTCATCGGGACTTTTAATCACTTCGAACGAAATAGCATCATCGAAGTCTTTTGCGTCCGCCGGGTCTATAGTAAATGTAAACACGTCGCGCATGTCGCGTCTGCGAATAATTTCTTTTTGTATGTCGTCTATCAAAAACATGGTTTGCTAATTCGGATTCACAAATTCTTAAAATCGAGTGCAAAATTACAAAAATTCTTGCATATATCAAAAAAAAGCAGTAATTTTGTGCGCTTTTTCGCTATGAAAGCGTAATATCGGCATGCCGGAATATCGGAATACCGATTTATTTTGGTGGTAAAAATAAAACAATATTATATATAATATGAAAGTAAAAGTAAGTAATGTCAATCAGCCCAATTGGAAAGAGTGTAACATCCATGCTACCCTTCCCGCTGAGCTGAGCAAATTGCAAGAGATCGCCTACAATGTATGGTGGAGCTGGAACGGCGATGCGAAAGACCTCTTCCGCTACATCGATACCGATGCATGGCACCGCGCAAACTCCAACCCGATCGTCCTGCTGAATATCATCAGCTACGACCGTATGGTGGAGTTAACCAAGGACGCGAATTTCATGGCGAACCTGAACAAGGTTTATGACGAGTTCCGCGCATACATGGATACGCCGAAAGACAAGAAGAAACCGACCATCGCCTATTTCTCGATGGAGTATGGTCTGACCCACGTCCTCAAGATTTATTCGGGCGGTCTGGGTATCCTTGCCGGCGACTATATCAAGGAGGCATCCGATTGCAACGTAGATATGACAGCCATCGGTTTCCTCTACCGTTACGGCTATTTCACCCAGACGCTTTCTCCGGAAGGCCAGCAGATAGCCAACTACGAGGCGCAGAATTTCTCCAACCTGCCTATCACCCAGATGAAAGAGAAAGACGGATCCAACATGATTGTGGAGGTTCCGTATCCGGGCCGCACGGTGAAAGCCTACCTCTGGAAAGTAGCAGTAGGCCGTATGGACCTCTATCTGTTAGACACAGACAATGAGCTTAACAGCGAGTGGGACCGTCAGATTACCCACCAACTCTACGGCGGCGACTGGGAGAACCGTATCAAGCAGGAGATCATGCTGGGTATCGGAGGTATGTTGGCTCTCAAGAAATTAGGCATCAAGAAGGATGTTTACCACTGCAACGAGGGTCACGCTGCCCTGATGGGACTCCAACGCCTTGTAGACCTCGTACAGGAAGAGGGTCTGACTTTCAACCAAGCCAAAGAGGTTGTTCGTGCTTCAGGTCTCTATACCTGCCATACCCCGGTACCTGCCGGACACGACTATTTCGAGGAAGGCCTGTTCTACAAATACATGAGCGAGTACGCAGAGAAGTTAGGCATCGAATGGCATGACCTGATCGGTCTGGGACGTACGAATCCGGACGACAACACCGAGAAATTCTCGATGTCTGTCTTCGCCCTCAACACCTGCCAGGAGGCTAACGGCGTTTCGTGGCTCCACGGAGAGGTTTCGAAGAAGATGTTCAGCCCTGTATGGCCCGGCTATTTCCCCGAGGAACTTCATGTTGATTACGTCACCAACGGCGTTCACATGCCTACATGGGCGGCTTCCGACTGGAAGAAAGTGTATAAGAAATATCTGCCGAAAGAGTGGATGAGCGACCAGTCGAACCTCGACATGTGGAAGCCTTACGCAGACATCCCCGATGCTGAGATCTGGGCTACGCGTATCGGTCTGAAACGCAAGATGATGGATTATATCAAGGAGAAATTCCGTGAGGACTGGATGAAGAGCCAGGGTGATCCTGCCCGTATCGTACGCGCCCTTAATGAGATGAAGCCGGATAACCTGATCATCGGTTTCGGACGCCGGTTTGCCACCTACAAACGTGCTCACCTCCTCTTCACCGACCTTGAGCGTCTGGACAAACTGGTCAACAACCCGAACTACCCTGTTCAGTTCCTCTTCACCGGTAAGGCACACCCTGCTGACGGAGGAGGTCAGGGACTTATCAAGCGCATCATCGAGATCAGCCGTATGCCGCAATTCTTAGGAAAAATCATCTTCCTTGAGAACTATGATATGCGTCTGGCTAAGCGTCTTATCTCCGGTGTGGATATCTGGCTCAACACGCCTACCCGTCCGCTCGAGGCTTCCGGTACGTCCGGAGAGAAAGCCCAGATGAACGGCGTGCTCAACTTCTCCGTCAAAGACGGATGGTGGTACGAGGGTTACGTGGAAGGCGCTGGTTGGGCGCTGACCGAGAAACGCACCTACGAGAATCAGGCGCACCAGGATCAGCTTGATGCCGCTACTATCTACCAGATGCTCGAGAACGAGATTATCCCGCTCTATTACGCTAAGAACAGCAAAGGCTACAGCCCAGAGTGGATCCAGTATATCAAGAATTCCGTAACGAAAATCACACCGCGTTTCACCATGAAACGTATGATTGACGACTACTTCACGAAGTTCTATTTCAAACTCGCCAAACGTCACAACTTGCTGATGGCGGACAACTACAAGATTGCGAAAGAAATCGCGGCTTGGAAAGAGAATATGGTTGAGCATTGGGATGAGATCGAAGTGGTACACAAAGAGGAGGTCGATTTGGCTAACCTCAATGTAGGTGACAAGTTCAAAGTGGCTGTAGAGTTGGACACCAAGGGTCTGAATGACAAGGGTATCGGCGTGGAGCTTGTAGCTATCCGTACTTCGACCCATAACAACGACAAACTCTACGAAGTAGAGCCGTTGCAGTTGGTTAAGAGCGAAGGTAGCCATCTCTTCTTCGAGACCACCTATCAGCTCGACTATGCCGGAGGTATGAAATTCGGTCTGCGTATGTATCCGCAGAACGAACTGCTCCCTCACCGCATGGACTTCTGCTACGTCCGCTGGATTT
>DEIW01000052.1 GCA_002352705.1 Bacteroidales bacterium UBA2764 | reverse complement strand
GAAATGGCTGACAAACTGGAGCAATTCATCGAGAAGAAAATGAATCGTTTTGAGCGCCATCTGAATGGCGATGACAAAGTGGAGATCCGCATGTCCGTTATCAAACCTCAGACAAATGCCAACAAAGAGGTTAAGATCCGTATAGCAGGCCTCTTTGCGGAGAAAACAGCTGATTCATTTGAGGAAGCCATCGATGCATGTCTCGCAGCACTGGAAGGACAATTGGAGAAAAGAAAAAATTGCTAAACATAATGAATGAGGACAGATTTGGCTGCTTGCAACCTCATTACAAAAAATGCTAAAAAACAATGGAACAATCGTTAGTACGAGGCGTAAATAAGAATTACTTATTTACCTCAGAATCGGTGTCTGAAGGACACCCCGATAAAGTCAGCGACCAGATTTCGGACGCTATTTTGGATAATATGCTTGCTCAGGACCCGCATGCACATGTGGCATGTGAGACCTTGTGCACCACCGGTCAGGTGGTGATTGCCGGCGAAGTGAGTTGTAACGGATGGGTGGATATCCAGCGTATAGTGCGGAAAACCATCGCGGAGATCGGTTATACCAAAGCGGAGTACAAATTCGAGGCGGAGAGTTGCGGTATTCTGACGGCTCTTCATGCTCAATCCCAGGATATCAACATGGGCGTTTCCCGCGCCAATGCGGATGAACAGGGAGCCGGAGACCAGGGAATGATGTTCGGATACGCTACGGATGAGACGGATAACTACATGCCGCTGACGCTTGACCTGGCGCACACCTTAGTATATACGCTGGCGCGCATACGCAAGGAAGGAAAACAGATGACGTATCTCCGCCCGGACAGCAAGAGCCAAGTGACGATTGAATATGACTCGCAGAATCGTCCCGTCCGTATTGATACCATCGTCCTTTCTACCCAACATGACGAGTACGTACAAGGGGACAAAGGACCAAGGACGAAGGTGACACCGGAGTTGATCAAAAAAGATGTGATCAGTATTCTGTTGCCGAGAGTAGCTACCAGAGACTCCCGTTACAGTCATCTGCTGCATGCGTTTCTGGAGGACAAGAATGCCAAACTGCTGGTGAATCCTACGGGTAATTTCGTGATTGGCGGTCCTCACGGCGACACAGGTCTGACCGGCAGAAAGATTATCGTAGATACCTATGGCGGCCGCGGCGCACACGGCGGCGGTGCATTCTCCGGGAAAGACCCCTCGAAAGTGGACCGTTCCGCAGCTTACGCAGCCCGATGGATTGCCAAACATCTGGTAGCAGCCGGAGTGGCGCATGAGGCACTGGTACAGGTCAGTTATGCTATCGGCGTAGCAGAACCGGTTTCAATCTACGTCAATACCTATGGTACGGCTCAGGTGCAGATGAATGATGCAGAAATAGCCCACGTGGTTGCGAAGTTGTTCGACTTGCGCCCGGCGGCTATCATTCGCGCACTGAAACTCACCCAGCCGATGTATGAAGAGACGGCTAAATACGGACATGTAGGACGTACCAATGACGTAGTAACCAAATCATTCATTGATGCAGACGGGAATATCTACACCCGGGAAGTAGAATTATTCACATGGGAGAAACTCGATCGGTTGAACGAAGTAAAAAGCGCGTTTGGCTTGTAGTAGCTATCGTACTGGCGGCTATAGGTATTGACCAGTTTATCAAACTGTATATAGCATCGCATTTCCAACTGGGCGAAAGCCGGGAGGTATGCTCATGGTTCTGGTTGTGCTATGTCGAGAATAACGGCATGGCTTTCGGCATCGAGTGGTTCTCCAAACTGGCATTGACAATATTCCGTCTGATAGCGGTAGGTTTGCTGGGATGGTATATCCATGTACTGCTCCGCAGACCCGAAACACCTACCGGATATATCGCTACGATTGCATTCATCATTGCCGGAGCCATGGGGAATATTATCGATTGCATTTTTTACGGCAAGCTATTTGGCTATGCAGGCTGGTTCTACGGCCGCGTGATAGATATGTTTTATTTCCCACTGATCCATAATAGCGCGGGAGAAGTGATTTTCTTCCGTCCTGTATTCAATTTCGCCGATAGTTGCATCACTTGCGCCGTAGCTGTAATCCTGCTATTTTATATGAAGCAACTGAATATGGATGCCGATTTCAGGCACCCGTCGGAGCAATCATGAGAATCAACAGCCGGTACATACTGATTCTTTGCATTGTGTACATGATTCCTTGGTACATGTCTTCCTGCCGTCCGAAAGGCATTCTACACTCGTGGGAGATGAGAGATGTGTTGGTAGATCTGCATAAGACCGAAGCGCTAATCCAGGTTTCAGGACTGCAGTACGGGCATGACGAGGCGCAGAATATCTATTATGCCCAAGTGATGGAGAAACATGGTATCACGCAAGCGCAGTTTGACTCCTCGCTCGTATGGTACACCGCACACCCGCTCTTTTTCGATAAGATTTATCCGAAAGTGCAAGCCCAATTAAAGGAAGAACATGATGCATTTATGAAAGAACATGCCTCTGAGCTGAATCTCTCCCCGCAAATGAGTGTCTCCGACTCGGCGCGCACCACCCTCACCCGTTCTCAATTAGACAGCCTAATCTGGGTGAACCATTCCGGTTCCCCCACTACATGGCGTCCCTGGGTTCCACCCTATCGCCTCTGCAATTAATGCATAATCTTGTAAATCAGCTCTTTCCAGAGATCATCATCTTTGGCTGAAGGATTATTGATACCTTTCAGCCGGGCGTCTGTGTCCCGCAGATAACCCATTATCAGGAATGCTTTTCCGGCAGGATAACGCTTGGCAGCTGCCTGATAATCCTTTACGAAATACGGATTGATACCTAACTCCCGGGCCACGGTATACTGGCTCTTGTCCGGCATATAATGGTACATCAGCAGATTGGAGAAGAACGTGAACAGCGGCGCCATCTCGCGTATCATCGGGTGATCCTTGCTGGAGGCGAAATATTGTGTGATCCGGTTGGCTTTCATGACATCGCCGCGTATTAACGCCGCTTGTAATTCCATGATATTATAATCCTTGGATATACCTATATTCCGCTCCACCAATGCGGCGTCTATCGTATTCGTTCCTTCGGGGCGGCCGTCGATGAGTTTCTGCATGGCTCCGACAATAGCCGTCAGGTCTGTTCCCAAATAATCCGCCAGCAGAGGTGCTACACGCGGATCAATACTCACCTCCGGGTGCTGCGCGCTGAAATCCTTGATATAAGCGCTAATCCACCGCTCTACCTCATAATCGCGCAGCTTGTCGCTCTGCAGCCAGACAACCTGCGGATGCTCCGCCGCACGTTTCCACACTCCTTGACGCTTGTCCGGCTTGCCGTTATAGCACAACACCAGTACGGTTTGCGGCATCATATTATCGAGATAGGCATTCAGCGCCTCCCATTTCTTTACCGCCTGCGCCTCACGGACGATAATGACTTTTCTTCCTCCCATCATCGCAAATCCGCGGGCTGCTCCGATAACCGGAGCTATATCCGCCCCTTGCAGATCACGGCCATAGACAACCTGCTGGTCAAACTCGCGCGCCATCTCATCCAGCGCATTCGCGGAGATATAGTCATATACCCTGTCCGTATAATACGGTTCCTCGCCGCACAGGATATAAACCGGTGCGTACTCTCCCGCGTGCAAGGCACGCATGATATCTTCGAATTTCTTAACCATTATCTCATCAATCCATCATTCCCATCTTCTGTCTTTGGCAAAAAGCCTTCCCAATCCGCTTAGTATCACCGCCTCGCGCATATGCCGCGCATAAGACGGGCTATACCGCTCTATCCTTTTCGTTTCACGCAACCGCCCACGCATGGTATGCCATTTACGGACAAACCGGTTGCTGTATTTCTTCTTCTCCGGAGCATGACCGGCACTCCGCCCGTCCAGTATATCGGATAGCATCCTGCCCGCTTGTGCGGCTACAGTCTCTGTATAAAACGGCGCTTCGGCGACATCCAAATCCAAATCATGCACCAGAATATACATATATACCTGCCATACCTCCGTCAGACAGAGCGAACGAAGCCATTTTCCTAACAAAGTCTGGTTTATACAGCAGGCTTTCTTTTCCAATAGCAGTTTCAAATCGTATAACTGCCGCAGATTGGCACTTCCGGTGATCATATGTTCCCAGGAATGCAAGAAGACAAAAAGCGCATTGAAAGTACTTTCCGGCACCATCACGGTCAATCCGCCTGTTTCTATCTCCTCCGCATGATACATCCCGTATTGCTCAATGGCTTCATACAGCCGGTTATCCTCGGGATGGCTCAATGCCGCTGAGATGCGATGCACCTCTATGGCGACACCATCGGCTATCAGGTTATAATGCTTGTAATGGTCTAACTCCTCATCAAATTTCAGGGCACGCGGAAATGTGTCACGCATTACGGCGCATGCCGGATGATACTGCTCTTTGCCTACAAAGATGTCGATATCTCCCCATTGGCGCATGGAGGGTTCGGGATAGAGTGCTGCCAAGCCGGCTCCTTTGATCAGTACGGGTTTTATGCCGGCATTTTCTAGGGCGTGCCAGGCATGCTCCAACGTATATTGGAGTTTCACCTGCTCCTGGATATTATGCAGGCAAACGGCCTTCATACGTTGGCTGTTAGCGGCATCTTCTCCACTCTCCAGACGCTGGGGGAACACCAAGGGACCTATCCCCTGTGCCACACATTGGTCATATGTCAAATCTTCTATCATCAAATCACAGATACGTCTTTATGCGCTGTGCGTCTTACGCGTTAATATCGAGCGCATAGTCAGGAAGAAATACTTGATATCCGTGCGGACAGGATGCGCCAGATATTCCGTCAGATACTTGTCTTCGCTGGCGAACAGTTCGTCAAATGTCTCAGGATGATCGATATAAAAAGGAGGAATAAGTCCGGGTTTGCATTTGGTACGTTTCTCTTGCAGCCACTCCGGATAAGTCTCGAACATCGTTTTGCTCAACGGACGCACGCCCACCAGTTTCACGTCGCCTTTCAGCCAGTTGAATAGCATCGGCAATTCGTCCAACCAATATTTCCGCATGAATTTTCCCCAGGTCGTTATTCGCCAGTCGTCATTACTCTTATCGGCTATATCCATGCCTCCCCGCGCATCAAATACATATTTCTGAATATACTCGGCGTAAGGATGCATCGTACGGGTCTTGTAGAAATATTTGATTTCCTTGTTCTTGCATACACGCGGCAGTTTGATCAGCGGACCGTAAACCTTGATCTGCTCCTGCGGATAAGGCTGGGAATGGCGATGGGCAAACACATATTCAATATGCCCCATCGGAACTATTTCATCTACTTCAAATCCGCAATAATAGAGCCTGCCCAAGACCTCTGTTTTACTCAGCATACGCTTACGACCTTTCGTCACATCGTAATACAATCGGCTCGTGAGCATCAAGCGTGGGATAACACGTTTGCGGAAGAAATAGAGGCTGTAGATAATCCAGTTTATACCCCTCGGATATTTCGCTAAAATCTTTGATTTGATATATTCCTGCGGCCTGTAGCAGCATACATAGATACCTTCGTCCGGCAGTTTTTGGTTGACAATACAGAAACGGCGGTTAATACCTTTGGCATCGTTCAGCAGTGTCAGGTCCACCAAAGTCTTATACTGATAATCCGGTATCTGCAGGAAAGCGAACCGGTTATGGTCACATACAACTTTCGTTTGTCTGGAGTCCAACCGGGCTTTCTTGCGAAGCATATAATAATCGGCCTCCGTTGTCACACTCAGCACCGATTGATGAATAGAATCGATGGAAGATTTGCTCCGTTTCTCATCTTTGCGTGTGACATGGGCGTTCTTGCGTTGCTCTATTTGCATCGCCGGAACGGTCATGTTGGTGGCGTATTTCCAGTAGTGCTCCATCAGAACCACTACCGTTTCTATCGCCCCTACCACCAGTATTGTCCACATCGCTACGCGCGGAGACAGGTTATAGGGTATCTGCGGTAATATCCACCAGCTCAATCCGATCAACACACCTGCATCTGCTACCAGCGACAGCATGGACTGCCAGAACCATGTGTCTTTATACGACCGGTATAGCTGCACCGCAAAACCTACTACTACCCATAGTACTGCCAGCACACCGAAAAGCGCCCAGTAATGCACTATTTCACTCTTGTCTGCCACCCATCGCCATAGCATACATAGCAATGCTGCTATCAGCCATACGATAAAGTCAATCAGTACCCGTTTTTGCCATCCTTCCCGTGTCATAATCTTAACCTGCCCAGTTATTCCGGTCTAACGACCGGTATGATATTGCTTCTAATAAATGTTTCTTCTGTATATTCTCCGCTCCTTCTATGTCGGCTATCGTGCGTGCCACTTTCAGTACGCGGTCATAGGCACGGGCAGAGAGACCGAGTCTCGCCATCGTGAACTCCAGCAGTCTGTCGCATTCCTCGTCTAACGCACAATATTGCCGTACCATCTTGGAGTTCATCATGGCGTTGCAATGCACCAGGCGGCTGTGCTTGAACCGTTCGTTCTGAATGGCGCGCGCTCTCAGCACCCGTTCGCGCATCGCTGCGGAAGATTCGCCCGGTCGTGTATCTCGCAACTGCTCATACGGCACTGCTTCTATCTCGCATTGGATATCTATACGGTCGAGGAGTGGCCCGCTTATCTTACTCAAGTAACGGTGTATCTGCGCCGGAGTACAAGTACACGGATGGGCCGGGTTATTCTCGCCGTAATGTCCGCACGGACAGGGATTCATCGCGGCTACCAGCATGAAGGAAGCCGGATAATCGACCGTCTCTTTGGTTCGTGATACGGTGATATGCCGGTCTTCCAAGGGTTGGCGCATCACTTCGAGCACAGAACGCTTATATTCAGGCAGTTCGTCAAGGAAAAGCACTCCATTATGCGCCAAGGAGATCTCCCCCGGATGGGGGTTCTGGCCTCCGCCCACGAGTGCCGTATCGGTGATCGTATGGTGAGGCGAGCGGAACGGACGCTGCACGATAAGCGAGCTGCTGACACCTTTTTTCTTATTCGTCAGTCCCACGATGGAATGGATCTTGGTGGTCTCCAAAGCCTCTTCAAGCGTCAGAGGCGGAAGGATCGTGGGAATGCGTTTGGCAATCATCGATTTGCCTGCTCCCGGAGGGCCTATCATGATCATGTTATGTCCACCGGCAGCAGCTATCTCCACGGCTCTGCGCACCTTGAACTGTCCGCGAACGTCCGAGAAATCCACGTCTGTGGGGAACGCCAGTTCGTCAAACAGCGCTTGTGTATCGACCTTGGTAGGACGCCATGGTTCGTCCGGGTTCAGGTCATCTTTCGGTTCGCCATTGAGGAAATGAATCACTTCCATGAGGTTCTTCAATCCATAGACCTCCAGACCATCCACCACTGCCGCTTCTTCAGCATTCGCTTCCGGCAAAATCAAGCCTTTGAAGCCTTCTTTCCGTGCGCAAAGAGCAATCGGCAGCGCGCCGCGAATAGGCTGCAACGAGCCATCCAGCGACAACTCACCGACAATCATATAGTGCTCCAGCTCTTTGGATTTCATCTTCTCTCCTCCCGCCAGCATACCGATGGCCAAAGGCAGGTCGTAGAGCGAGCCTTCTTTCTTGATATCCGCCGGGGCCATGTTGATGGTATAAGAGCGATGCAGAGCCTCTAATCCATTGACTGTCAACGCCGCCATTATTCGTTCGTGCGACTCTTTGACGGACGTATCCGGCAGTCCGACCATGACGAAATCAAAGCCGGGAACCGAATGTACCTCAATCGTCACTTTGACCGCCTCAATCCCCACCGGAGCAGCACTATAGATCTTGTTTAGCATAATATGCGCATGTTTATGATTTTCGGCACAAAATTACAAAAACTCTCCCATATACGCAAATTTTACCGGTAAAAATGCGTAAAAAAGTAAAATTAAGCTATAACTTTTGCGTATCTCAAAAAAAATTTGTATCTTTGCGGCGAATTT
>DEIW01000145.1 GCA_002352705.1 Bacteroidales bacterium UBA2764 | reverse complement strand
TTCCAGGGAATACCCTCGCCGCGGTCCAACTCCAAAATCCAACCGGCTACGTTGTCCAGGAAATAACGGTCGTGCGTGATACATATCACCGTTCCGGCATATTGTTGCAGGTGTTGCTCTAACCAATCAATACTTTCAGCATCCAAATGGTTCGTCGGCTCGTCGAGAAGCAGTACATCCGGTTGCTGCAGTAACAGCCGGCATAACGCCACACGTCTTCTCTCTCCTCCGGAGAGGGTGGTTACATTGGCATCGTCCGGAGGACAACGCAAAGCATCCATAGCGCGGTCTAACTTCTGGTCTATATTCCATGCGTCAGAGGCGTCTAACTTGTCTTGCAACTCTGCCTGACGGGCTAATAACTTGTCGAAATCCGCGTCCGGTTCTCCGAAAGCCATGTTGATCTCGTCGTATTCTTTCAACATGTCCATAATAGGCTGTACGCCTTCCTGGACAACCTCACGGACTGTTTTGGAAGGGTCGAGTTTGGGGTCCTGCTCCAGGTAACCTACGCTGTAACCGGGGCTCCATACTACCTCGCCTTGGTACTCTTTTTCTATGCCCGCGATAATCTTGAGCAAAGTACTCTTTCCGGCACCGTTCAGACCGATAATACCTATTTTGGCACCATAGAAAAAACTGAGGTATATGTTCTTCAGAACTTGTTTTTGGGGACCGAAATTTTTACTCAGCCCTACCATTGAAAAGATAATCTTCTTGTCGTCAGCCATAAAGTGATTTACAATTTATACATTTACCATTTGTTCATTTACGCAGATATTCCGCGTAAGTGTAGGCATAGGGATTTTTATCGTCTGCTTCGTGCCGCTCTGCGCTCTGCAGCTGCCACTCGCTCTTTTTGATTTCCGGAAAGAACGTGTCTGCGTCCTCCCAAGAATGATGGATATGCGTGATGTAGAGTTTGTCTGCACGTTCCATCATCTGGCGATACACCATTCCGCCGCCAATGACGAAGGCTTCTTCTTCGCCTGCCACTTTGGCGCATAGTTCATCAAGCGAGTATGCCACTTCTGCGCCTTCAAAGGTCTTGCCCGGAACGTCCGTCAAGACGATATTACGCCTATTAGGCAGCGGATGCTTGGGTAGCGAGAAGAACGTCCTCTCGCCCATCATCACGGTTTTACCGCTGGTGATTTCTTTGAAATGTTTCAAGTCCGCCGGTAAATGGCATAACAAATCGCCTTTCTTACCAATGGCATAGTTCTCTGCGATCGCTACTATAATAGAAATCATAAATTTTAGTTTTTGTTCATTCTTACGGATATTTTCCGGAGTCCCTCCCCCTTTATGGGGGAGGCTAGGTAGGGGCTTATACCGATACCACTCCGGCAATGTGGGGGTGCGGGTCGTACCCTTCCAATTGGAAATCTTCGTATTGGAAGCCGAATAAATCCTTCACCTCCGGATTGATAATCATCTTGGGCAGGGTTCTCGGCTCGCGCGTCAGTTGTAATTTCACTTGCTCCAAATGGTTCAGGTAGATATGCGCATCACCGAGGGTGTGTATGAAATCGCCGCATTTCAGCCCCGTTACCTGCGCCATCATCTGGAGCAGCAACGCATACGAAGCGATGTTAAACGGTACGCCGAGGAAGATGTCTGCGCTGCGTTGGTAGAGTTGCAGACTCAACTTGCCGTCCGCCACATAGAATTGGAACAGACAATGGCAAGGCGGCAAAGCCATCTTCTCCACCTCTGCTACGTTCCACGCACTCACCATCATTCGCCGGCTGTCGGGGTTTTCCTTAATCGTCTTTACGATATTTGCTATCTGGTCTATTGTGCCGCCGTTGTAGTCCGGCCAACTGCGCCATTGATGACCATATACCGGTCCTAACTCGCCGTTCTCGTCCGCCCATTCGTTCCAGATACGCACACCGTGTTCCTGAAGGTATTTGACGTTTGTATCGCCCTGCAAGAACCATAACAACTCATAAATAATGGATTTCAGGTGTAGTTTCTTCGTGGTCAGTAACGGAAAACCGTCCTCCATCTTAAATCGCATCTGGTGGCCGAAAACAGAAATCGTTCCCGTCCCTGTACGGTCATGTTTAACGGTGCCTTCTTCCAGCACCCGCTTGCATAAATCCAAATATTGCTTCATAATTCTTAATTCTCAATTCTCAATTCTCAATACAACTTATACGTTGTCTTGATTACCTTAAACTCCGTCCGTCGGTTGATTTGATTGCAAATCTCCTGTTGGTCGCCTTTGAGTTTCAGGATGAATGCCTCGTCCAGAACCTGCTCTACGGGGATAAACGGGTATTGTTTGTTGATGGCTTTGTCTGCTATCACAGGTTTGGTCTTGCCATACCCGACCGGTGTCAGGCGTTCTTTCTCGATGCCGTGTTGGATGAGGTAGTCGCAACAACTCTGTGCACGTTTCTGACTCAGCTCCTGGTTGAACTCGTCGTTACCTTTCATATCCGTATGGGCACTCAGCTCTATGGTGATATTCGGGTTGTCGTTGAGCAGTTTCACTAACTTCTCCAATTCCGTCTCGCTCGCTTTGGTCAGTTCCCAGCGCCCGAACTCATAGAAAATATTGTCCATTTTCACAGGACGGCTTATAGGGTTGAGAGCAAAATTCATCTCATAAGTCTTGCTGTCTTTCAGCCCCTTGGTATGCCATTGTTCTTTGGCGTTCAGGTGTCCGCGTGCCGTAACGAGCATTACATATTTGACGTCCTTTTTAAGTTTGATTTTATATGTTCCGTCTCTTCGGGCATTCAGTTTACTGTTGGTGCCGTCCGAACCTACGATGCGTAACTTGGCGTCAGAGATGGGATTACCCGCTTCGTCGGTGATGGTTCCTTCCGCAATAAACTCCATTTCCGGCAAGCGGAAACGGTAAATCTTGTCATAACCTTTCTTGTCACCTTTGTTGGAGGAGAAGAAACCGTCTTGGCTGTTGCCCGCAAACGTAATACCGAAATCATCACCGGCACCGTTAAAACTCGGTCCCATGTTATATAGGACCCATACCACGCTGTCCGTCACTGTGGTGTCGCGGGCGGCTTTGAAGATGTCTAATCCGCCATAGCCCGGATGACCGTTTGACGAGAAATAGAGCGTACCGTCCGCATGGATGTAAGGGTACATCTCGTCGGCGCTGGTGTTGATGCCCGCACTCAGGGGCTGCGGATTAACCCATTCACTGCCGTCCAGTTCTGCCATCCATATATCTTTACCGCCTTGCCCGCCGGGAGCGTCGCTCACGAAATAAAGTGTGTCGCCGCCGGGATTGAGAGCAGGGTGGCCTACGGTTATCGTACTGTCCTGAAAAATCTTCACTTCCTGAGCCTCGCCCCACTCACCGCTCGCACGCTCGCTGCGACAGATCTTGGCGCCTAAATCCTTGCCGTTGATGGGTTTGGAGTATGTGAAATACATGCTTCTGCCGTCGCGGGAGAATGTGCAAATACCCATCTCGGCACTTCCGGCTTGCTTGCCGCCGCCTGTGGAGTCATTCTCCTGCTGCTCCTCATTACCCTCGCCGTACAGACCTTCTGCCAACTCGATGGACTCCCATTCGCCCGCTGCGTTCTTGCGCGTCTGGTATAACTGGAAGAGTTGCTGACCTGTCACGCTGCTCGGACGTTTTAGTTTTTTAGTGCCGCCTTTCTGTTTCTCCTGACGGTTACTGGTGAACATCAGCGCATCGGTATTATCTCCGATAAACATCGGCGCGAAGTTGCTCGTTCGTCTCTGGTTGAACTCCTTCGCCTCGGAAACCTTGTAACGCGAACCCTCTTTCTTCCATTCGTCAATCTTGGTGCAGGAGTACTTGCCGGCACGGGCTACGTAGTCGTCAGGATGCGACTGCAGATATAAATCGTAACTCTTGGCGGCGTCTTTGTATTTGCCTTGGTATTGCAATACTTGACCCGCACGCAGGAAAATAGTGGAGTCCTGTAAATGGTACTTGCATCGCAACGCACTCTGGTATGCATTGGCGGCACGGGGATTGTTAATCAGGCGGTAACACTCTCCTTGACGGTAAGCTACATAGCCCTTCAGCTGGCGGTCTTTTTTCGTGGACAAACGGCTGTAGCAGGATTTGTATATCTCGGCTGCAGAGTAATACTCGCCGATGGCGAATTTCTTGTCCGCACGTTTGATACGCTGTTGGATAGAACAAGATGAAAAGTACAAAGTGACAAAGGACAATGTACAAAGGATAAATATGTATTTACTGAATCTCACCGTGAGATGTTCATTTATCATTGTTTTTTATTCATTCTATCTCCCTCCCTTGAGGGGAGGGGCGGGGAGAGGTTATTCTAAGCTGTGTACTACCAAGCCGCTCCGTAATTTCGGTTCAAACCAGGTGGTCTTAGGCGGCATGATATTCCCGCTGTCAGCGATGTCGATGATTTGTTGCATTGTCACGGGGTAGAGGGCCAGCGCCATTTTCATCTCGCCGCTGTCTACACGGCGTTGCAATTCACCCAAACCGCGTATTCCGCCTACGAAATCAATGCGTTTGTCGCTACGCAGGTCCTTGATGCCTAATATCTTGTCTAATATCAGGTTGCTGGAGATGGTCACGTCTAACACGCCTATCGGGTCATTGTCATTATACCGCCCTTCTTTGGCTGTCAACGAGTACCATTTGCCGCCGAGGTACAGGCTAAAATTATGCAAACCTTTGGGCTTCACGGCAGAGAAATCATCTCCCTCCCTTCGGGGGAGGGCCGGGGAGAGGTTAAAATCCTCCTCCAGCGCTTTGAGGAACTCCTCTTCCGTCAGGCCGTTCAGGTCCTTCACCACGCGGTTATAGTCGATAATATTGAGCTGGTTATCAGGGAAGCACACCGCCATGAAGAACTCGTACTCAGGGATCTCCCCTCCTTTTTGGAGGGGATGGGGGAGGCTTTTCTTCTCTTTTCCCACTCCTGCCGCGGCTGCGCTTCTATGGTGCCCGTCTGCTATATACATAGCCGGTATCTCTGCAAAAATCGAGGTGATCTTCTCAATGACAGCCTTGTCGTTTATCACCCAGAAGGTGTGTCGGAACCCCTCCGGAGCTGCTACAAAATCATACTCCGGCGCACCTTTGCAGACCTCTGCTACTATCCGGTCCAAGTCATCGCGGTGAGGGTAGGCGAAGAAAACCGGCTCCATGTTAGCGTTCAGCACGCGCACATGCTTCATGCGGTCTTCCTCTTTGTCTTTGCGCGTCAGCTCGTGTTTCTTAATCCGTCCCTCCAGATAATCATCCACCCACGCACCGACTACCAAACCATACTGCGTCTTGCTGTTTTTGCCGGAAAGTCCTTCTTTCCCTCCCTCCCTTGAGGGGAGGGTCGGGGAGAGGTTCTCTATCGTCTGAGCATATACATAGTATTTCTCCTCTTCGTCCTGAACCAGCCATCCTTTCTCTTTGAACAGCTTGAACTGCTCCACGGCGGCGCCATACACGCGTTCGTCATGTTCGTCGATACCGGGGGGGAAGTTTATCTCCGGCTTGATAATGTGGTATAGACTCTTCTCATTACCCGCCGCCTCGGCGCGGGCTTCTTCCGAGTTCAGCACGTCGTATGGACGACTGCTTACTTGCTCCACTAAATCTTTGGGCGGTCTTATCCCGCGAAACGGTTTTATCTTCATATTCTCAATTCTCAATTCTCAATTCTCAATTCTCAATTCACAAAGTGCTCTATGAGTTTGGTACAATGTTTTAAAATCCGTACTTTCCATTAAGTTTGTACCAAAACTGCCAGGACGCTTTGTACATTGTAAATTGTACATTGTACATTGATTTCCTTTCAATTCTCAATTCTCAATTCTCAATTCTCAATTATTTAACAGGCGCAGCCTTCTCTCCACCCATCGAGCATGTGCCGTTGAACTGGGCGCCCGGCTCTACTACCAGCGTCTTAATCCTTACGTCACCTTGTATCTTGCCGCTCGAACGTAGTGACAACTGCTGATGACAGGTTATCTTTCCTTCCATCATGCCTAATATCTCTGCGTTCAGGCATACTACCGTTCCTTTGATACGACCTGCCTCGCCGATTACTACTTTACCCGTACAGTTCAATTCTCCTTCTATATACCCGTCTATGCGGTAATCGCTGTCGGCGGTAATCGTTCCTACAATCTTACTACCTGCGGTTAAAGAATTGAATAAAGAACCGCTCTGTTGTTTCTCATTTGCCATAATTCCTATATATTTTTTATTATTATTCCGTCTCAATTCGTGTACACACACAAATCGAGTGCAAAGGTACAAC
>DEIW01000122.1 GCA_002352705.1 Bacteroidales bacterium UBA2764 | reverse complement strand
GCTACCAACGAGCACCGTCTGGGGGCGAACGAGGCTCCGCCGGCTATCATCTCCGTCTTTCTGGGAGAACAGATTTCAGCGGTGTTGGACCGATTGGAGCACGCGAGGGCGGAAGAAGCAATCATCATCAATGCCAAGAAAGAGATGAAACTCGGCGTGGCGAATATCCCGGAGATATTGCTGGACAATACCGACCGCAACCGTACCTCGCCCTTTGCCTTTACCGGTAACCGTTTCGAGTTCCGCGCGGTGGGATCGAGTGCCAACTGTGGCGCTGCCATGCTCGCTCTCAATGCCGCGGTTGCCGAACAGTTGATGCTTTTCAAGGACGAGGTGGACCGCCGTATTGAGAAAGGAGAACCCAAAGAGAGAGTACTCTTCGACGTCATCAAACGTTATATTGTGGAATGCAAGGCCATTCGTTTTGACGGCAACGGTTACAGCGAGGAATGGAAGAAAGAAGCCTCCAAACGCGGATTGGACTGCGAGACATCGGTGCCTTTGGTCATCGACCGTTACCTCGCGCCCGAGTCGGTGCAAATGTTCGGATATACCGGTGTTTTGAGCGAAGCCGAACTGCATAGCCGCTGTGAGGTCAAATGGGAGACATATGTCAAGAAACTGCAAATTGAGAGCCGTGTCATGGGAGACCTTGTGGTGAACCATGTCCTGCCTGCCGCCAAGCGTTACCAGACGATGCTGCTGCAGAACGTGCTGGCGGTCAAGCAGGTTTTCTCTGCGGACGAGACAGCCTCGCTCAATGAGATGGATTATAGTATTATCAAGCAAATAGAGCACCATTCCGGAGCTATTCTTGATGGAGTGGAGAAGATGACCGATGCGCGTCATAAAGCGAACCGCCAGCCGGACGAACGGTCCAAGGCAATTGCCTACCATGACACGGTGCTGCCGCTCATGGCTACTATTCGCGAGCACGCCGATGCGCTCGAACTCATTGTAGATGACGAGATGTGGACGCTCCCTAAATACAGAGAATTGCTTTTTATGCATTGACGGTATAAGGTTGGTATGCCGACGGCTCCCTTTTAGTCAGGTAACACTCTTTTGAATTACTAAAAATCACTAATAATATACACAACTAATGTTGAATTTTCGGACACAGCGTTCGAAAAAAATCTGGCAAACGGGTCGCAAGATGAATGGTCACCCGGGAAAGAAAAAGCGTGAAAATGAGAAAAGAGCTGAAATTTGTAAAGATGCACGGCTTAGGGAATGACTATGTGTATATAGACTGTTTCCCTGCAACCGCAGCCGCAATAATAGCAAGTACGGATTTATCCGCCTTGGCGCGTGCTGTCAGTGACCGCCATTTCGGAATAGGTTCAGACGGGTTAGTGCTGATTCTTCCGTGCAAAGAAGCCGAAGCGTCGATGCGTATCTTCAATGCCGATGGTTCGGAGGCGGAGATGTGTGGCAATGCCATCCGTTGCGTAGGCAAATATCTGTACGAAAGCGGTTTATGTACACAGCCAAAGATGAGAATCAAGACGATTGCGGGTATCCGGAAGTTATGTCTTCACGTCCAAAACGGTTTGGTACACGAAGTGACAGCAGATATGGGAACCCCGAAGACAGCCACTGATTCGCTTGCCTTGAAAGGTCGTGACCTCTTGGGTTTCACCTCCGTCAATATAGGTAATCCGCACGCCGTGTTTTTCCGCAGCTGGGTAATCTCCGATGCGGAAATGGCGGACTTGGGCGAACGAATAGGTACGCACCCGCATTTCCCGAAAGGCACCAATGTGGAGTTCGCTCATGTGCGCAATGCGCGTGAATTAGATGTACGCGTATGGGAACGCGGGAGCGGTGAGACTATGGCATGCGGCACAGGAGCCTGCGCAGCAGCCGTGGCGGCGTACCGGATGGGTGAGACAGGAGAGGAGATCATCGTGCATCTCAAGGGAGGCGAGTTATTGATTCATTATGACCCGTTGGAAAACAGAATTACCATGACAGGTCCGGCAACAGAAGTGTTCCGGGGAACCTACAGTTGGGAGGAATAATCATGCAAATCAATCCCCATTATGCCGAGTTACCGGCTAATTATCTATTTCGTGACATTGAACTGCGGGTGAGTGCTTATCAGGCACATCATCCGGATGAGAGGTTGTTGCGTATGGGCGTGGGCGATGTGACGCGTCCGCTGCCCCGTGTCATCGTGGATGCCATGCACACTGCAGCAGAAGAGTTGGCACACGCCGAGACATTCCGAGGTTATTGTCCCGAAAACGGTTACCAATGGTTACAGCAGCGTATCATCGACTCTTTTTACCGCCCTCGCGGGATTTGTTTTGAGCCCGATGAGGTGTTTATCGGTGAAGGCGCAGGCAGCGATTTGGGCAACCTCAGCGAACTGTTTGACCAAAAGAACACAGTGGCGATTCCTAACCCGACATATCCGGCATACGCGGATGCGAATATCATGGCGGGCAGAGAGATAGTCTTCGTGCCGTGTCTGAAAGAGAATGCTTTTGTGCCGGAACTACCTAAGAAACAAGTGGATATCATCTATCTCTGCTTCCCCAACAACCCCACAGGAGCCGTACTTACGCATGACCAGCTGCGCTTGTGGGTGGAGTATGCCCGTGAACACAAGAGTATTATTATTTTCGACGCCGCCTACGAAGCCTTTATTTCAGATCCGGACATTCCGCATAGCATCTATGAGATAGAAGGCGCCAAGGAGGTGGCAATAGAAGTGCACAGCTTCAGCAAGAGTGCCGGTTTTACAGCTGTGCGCTGCGGTTATACCGTAGTACCATACGAGACAGGATTGCAAGGGATGTGGATGCGGCGGCAATGCACCAAATACAACGGCACAGCCTACATAGCCCAACGTGCAGCAGAAGCCACTTTTACGCCGGAAGGACAAAAAGGCATAGAGGATAATCTGCACTATTACAAAGAGACAGCCTCTGTTATTATGGACGGTCTGAGACATATGGGGTACGAAGTGTACGGAGGAACGAACGCACCGTATATATTCTGCCGTGCCCCGCATGGATGGGACTCATGGACATTCTTCGACCACCTGTTGCAGCAATGTCAAGTGGTCTGCACTCCCGGCATCGGTTTCGGCAGATGCGGAGAGGGATTTGTGCGGTTCTCCGCCTTCTCGAAACGGGAAGACTGCATTGCCGCTTTCGTCAGAATGAAAGAAAAGATATAAAAGCATGGTGAGGTTTCACCCAATCGTACATCGTAAATCGTTAAATTGTAAATAGTTTTATGTGTGGAATAGTAGGATATCTGGGTAAGCGCAATGCGTACCCGATTTTAATCAAAGGTCTCCATCGTTTGGAGTACCGTGGCTACGACAGCGCAGGTGTGGCGCTTATTAACGAGGAAGGACAACTGAGTGTCTATAAGGCGAAAGGCAAGGTCTCCGAACTGGAGAGTTTCTGCGCTGACAAAGACACGCGCGGTAATATAGGTATCGCGCATACGCGTTGGGCGACTCACGGCGAGCCGAATACCGTCAATGCCCACCCCCATTACTCCGAGTCGGAGCGGCTGGCTATCATTCATAACGGGATAATAGAGAACTACGCCGTTCTCAAAGCCGGGCTTCAACAGGAGGGGTATACCTTCAAGTCGGAGACCGACACAGAAGTCCTTGTGCAGCTTATCGAATACACGCAACTCAACCGGCATGTCGAGCTCAAGACTGCCGTTCAACTTGCGCTCCAGCAGGTTGTCGGGGCGTACGCTATCGCTATTCTGGACAAGGACCACCCGGACACGCTCATCGCAGCCCGCAAGGGTTCGCCGCTCGTCGTGGGCATTGGCGAAGGCGAGTATTTCATTGCCTCCGACGCCACGCCTATTGTCGAATATACCGACCAAGTCATCTATATTGACGACGAGGAAGTGGTGAAATTATGTACGAAGGACGGATGTACGAAGGACGAGGGGATAGAAATAGCGACTATCAATAATGTAGCCAAGACCCCGGAAATCAAGCGTCTGGAGCTCTCGTTGAGCCAGTTGGAGAAGGGGGGCTATCCGCATTTCATGCTCAAGGAAATATTTGAGCAGCCGCGCACGTTGACGGACTCCATGAGAGGGCGTGTGAACGTACGCCAGGATAACATCGCTCTCTCCGGTTTCATTGATAACAAAGAGCGTTTCCTGAATGCCAAGCGTATCATCATCACAGCCTGCGGCACCTCCTGGCATGCCGGGCTGATAGCTATGTACGCCATTGAGGAGTTCGCGCAAATACCCGTGGAGGTGGAGTACTCGTCGGAGTTCCGTTACCGCAAGCCGGTCATCAACAAAGACGATGTCGTCATTGCCATCTCGCAGTCCGGCGAGACGGCGGACACCCTCGCGGCTATCCAACTCGCCAAATCCAAAGGTGCGTTCATCTTCTCTATTTGTAATGTGGTGGGTGCTTCTATTCCGCGTGTGTCCGACAGCGGCTGTTATACCCATGTAGGACCCGAGATCGGTGTAGCTTCTACCAAGGCCTTTACCGCGCAGGTGACGGCACTCACGATGCTTGCACTCTGCATCGGTCGTGAGAAAGGGACGATGAGCGAGGACAAGTACCTCTCCATCGTGCGCGAACTGGGTCAGATACCGGACAAAATAGAACGCGTTTTGGAGCAGAACGCCCGCATCTCAGATTTCTCCAAGACTTTTACGTACGCCCAGAACTTCATTTATCTCGGTCGTGGTTATAACTACCCCGTGGCGTTGGAGGGCGCGCTCAAACTCAAAGAGATTTCTTATATTCATGCAGAGGGCTACCCTGCAGCGGAGATGAAACACGGGCCTATAGCGCTTATCTCGCAGGAGATGCCGGTGGTAGTGGTTGCCCCGCATTGTGGCACGTACGAGAAAGTGGTGTCGAATATACAGGAGATTAAAGCCCGTAAGGGAAAAGTCATTGCCGTTGTTACCGAAGGAGATGAGATCGTCAGCAAGATAGCGGACTATGTCATTGAGGTGCCTCAGACCGAAGAAAGTCTCTCGCCCCTGCTGACGGTCATTCCGCTCCAACTCTTGGCATACCACATCGCCGTGGTGAAAGGTTGCGACGTCGACCAACCCCGTAACTTGGCAAAATCAGTAACAGTAGAATAAATCTCAAATGTCAAATCTCAAATGTCAAATCTCAAATATAAAATATAAAATGTCAAATCTCAAATCTCAAATTCGCGTAGCGATTCTTGGTTACGGTAATATAGGCCGTGCCGCAGAAGAAGCCGTCAAAGCAGCTCCGGACATGGAGTTAGCCGGCATTTATCACCATGACGACTGTCTGGACAAAATCTCAAATGACAAATGTCAAATCTCAAATGACAATTCTCAATTCTCAATTCTCAATTCTCAATTCTCAAATGCCGAACGTCCTGTAGACGTCGTCCTCGTTTGTACGCCGACGCGTGAGGTGCAGAAGTTCGCAACGGTGCTTGCCGCGAGAGGAATTTGCACGGTGGACAGTTTCGATATCCACGGTCAGATTTGGTCGCTCCGCACGGCGCTGGATGCCGTTTGTCAGGCTAATCAGTCTGTTTCTATTATCTCCTCCGGGTGGGACCCGGGTACAGACTCTATGGTGCGCGCACTCCTGCAAGCCATGGCGCCGAAGGGACTGACCTACACCAACTTCGGTCCCGGAAGAAGCATGGGGCACACGGTGGCTGCCAAAGCCATCCAAGGCGTGAAGAACGCCCTCTCCATGACTATTCCGTTGGGAACGGGCATTCATCGGCGCATGGTGTATATTGAGTTAGAAGACGGCGCAGATTTCAAGACCGTGGAGGCGGCTATCTTGGCGGACGACTATTTTGCGCACGATGAGACGCACGTCATCGCCGTGGAGAGTGTGGATGCGCTCAATAACGTCGCCCATGGCGTGAACCTCGTCCGTTCGGGCGTGTCCGGAGAGACGCATAACCAGCGCTTTGAGTTCAACATGGAGATTAATAATCCGGCTCTGACGGGTCAGATCATGGTCTCTGCCGCCCGTGCAGCGTTCCGTATGAAAGCCCGCGGTGAGTTCGGAGCCAAGACGATGATTGAACTCCGCCCCATTGATTTGTTACCGGGGACTATAGAGCAAAACGTAAAAGCCTTGGTATAAAAAAGCCCCTCCTTTCAGGGAGGGGTTGGGGGTAGGCTTCTCACCTCTCCCGGAGGGAGCCGGTCTTGTAAGCGTGAAGGAGTTGTTCGAGCGAATGGATTTGTTCGAGCAGCTCTTTTCCTTTGTCTGTGTCCTGAATACGTATCCGGTGACCGCTGAAATCCTGCAATAACGTGCGGCTGTGGATGTCGCTGCCGGAGAGGATAGCCTGTTCGCGGGACTCGAACGACTCATGCTCCACGAGTTGGATGCCATGGCTGTTGTAAATCAGCGTATAGCCGGCAATGCCGGTCTTCTCCTGGTAGGGCTTACTGAACCCGCCGTCGATGACGAACCGTTTGCCGTTGGCGCGGATAGGTGTCTCGCCTTTGATGGTTCGTACGGGCACATGACCGTTGATGATGCGGCCGTTCTTCGGGTCCAGCCCGAACTCCTTTAATATACGTGCGCACACCTGCTCGTCGTCCGCCAGCGTGAAATAAGCGCCCTTTCGCTCATAGTGAGGATCCTCCTCTTTCGACTTTCGACTTTCGACTTTCGACTCTATAAAATACCGCTCAAAAGTAGTCATCTTGTCCTTGTTGTAGAGCGGCGAGAACTCGCCTTCCCATAGGTAGAGCATGTAGTCCAAGGCGTCCTCTTTCTCTTTTCCCTCGCCGTAGAATGCGCGTCGGATGATCTCGTCGGTGCGGTCCATGAGCGCCTTGCCGCTGACGCGTTTACCGCATACGTCCGCCTCGGTGAACGAACCGTCTGCATTCAGCGGTATAGCGGCGTGGTAGAGCAGGAAGCCGTTGCGCACGAGGTAGAGCGACCCGTGTTCGTATAGCAACCGCAGGTGGCGTTGCATCTTCTCGCTCTTGCGGAACGACCGCCATAGTTGGTTCATCAGGTCCTGCTCGTACTGGCTCAGCGCATAGGGATTTTTTGGGTCAATGGTCGGCAGGTTGGTGTCCAGCAACTTATAGGAAGCCCCTGCCTGTCCCTCCCCCTTAGGGAGGGTAATCGTGCCGTTTTGGTAGTCAATCTTGTCGAGCAGTGCGCGGTGGTCCATGTGCCATTCGGGGTGGCGCAGGACGGTTTGTCCTTCGAGTTTGAACTGGATGATGGAGATAGCTTTGTGCATCTTCGCCATGAGCTGTGCCGAGCGTGTCAGCCGCGGGTTGTTCTCAAAATCTCTGGTCTGCCAGATGGTACACGGGTCGTCGCCGTAGACGGTCATGGCGAAGTTTGCCAGTGGCAGGAGGTTGATGCCGTAGCCCTCTTCGAGGGTCTCTATGTTGGCGTATCGTATAGATACGCGCAGGACGGTAGCCAGGAGCGCCATGTTTCCCGCCATGGCTCCCATCCATTCGATATCGTGGTTGCCCCACTGGATGTCGTAGTCGCGTACGGTAGAGAGTACGTCTAATATTTTTGCGGCACCGGGTCCTCGGTCGAAAATGTCGCCTACCACATGGAGCGTGTCAATAGTCAGACCGTGGATGAGGTAAGCGATGGCAATAATCAGTGGTTCGGCGCATCCGGTCTCGATAATGGCGTCAATGATGGCGTTGTAATAGGTCTGCCGCTCTTTCTGTTCGAGGTTAGACTCATGCAGCAGTTCGGAGATGATATAAGCGTAGTCGGGCGGCAGGAGTCTTCTTACTTTTGACCGGCTGTATTTGATGGTCACTGCTCGTGCGATATTCACTACCTGGTGTAGCCTTGTCCTGTACCATTCCTCCAGGGTAGGCAGGTTCGATATCTGCGCATTGAGCGTAAACAGGTCAATATATCCGCCGTCCTTCGTACTTCGTACATCGTCACCTCGTACATCCGTTTGGCTTTCATAGTACCTCTTGATGAGTTCAATTCTCTCGTCCGGGTAGTAAATGAGCGCACAAAGGGCGCGTTTTTCTTCCTCCGAGAGGGAGTTTCCATAGACCTCGTCCACTTTTCTTCTGACCACTCCGGAAGCGTTCTTAATCATATGTATGAAAGCCATAGACTCTCCGTGCAGGTCGCTCACGAAGTGTTCAGTACCTTTAGGTAATGAAAGGATAGCCCGCAGGTTGACCAATTCCGAGATGACGGACTGGACATTGGGAAACTTCTCGCATAATAAACGTAAATACCGTTCGTCTTCCATAGTCTTTTTGACTGTTTTGTCAAATCGGCTACAAAAGTACTACAAAAATTGCACATACGCAAGCGTTCGGGTATTTTTTTTACGGAGAAGCGATACTTTTCGCGTGTATGAGCGTCCGGAGCGCGTATCGGGAGCTTGCTCACGTATAGGCGTTCCAGACGCTCATACGTAAGGACGATAGTCCGCCTCCGTAAAAAAATGCCCGCCTTTGT
>DEIW01000073.1 GCA_002352705.1 Bacteroidales bacterium UBA2764 | reverse complement strand
GACAAGGTATCCTACATCTCTACCGGTGGTGGTGCCCTCCTCGAGGCCATCGAAGGAAAGATCCTCCCGGGTGTAGCAGCTATCAAAGGAGAATAAACTATGGAAGTAGTAGGTAAAATCATACAAGTATTGCCCGCACAGGAAGGTGTGGGCCGTAACGGCAACCCATGGAAGGTACAGCCGTACGTGTTGGAGACGCTCGACCAGTACCCGCGTAAGGTGCATTTCGAGGTCTTCGGCGAGGATCGTATCAAACAGAACCCCTGCGAAATAGACCAGTTGGTAACGGTTAGTTTCGATATTGAGAGCCGTGAGTTCAACGGTCGTTGGTATACCTCCATCCGCGCATGGCGCATCCAGCAGGGCGACACCACCCAGGCTGCCACCGCTCCGGCACCCGCTGCAGCTCCCGTAGCCGCTCCTGTGACCGCTCCTGCGGCTCCGGCGGCACAGCCCGCGCCGGCTGTCGATCCGTTTGACGCCTCTGCAGGCGATGGAACCAGTGATCTGCCCTTCTAATGAGGAAGTGGATTAGTATCATATTAATCATGCTTTTGTTAGCGGGTGGCGCTATCGTATGCGTCATCCGCTGGCATGCGTGGTTCGGAATGCCTGACGAACCAAAATGGACGGGAGAAACCGTAGAGGAGAGTTTCTCGTATATCGTCCATGACACCACGCCTGAATCTCTGGACATGATTATATTAGGGGACATCCATAATCGTCTCACACGATCCGATTATGACTCTCTGGCTGTCCGTGTTCCGCAAGCGGACGCAGTTGTTCAAGTAGGCGACTGGATGCAAAGGGGACAAAACTACTACTACCAATTGCTAATGCGGGAATGGACCCACAGCATGCTCTACGGCATGCCTGTGATAGCCTGCCCCGGAAATCATGAGTATTCCAAAGGGCTTGGAAAACAGTTATCCCCGTTCTGGGAAAAAGCTTTTGATTATCCGCACAATGGTCCTTCCGGTGTTCCTGGAGCAACCTATTACATCGATTTCCCGTCCCTCCGCCTCATCGCCATCGATACGAACCCGCTGGTTAGAATAGTGTATCTCACGCGGACATTGACATGGCTCCGCAATGCAATGAACACAGCCGGAAACCGATATACCGTTGTCATCATGCATCATCCGGTATTCTCTGCCGCGAAAGGACGGTTTAACACGCTTATTTATGCTACGTTCCGCCATGCATTGGGAGAGGCTGATTTAGTACTGGCAGGTCATGACCACAGTTATATGCGCCGTTCGCCGTTCGTAGTACTCAACACGTCCGGTCCGCTCAAACAGCAGCGTTTCCATTATACGCCGGAGAAGACGGACACGGTACAGACCTACGGCGTACTTTCTATCGCGGACTCCGCCAAGTTCATTGTGTACCGTCTTAGTGACGGGGCAGCTCTCGACAGCCTGTATGTTAAGCACCACTGATGCGATAGTGCTGTCCCTTCAGCCGCATTCCGACAAAGCGCATGTTCTGCATGCCTATACGCGCGCATACGGGCGCGTTAATTATATGGTATATGGTATGGGACGCAAAAACACCTCCGGAAGATATACACCTCTCTCCCTTCTCCAACTCACGACGGATAACCGTTCTATCCGAACGGCGCAACTGAGTTTCGTTCCACGCACTATTGACACAGATCCCTACAAACGGACTATTGTCCTCTTTATCAGCGAGGTTCTATACCATGTATTACGTCACCCGATGGCGGACGAACCGATGTATGACTATATTTCCGAAGCTGTGCAAGCACTGGATGCTACTGACAAGCCACAAAATTTCCATCTCCTTTTTTTAGTAGGGCTGGCATCCCGATTAGGCTTTGCGATAGACTCCGCAAATCCCCTGTCATTGATTACCGAAGGTGTCCTTCCTCTTACCCGAGAGGAACGCCAGAAACAGCTCCGCGCTTTATGCAACTATTTCGCGGAGCATGTAGAAACATGGCAAGAACCCAAGTCTCTGGAGATTTTAATGGAGGTTTTTGACTAAAAAAACAGTCAAAGACAAAAAAAAGTAGTCAAAAATTTGGTCATGTCAAAAAAAAGCAGTACCTTTGCAGCCCATTTTGTATAAACCCGTCCTCGTGAGAGGGCATTAAATAGAACAAGAACAATGAAACGTACATTCCAACCATCCCAACGCAAGCGTCGTAACAAACACGGCTTCTTGGAGAGAATGGCTACCGCAAATGGTCGCCGTGTATTGGCTGCACGTCGTGCAAAAGGTCGTAAAAAACTGACTGTCGCCGACGAGGGACGCCACAAATTTTAATGGAGTCAACTAGACAACACAAGATTGCTCGTCTCATACAAAAAGATATGAGCGACATTCTTTTGCGGTACGCGCGCACGCTGCATGGAACGCTTATTTCCGTGAGTGAAGTGCGCGTATCGCCTGATCTCTCTATTGCTCATATTTATCTCTCCATCTTTCCTCAGGACAAGGTGAGTCAGACAATGACGCTGATTGAAGAGAACACCCACCGTTTCCGCGGTGAGCTCGGTACTTTGGAACGCCATCAACTGCGTATCATACCGGAGATTATCTTTCATTTGGATGAGACTATTGACCGTATGGAGCGCATTGATGAGTTACTTCATCGCTAATCTCAGCCTAAAGGCACGATTTTGGCCATCTTCGAAACCCATATCGCCTGGCGGTATCTTTTCTCTAAAAAAGGGCATAACGCCATAAATATTGTCTCCGGCATCAGTGCCGCAGCTATAGCTGTTGTAACGGCAGCTATGATTTGCGTATTGAGCGTGATGAACGGTTTTGGCGCGTTAGTGGAACAGATGTTCTCGGAGTTCGACCCCGTATTAGAGGTCGTTCCAAGCCAAGGCCAGACTCTCCGCACCGATACCCTTCCTATTGTCTCTTTGTACGCGCGCGAGGATGTGGAGTCCATCTCTATGCAACTGGAGCAAACAGCTCTGGTTCGCTATAAAGACCATCAGATGCCTGCCCGCGTGATGGGAGTGGACAGCCTTTTTGCCAGCACAGCGCATATTGATTCCATCATCACAGATGGTTTTTACTCTGTGTGGGATGGTGCTTTTGAGCGTGCGGTACTCGGTCGCGGGTTAGCTGCACAGATAGGTATCAGCGCTCATTTCACCGGTGCGCTGCATCTCTATGCGCCCAAACGTACCGGACGCGTGAATATGCTGCGTCCTGATCAATCGCTGAACCATGAGCATGCTTTTATCGCCGGAACTTTTGCGGTCAACCAGATAGAATATGACGACCAACTGATGCTGGTCTCTCTTCCCTTGGCACAGCGACTCTTCGAATACGATTCCTATACCGCCTCAGCGCTACGTATACAGCCTAAGGAAGGGGTGAAGATTGCTAATCTCAAATCCCGGATTTCAAATTTACTGGGTCCCGGATACCGGGTATTAGACCGGTATGAACAGCAGGCTGACTTCTTCCGTATTCTTCGGATAGAGAAACTGCTGACATTTCTGCTGCTGGTGTTTATCCTTTTGATTGCCAGTTTTAATATTATCGGTTCACTATCAATGCTCATCATCGACAAGAGCGAAGATATCCGTATTCTCACCCATCTCGGTGCGGACGAGCGCACTATACAGCGCATCTTCCTGTTGGAAGGATGGTTCATTTCCCTGCTAGGTACGCTTATCGGACTGACAGCAGGCGTACTGCTATGTTTAGGTCAGCAGCACTTCGGATGGCTCAGTTTAGGCAGCGGAACGGAATATATCATCTCCGCCTATCCCGTTCAAGTACAAGCTATAGATATTCTTCTCGTAGCAGGAATGGTGCTTTCGTTAGGATTTATCGCAGCATGGTATCCGACAAGAAAAGCTGGCCTTTTGCTCGTAGCATGTCTCTTTATTTCCTCATGCCAGCGTATCGAGCCTACCGTCCATAGAGATTTCCCGCAAGAGTTCAATCTGGGATACGAAGAGATATATGGCCGTTTTTATGACTCCGTCCCGAGCCATGTAGTAGCGCTGGACCTCTATTCGGAGGGATTGACGCTGGACGAGAACCATCGTATGAAAGGCAGCGGTTATAACCTGTATATCTCGGATATCTTTGTTTCCGGAACACGATTATCCGCAGGTACCTATCATTCCGACACCACAACCCTGCCCAATACTTTTCTGCCGGGAAGGGATTATGAAGGCACACCGCATGGCATCTATATTCTGCAAATCACCGATGATAAGATCAGCCGTATCCAAATAGTGGATTCGGGTTCTTTTGTGATGCGGAACGATAGCATCCTGTTCACCCTCTATTACCAAAATGCCGGCGGTTATACCACCACATACGAACCGCTCTACCCCGACACGCTTATCCAATGGCCCAACCCCTGAAATCAGACGATCAGCTGCTGAAAGAATACCATACATGGCTTCGTTTGGAGAGAGGTTACTCTCCCAATACCATCGAGGCCTACGAGATGGATTTGGCAAAGCTTCGCGCATATACAGCCCGGTTCACAGACGAGAACGGGAAGCCTCTCGACTGGGTACATATGAATTTTGAGCAACTGGAAGCATTTGTATTCGACCAATTCAAAGAGACCAAGTCGGAAGCCTCTCAGGCACGTATCTTAGCCGGCATACACGCGTGGTTCCGTTTTCTGCTTTACAAAAATTATATCGACCAAGATCCTTCTGAACTATTAGAGGGTCCGAAGAAATCCAAGCATCTTCCTACCGTCCTCACGCTCGATGAGGTAAACCGGATGATGGGGGCTATCGACCTCAGTTCGAATGAAGGTCACCGTAACCGCGCTATGATGGAAATGCTCTACGGCAGCGGGCTGCGCGTCAGTGAACTGGTCAACCTGCGTCTGAGTCAGATCTATCCGGATGAACATTATATGCTGATAGAGGGGAAAGGCTCCAAGCAACGCCTTGTCCCTCTCTCTCCTGTAGCGGAAGAATGGTTCGGCTACTGGATGCAGGAACGCGCTACATGGCCTCTCAAACCCGAAGCCAAAGACATCGCTTTTGTCAACCGATACGGTCGCCCCATGACGCGCGCGATGGTTTTCACTATCGTTCGCCGGTTATGCGCAGAAGCAGGCATCGTCAAGACCGTCTCTCCACACACGTTGAGACACTCGTTTGCGACACATCTGCTGCAGAACGGAGCCGATCTGCGTATCATCCAGCAACTGCTCGGACACGAAGATTTGGCGACCACAGAGATTTATACCCATGTGGACGTAGCCGACTTGCGCAAGGCCGTTCTTCAATACCATCCGGCTAATAAAGTGAAAAGTGAAAGATGAGAATGGAAAAGTGAAAGCGAAAAGACACATATTCTATAGCTGGAAAGGGCTACTCGTCCTTTCATTTTTCATTTTTCATTT
>DEIW01000106.1 GCA_002352705.1 Bacteroidales bacterium UBA2764 | reverse complement strand
GATTTAGGGGCACAGAAACCGATCAAGTTTGTTTGCAAAGATGAAAGAAGCAGAGACCCTTTTAGGCGGAGGCCGCTCTTCCCAGTCCGTTGGGAAGACGCTCCGGGAAAAGAATCCGTTTATCATTGAGGTAAGCCATGTCTCGAAACAGTTCGAGGACGGCAAGTATGCCCTCAACGACGTGAGCCTTCAAGTGAAGAAAGGCGAGTTCGTCACAATTCTCGGCCCTTCGGGCTGCGGTAAAACAACATTGCTGCGGTGCATAGCCGGTTTTCAGGTAGCATCTTCGGGCGACATATTGCTGAAAGGCGAAGATGTGACGAAGACGCCTCCGTACGAGCGTCCGGTGAACACGGTGTTTCAGAAATACGCGCTGTTCCCGCATCTGAATGTGTTTAACAACGTAGCGTTTGGTTTGAAGCTGAAGCACGAGGCGCCCGACACGATCAAGAAGAAAGTGCGCCGGGCACTGAAGATGGCGAACATGACGGGCTACGAGGAGCGCAAGGTGGACACCCTCTCCGGCGGGCAGCAACAGCGTGTGGCAATAGCCCGCGCGATAGTGAACGAACCCGAGGTGCTGCTGCTGGACGAGCCGCTGAGTGCATTAGACCTCAAGATGAGGCACGACATGCAGATCGAGCTCAAGGAACTGCACGAGAAATTAGGCATCACTTTTATCTACGTGACGCACGACCAGGAAGAGGCGCTGACGCTGAGCGACCGCGTGGTGGTGATGAACGAAGGCAAAATCAAACAGATCGGTACTCCGACAGACATATACAACGAGCCGCAAAACTGCTTTGTGGCGGATTTCATCGGGGAGAGTAACATCCTTTCCGGTACGATGATCAAGGACAAGAAAGTGGAGTTCTGCGGTCAGGTGTTCGACTGTATTGACACCGGTTTCGGCGAGAACCAGCCGGTGGATGTAGTCATCCGGCCAGAGGATATCTATTTATGGGAAGTCGAAAGTCAAAAGTCGAAAGACCGTCCTGCGGACTCAAAGCAAGCCGACCTCGACGAAGAGGACAGAGTGCCGAAGGGGAAATTCACGAAATGGTACGGCGAGGTACAGAGCTGTATCTTCAAGGGTGTGCATTATGAGATGCGCGTGCTGACACCCGACGGATATGAGTTTCTCATTCAGGACTACCATGAGTTCCTCCCCGGAACGGAAGTGGGCATGCTTGTCCGTCCGGAGGATATACAGATCATGAAGAAAGAGCACTATATCTACAACTATTTCGAGGGCGAAGTGACGAAGAACGGCAAAGTGCGCTTCATCGACGCCGAGTGGGATGTGTTACCAGAGCAGATAGAAGGCTTCGAACCCGGCGAGAAAGTGCAGGTACGTGTTCCTTTCAGGTCCATCGACCTGCAGGACTACGAGGAAGAAGGTACACTCTCAGGCGAGGTGCATTTTATCCTATACAAAGGCAACCACTACCATCTGACCATCCGTACGGACGAGGGGCACGACCTCTATGTCAACACCGATGACGTATGGGATGACGGTGACCGCGTGGGAATAGTAATTCCGGCGAAGGAGATCTTAGTCGAAAGTCAAAAGTCGAAAGTCGAAAGCCATGAGTAAGATTCTCCAAATAGCATCTTCGCGGCGGACATGGGCATGGCCGTATGTGCTGTTCATGCTGCTGTTCGTGGTGCTGCCGCTGATCCTCGTGGCGTTCTATGCATTCACGGACATTGACGGACATTTCACGCTGCGCAATTTTGCGAAATTCTTTACGCACAGCGAGGCTATTCAGACTTTTCTGTACTCGCTGATGATCGCGGTGTTTAACACCGTTATATGCTTATTGATCGGTTATCCGGCGGCGTATGTCATGGCTCAGGAGGAGTTCAAGACGCCCAAAGTGATGGCGATGCTGTTCATTCTGCCGATGTGGATCAATTTTCTGCTGAGAACGGTAGCCACGGTAGAGTTGTTTAACATGTTCGGTCTGCCGTTGGGCGAAGGGGCGCTGCTGTTCGGTCTGTGCTACGATTATCTGCCGTTCATGATCTACCCGATCTACAACACGCTCCAGAAGATGGACAACTCGCTTGTCGAGGCGGCGCAGGACTTGGGCGCCAACAGATGGCAAAGTTTCTGGAAAGTGATTGTGCCGCTCAGTATGCCGGGCGTGTATAGCGGAATTGTGATGGTATTCATGCCAACGGTCTCGACTTTCGCCATAGCGGAGCTGCTGACGCATAATAACATCAAACTATTCGGTAGTCTCATTCAGGACTATATCACGACAACCGACCTGCTGAACTACGGCGCGGTGCTGAGCCTCGTGCTGCTGATCATCATCGGTCTGACGTCATTCTTCGGAGATAACAACAGCGAGGGAGAGAAAGGAGGGATGATATGAGAGTAAGTCGAAAGTCGAAAGTCGAAAGTCGAAAGCTGAAAATCATGCTTGTCCTTATTCTTTATTCCTTATTCTTTACTCCGGCTTTCGCACAGTCGAACCTGACATACACGCTCCGTATGGCGGCGACGGGAGAAGTGGAACTGCTGGATAATTTCCCCGAAGTCTATGAGACCGAGAAAGTGAATATCTCCCTCTACGACGGCGGCAAGTACGAGCCTCTGCGCTACGACGAAGGACGCGACACCGTGGATTTCATCTTTGCCCATCCGGGTGAGGAGGACCTCACCGCATGGGGAGACAGCATCTTCAGTTACCACGAGAGTGACGAAACCGTATGGACAGTCTGGCGGAATAAAAAAGAGCCAAAGAACCGCAGCCAGCGTGTGATGGTAGCCAACGGGCGCAACGCGTTCGAGACCTATCTGCATGACACGATTGATGCCAAGAAGAGCCACGGCTGGATATGGTGGGTGTTCGCGGCGTTGGTGTTGATCGGAGCCGTCGTATATGGCTGCTTCGTCGTCTATAGCCGCCGCAAGGAGCGGGAGTTATCCTCCGTAGAACAAGAGACCCTTCGCCGCCAGCGTATGGGCAAGAGACGGCACTATATCTCGCAAGCCTATCTATGGCTGTTATTAGTAGTGCTGTACGCCCCTATTGCGCTGATTGCCGTGTTCTCGTTTACGAAGAGCAAGGTTCTGGGCAACTGGACAGGTTTCTCACTCGACCTGTACGCCAACCTCTTTACGGGTCAAGCGGACGCGGGTCTGAACAGCGCCATCTGGTACACCGTCATCATCGCGCTGATAGCCGCTGTGTGCTCCACCATACTCGGTACGCTCGCCGCCATCGGCATCTATAACATGCGTGCGCGGCAGAGGAAAGTCGTTTCGTTCCTGAACTCCGTGCCGATGATCAACCCGGATATCATCACGGGTATATCGCTGTTCCTGCTGTTCGTGGCATTGGGCATGAGTCAGGGCTTGGCCACCGTCTGCATTGCCCATGTGGTGTTCTGTACGCCGTATGTGGTATTAAGCGTACTGCCGCGGTTGAGCAAGATGAACCCCAACACCTACGAGGCGGCACTCGACCTCGGCGCAACGCCGGCGCAGGCGTTGAGAATGGTGATGCTGCCGGAATTATGGCCGGGCATGCTGTCAGGCTTCATCCTCGCGCTGACCCTTTCGGTGGATGACTTCGGCGTGACGTTCTTCACCAAGGGCAGCGGCGGTCTGGAGACCCTCTCCACCTTTATCTATTCGGACGCGCGCAAGGGCGGTCTGACACCTGAGTTAAGGCCTCTGTTTACGATTATCTTATTGGTTATGCTTAGTGTATTAATATATATCAACTTCAAAAATAAACAAGAAGAAAAATGAAAAAGATTATGATCATGGCTATCGCAGCCGTTGTTTTATGTGCTTGCGGCGGTTCGGACCGTGCGCACCAACTCAAAGTATTGAACTGGGCGGACTACATCGATGAGAACGTCAAAACCAATTTCGAGTCCTGGTACTATGAGCAGACGGGCGAGAAAGTGGAGCTGGTGTATGAGACCTTCGACATCAACGAGACCGCACTGACCAAGATCGAGGTGGGTCACGAGGACTACGACGTGTTCTGCCCGTCGGAGTATATCATCGAGCGCATGCTCAAGAAAGGGCTCGTTCAGCCTATTCAGAAAGAGCTGATCGCCGATAGTATCTGGTATTTCGACAATATCTCTCCGTTCGTGACGGAGAAATTCCAACAGATGGCACCCTCTGCGGATGTCAAGGTGAGCGACTATACGGTAGGTTACATGTGGGGCACGACGGGCTTTATCTACAACCCGCAGTTCGTCAACCGCGAGGACCTGAAGAGCTGGGCGGCTGTGCTGGATCCGAAGTTCGAGAACCGTATCCTGATGAAGGACGCTTTCCGCGACGTCTATTCCGTATTGGTACTCTATGCTTTCAAAGACCAGATCGAGGCAGGCGAAGTAACCCGCGACGAGCTGGTGCATGACATCACTCCGGAACGTGTGGCTGCTGTGAAAGAGGTACTGCTGAAAGCCAAGAAACAGATCTGCGGATGGGAAGTGGATTTCGGTAAGGAAGAGATGACCAAAGGCAAAGCATGGCTTAATCTCAGTTGGAGCGGTGATGCACAGTTTGCTATCGAAGAGGCCGCAGAGATGGGCGTGATGCTTGATTACATCGTTCCTCAGGAGGGTTCGAATGTCTGGTTCGACGGATGGGTGATCCCTGCATATGCCAAGAACGTGAAAGCCGCTACGTACTTCATCGACTACATGTGCCGTGCGGACAATGCACTGGCAAACATGGAGGAGATAGGATATGTATCCTGCGCCGGAGGTCCTTTAGCCGCAGCCGAGGTGTTAGACGAGCAGAATGACGAGGAAGAATGGCCCGAGACCGTAGATGCTTCTTATTTCTTCGGAGACCAGCCAATTGAGGTGGACGGCGTTATGCTGGATCCGCACGCGCTGCATCTTAACCCGGTTTATTACGCAGACAAGAGCATCATCGACCGGTGCGCACTGATGCACGATGCCGGTGACGCACAAGAGATGCTGCTTGAGATGTGGAACGAGATTAAGCTCGCACGGTGATAGGCAATTTACAAGTTATAATTCACAATTCAAAATTCGTTATGACGTCATTACGACATTACGTAATTACGATTGCTCTGGCTCTATGCGCGGTAGGCGGTTTTGCCCAGACGACGGAGATGGAGAAGCAATACCATGCCTTAGCCGAAAGGTTCAATGGACGGGACAAACAGCTCCAGCGTGACCTCAAGGCCTATCTGCAAGCATTCCCTTACACCACTTTTACCGATGAGGTGAAATTCATGCAGGGCGTGCTGCAGGTAGAGAAAGGGCATTATAAACAAAGTCTCAAAATTCTGGAGACCGTAGAGGCGAAAGCGCTGACCCGCCCGCATCAGACAGACTATACCTTCTATCGCGGATATGCCTACCTCATGATGCAGGAATATCAGCGTGCGTCTATCTATTTCGCCCAGTTAGGCAAAGGAGACAACCGCTATGCCACGCGTGGTAATTACTACTATGCTTATTGCATGTACAAGATGGAGAAGTACGACAAAGCCCTGCCGGCATTGCTCGCTCTGGAGAACGAGCCTGCCTACGCGCAGACCGTTCCCTATTATATCGTACAAATCTATTACGCGCAGCAGAACTACGAAGAAGTCTCTACTCGCGCAGAGGTCCTTCTCCGCGAGCGTCCGGACAGCCCGAATAACAGCGAACTGCACCGCATCCTCGGTGAGATATACTATCAGCGCAAGGATTATGCACCGGCTATCGAACATCTCCGTATCTACTGCCAAGCCGCTGCCGCCGCCAAAGAGGAACCGGTACGCAGCGATATGTATATGCTCGGTCAGGCAGAATTTGCCACGGGGCAGTACGAAGAGGCTATCAAATCGCTCAAACGGGTGAAACAGGAGAAAGATGCGATCTCCGAATCCACCTGTCTGACAATGGGTAATGCCTACGTCAAACTCAACCAGCCGGAGCAAGCCAAACTGTCCTATCAAGCGGCTGCCAACTACCGTATTACGCCGGCCGTAACCGAGGAGGCGTCCTATAACTACACGCTATGTACCTATGAGTCATCCAGCGCATTAGGCGAGTCTGTACATGCCTTCAATGATTTCCTGCACCAGTTCCCGGACTCCAAATATGAGGGACGTATCTACGAACTACTGAGTTCCGCGCTGATGCAGAGCAAGAACTACGCAGCCGCCATTGCCACACTCGATTCAATTGACAACCCTACCCCAAAGATGAAGGAAACGAAGCAGTATCTCCGTTACCAGTTGGGCGCAGATAATTTCCTGCAGGGAAAAATGCAGCAGGCAGTGGAATGGATGACGGAGGTCATTGCGCACCAATCGGAATCCGACACCTACACTACGGAGGCTTACTATGTACGCGCCGAAGCAGACTACCGGTTGCGTGCATACCAGGCTTGCGAGGCAGACCTTGCCGCTTTCTTTGCCCGGCCGGATGCCAAGAAATCAGAGAACTATATGATAGCGCAGTACTTACAAGGCTACAGCGCTTTCTCTCAAGCCAAATACGAAGCCGCCAAAGAAGCTTTCTCCCGCTATATTGACGGGACGATAGCTACGGAAGCCACCTATGCCGATGCACTCAACCGTATAGGAGACTGCTATTTCAATGCACGCCAGTTCTCGCAAGCCATCAGCTATTATACACAGGTGTCTAACCTGCAGGCATCGGGGGCAGACTACGCACTCTTCCAGCGAGGCTATGCCTTGGGGTTGATGCATCGATACAACGATAAAGTGACGGTTCTGAAAGAGCTGCTCACCCGCTACCCTAAATCCGACTATGCGGACGATGGTATCTATGAGACAGCGCGTGCGCAGTTGCAGATGGATGATGAGCGCGGAGCGATAGCCACCTATGAGCAGCTCCTGGCTACCTATCCCCATTCCACTTTGGCACGAAAGGCTTCTTTGGAGCGGGCGATGCTATACCGCAACCTCGGTCAGAACACCGATGCCATTGCCGCTTACCGTAAGACGATTGAGAAATTCCCCGCTACAGATGAGGCATACACGGCGCTGGATGCGCTGCAAGCGTTGTATGTAGAAGAAGGAAAGGTAGATGAGTATGTCGCCTATACCAAGGGTCTGGCAAAGATGAATATGAATGTCACGACCAAAGAGGACAGCCTGCTCTACGCTTCCGCCGAGATGCAATATATGCAGGCGGACTATCAGAAGGCTACCGTATCGCTATCGAATTATATCACCCAGTACTGTGCCGGCGGACGCTACTGCACCACGGCACGCTATTATCTTGCCGATGCGTATTACCGTATGGCTAAATATTCCGAGGCACTGGCGCAATATATAGTCCTGGCGGAGATGGCAGCCAACCCCTACCAGGAGGAAGCGGCTACCCGCGTAGCAGAGATATGCTACGACAAAGGGGACTACAACTGCGCTCTCGAAGCATTCTACCGGTTGCACTCCCTGGCTTCCAGCCGCGAGAAAACCAACGTGGCACGGCTGGGTATCCTGCGTTGCAGCCAACTCTTAGGGCGCCATCAGGCGGCTATTGATATTGCCGGACAGATACTGAGCGATACGCCGTTGAGCGAAGACACAAGAAATGAAGCTCTCTATTGCCGCGCGAAAGCGTATGTAGCACAAAAACAATGGAGCCAGGCGCAACCGGACCTCAAAGCCCTCTCTACGGAGGTGAGAACGGCACAGGGAGCGGAAGCTAAATACCTGCTGGCGCAGAGTTATTTTGAAACAGGAGATCCGGACAACGCTGAGACGCAAGTGATGGAGTTCACCAAGATGAACACCCAGCAACAATACTGGTTAGCACGTGCGCTGATTCTGCTGAGCGACATCAACTGCCAGCGGGGAGAGTATTTCCAGGCACGCCAATACCTGCTGGTTTTGCAGCAGAACTATGCAGTCAAAGGTGACGATATACCTGCGCTTGTCAGCACGCGTATCGCGCAGTTGGATGAATTAGAAAAACCCGTAGTAAAGGAGGAAAATGATGAAGAGGAATAATCATAGTTTCAATATACCTGTATTCCGGTATATCGGTATTCCGATGCTTCTATCGGCAGCCATGTGCATCCATGCACAGTCAGACAGTGCACTGAACCGGTCTGTGACCGTAGAGCGGGATTTCCAACCGGTGATTCAGGATGCCGGTAAAGTTGCTACCAAGCCGGCTGTAGTGACTACGACCATCGAGCCGGCTTCCGTGGAGTACTCCGGCTATATGGCAGAGGTGGAAACGCCTGCTTCTGTCAACCCTATGCTGTCCCAGCCCACCCGTTTTGATGCCGGTAAGAAATTCAATGGCTATGTACGCGGCGGATTAGGACATACCAACACGCTCTTTGATTTCGGATACCATCTGGATGACGGCAAGAAATCCATCCTTGATGTTTATGCCCATCACCGCGCTGTATGGGGTACGCCTGCATTGAGCAGGACCAAAATCGGCTTGAATTTCACCCATCCTTTTGCCACGTGCGATCTCTATTTCGGAGTGAACGGCGGGAATATCTATTATCATAAGTACGGCGATTTATACAGTGCTTCACTTCCGCGGAATAACACCCAGTTATGGACCGCAGAAGCATATCTCGGTGTCAAAGCGAATGCCAAGCAGGATTTCCAATATCTGGTGCAGACGGGTTATGCCCTCTTCGCGAAACCCGGAGCCGTCAGCGAGCATCAGATACGTACCAAAGCTTCTTTTGATTGGCATTCCGAGGCTCATCATATAGGTATGAAGTTTTACATGCAGAATAACTTCATGGCGCTCAATAGTCTGGCAGCCGTCATTCCCGATTCGCTCTACAACAGCCGCCATAACCTGCGTATCGAGCCATACTATGCCTATAACGGCCGTCGGGTGCAATTACATATAGGAGTCAATCTGGATGTGAATATAGGCAGGGGCAAGAATGCTTTATCCGGGACCAAAAACATATCCTTCGCACCCTCTCCGCACGTACATTTAGAGGCTCAGATAGCCAAACAATGGCTCACGCTGTATGCCGATGCTACGGGATCGCACGGGTTAGGTAGTTTGCAAAGCTACATGGAGAGCAACCGCTACCGCATCATCCATGCAGGCATCGCATCCCATCACGTGACATCCTATACACCGGTGGATGCAGAGGCAGGATTCCATATCCGTCCGCACCGTGACCTGCTCATTGAGATCCACGGAGGCTACGCTTTATTGCTGAACCAAATGACGCTAATCGCCAACCCGTTCGCTACAACGAAGCACCATGCCTCAGGAATCCAACTGATGCCGGGTGAGTTCGCCTACACCTATAGCGACTACGGACGCGGCAAGATAGGCGCGCAATTCAATTACCACTATCGTGACTATGTGCGCGTAAACCTCAGTGGTGATTATTTCATCTGGTCTGCCTACGGTCATGAGAAAGTGCGGTATGATTTTGCTACTGAAGGAGCCGCCCTCAAAGCTATCAAGGAGGGGTCTAACAAGACGGTATATGACCGCCCGAGTTGGCAACTGGCGTTGCGTGTTGACGGACGGATTGACCGGCATTGGTCACTCTATTCGGATAACCGTTTCGAAGGCTCACGCCTGGCATTGGTAGCCGATGGCACGGAGTATCGCCTCAAGCCGCGGATAGACATGAACCTCGGTGTACAATACGAGATGTGGCTGGATAAGAAAGGGAAAATCACCAATCCTAATGCACAATCCAAGGCGGGAATACTCCGTCCTGAACCGAAACCGAATCTGGTACTGTTCGCCCAACTTAATGATTTCATCCATCATCGGAACGAGATATACTACGGGTATCATACCATCGGTATCAATTTCCTGATCGGAGCTACTTTCCGTTTCTGATAAAAATAAAGACCGGCCTCACAGCCGGTCTTTATTTTTATGCTTTTTCCTTATTCCTTTTATATACGCGCGCTAACGCGTACGCAAGAAGCATCGCCATCAGCGGCCATACGGCATCGCCTGCAGGCTGCTCTACTAACTGATGTCCGTCATATCCCGGCTGCACGGGTCCGGAAGGAGGTCCGGGGGCACGCCGCGGACCGGATGCCAAACGAGCCATTTGCGGTGCATCAGCAGCAGCGGGTTCAGCTACCTGACGTTGCGATGCCAATGCCACAAAGGTAGCAGCCGGCATAGTGGTCTGAATACCTCCGCTATAACTGATTCCGCGGGAAGAAGATCCCTGCGAGGTGGTAGCTATGGCATACGGATTACTTCCTCCGCCCACCGATTGAACCCGGGCACTGCTCGTGGTATAAAGTCCCTTATACGCAGGCATGGTTGCGGATGGGTATTGGTGGCGCGGTGTCTGAATAGAATAAACAGGATGCACCTGACGCGACCGGAACAGGCTATAGGAATACATCGGGTTCATCGGTACGGCTACCGGAGAGGGGCTGGATACCACTATTCCCGGGTTGACATATACCTCCGGTTTATTGAAGACGATATAAATCACCCCCATCAGCGATACACCGCATACGAATACGATGAACGCCATCACCAGCTGTATGCGGAACCTTTTCATTGCACGCCCTCCTTTCTATTGGGCATCAACACCTGAGTACCCCGTGCATCGTAGAATCGGCGGTCATGAAGAATATACAACTGCCCGTCAATAATCATCTTCTGTACTTCCGGATGCTGACCGCTGACTACTGATTGCTCGATAGCCGTAGGAGTACGTGGCGGGTTCTTGGTAATCAGGAATCGGGGTGCAGGAGTCTTATTCACCGCCGTAAACGAATAGGTATTACCTGTTTTTATCTCTGTGGCTTCCTCCGTCAGCATGTCATACAGATAGATGGTCTCGCCCTCGTAATCGAAGCAGAAAGTATAGATGCTATCCTCGCCTGCACGGAAGGTCAGATATCTCTCCTCTGCCGTAGGTATAGCGGCTACCGCCATGCTGTCGGTTCCTTTGAGAACGGATAACATCGGCACAGCCTCATCGCCGGCTATCTTCCGTCCGTCCCATCCGTCCTCATAGTTCTCCGAGAAATCCGGACGCGAGAGGATATGAACCCTGTCTCCTCCTACCTTGTCGCCCACTACCGTCAGTACCATTACTTCCGGCGC
>DEIW01000170.1 GCA_002352705.1 Bacteroidales bacterium UBA2764 | reverse complement strand
GTTGGTCTCCGGAGAGATAACCCTGCCCTCGACATCCATCGTCCGGTACTCGCCCATTTTCTCAGGCAAAGCACTCATCCCGTTTAGAGTCCAGCGACGGATATCTTTGTTCTCCAAGGCGAAAAATCCCGCGCTGTAGTCCAGTACGGTATTCAGGAACACGCATTTCGGATACTTGTTCCAACTCCGGCCCAAACTGACTACAGGACACTCGCTCTTCACCGTGCATCCTTCGAACACATACCCCTTGTCGTCCTTGCCGGCATTGCTTGCTGTCAGAGCATCTGTCCCTTCGCCGCTCTTGCTGCGTTTTTCGCAATAAAGCAGGCAGTTCTTAAAGTACACATTCCCGTTGCCGCAGATGAAATCCACCGTCCCATGTATCTCGCAGTCCTCGAAATACTTCAATCCGCCCTCACGGTCGCTGAAATACGTATCCTGATGACTCATCAGCCGCACGTGCTTGCAAATAGTCTTCGTTCCTTGGTCCCACAAAGCCACGGCTCGGCCGTTATCGTCCTTGTAATAATCCAGCGCATTCTGGATGGTCAGGTTCTGCAGATACGTCCTCTCTACGCCCTGACCTATCCGCAATGTAGCGGACTGGTCGATCGACTCCAGACGGTAATCCGGCTTGTTACGGATAATCACACCTTCCATCGACTCGCCGATGATAGAAATGCCGTTTGCCGTAATCGCAGTCAGCACCAGCTCACCTAAGTCATATATACCGTTCGGCAGATAAATAGTGGTGTCGCCGCGACGGTTGGCTGATTTCAAGGCTTCTATCAGATACCTGCTCTCCTGGGACATACTATCGGTCTTTATCTCCGGAGAATAGACTTTCAGCAGACTTTCCATCTTCTCGCATGGCTGCCTCTCTTCTGCTGCCCCCTCTACAAACTCAATCTTCTGCAACACCGTCTCCACGTTTCGCATGCGGGTGATATAAATAATGTTCTGCGCCGCACTCAGAGGAATAACCTGGGTCTGCAGCCCGCGTACTTCGCAAGTCACGCCGATAGGCGACACCTGACGGGTCTCTTCGCCCGAATAGGAAGACACCTGCNNTGAGGCGGGATTCATGCCGCTGCGCGGACCGAATGTCAGCTTCAACACACCCGCTACGGGCGCCTTTTCAAAACTGCACCAACCCGAACTGTTCAACTTAATACCCTTCAACCCGTTCTTCACACCCTCTTCGTCATTCACTGCACTCGAATAGGAAAGCCCCCTATCCGGATTGACGCTTGGCGCCGCACCGCTATAATCCCATAGCAGGTCATTCTCCCCCGCCATGCCCCATACACTCAGTACGACTGTTACTATGAAAACGAATAACCTCCGCATTTACTCAATAACGACTGTTACTATGAAAACGAATAACCTTCGCATTTATTCAATAATGACTGTTGCTATAGAAATGAGCTTTCGCGCATTTACTAAAAAACGCTGCAAAGGTACAAAAAAAAAATGATATACGCAAGCGCGCACGGGATTTTTCGATTTTTTTTACTGACCCCGTTGCTGTCCCCCGCTACCCGGGCATAGTGTTTGCATAGGGCGCCTGCATGGTAAACCGAAGGATTACCAAATGACTACCGAAGGATTACCGTAGGATAAACCTCCGCAAAGTGCATTAATGCACTTTTCCTGTATATATACTATTTATATATACACTTTTTATCATATGTTTTGCAAAAAACAAACACTTTCTCCTGCCCGATATGACTAAATTATAGGAAAAATGCGCGCGCGCTTGCATATATGGAAAAAAAGTTGTACCTTTGCACTCGGAAATGAAAAAATGGCAAAATTATATGGGATGCGCGCTTTGCTGCGTGCTGTTATGGGGTGCAGTGTTCTGCGGAATGCGCGGCAGTTTCCAGCGGTACCCCCTGCACGTCAGTTTTGCCTATTTCTGCGAGGACCCTTTCTATAACAGGCTCGGAATAAACCCCGTCTTTAATATCATCAAATCAGCCGAGAGCAGCAACAAGGACATCCCTGCGGAAATCGCCGCAGTGGACGAAAAGGCGGCGCTCGCATATGTCCGGCGGGAGCTGGATTTTGTTCCTTCCGACAGCTTGAACCCCTTGCTGCGCCAAGACTCTGTTCACGCGCGCCTGTACGGAAAACCGAATATCGTGCTGGTTTTCATGGAATCCATGACATCGGCTAATCTGGAGAGGAAAAGTGCCGGAGGGCAATGGCTGACACCCTATTTGCGCAGCCTGCGCGAAAAAAGTATCTACTGCTCGAACGCCTTCTCTACCGGCATTCATACCAACAACGGCATCGTCGGCGTGCATTACGGATACGTGCCTAATTTCGCGAAAACGGCTATCGGAATGAACGCACCCGGATTTACCGGACTGCCGTATTATCTGATGAAAGCCGGATATAAAAACATGGTGTTTGTCACCGGAAACCCGCAGTACGATAACATGAATGCCTTCTGGCGGGATAATGCCATTACTACCATCTATTCCCAATACGACTACCCCGCGGACAAACGGGTCAATAATTTCGGCGTGTCCGACGGGTATATGTTTGAATGGGGACTGGACAAACTCACGGAATACGCTAAGACACAAACGCCTTTCTTTGCTTCTTTCCTCACGGTCAGCAATCATACTCCGTATATTGTTCCGGACGCTTACCGTTCACGGGGAGAGACGGACGAGGAGCGGATCATCGCTTATGCCGATGACGCTGTACGTCAATTCGTAGAAGCGGCGCAGCGGACGTCGTGGGGCAAAAACACCCTTTTCATTCTGGTGGCGGACCATGGAGCACCGATGAAATCGCCCTACGAGATGGGGCTGGACGGGAATAGGATTCCTGTTTTCTTCCTTTCCCCGGACTTGGAGCCGCAAGTCATCTCTTCGCCTGTCTCACAGATAGATATTTGGCCTACGGTGCTGGGGCTCTTGGGTATTCCGTACACCAATAACTCCCTCGGTATTGATTTTCTCAACTGCCGGCGTCGCTATGCCTTCTTCGTAAGCAATGAACATCTCGGCGTCTCCGACGGAGTATATTTCTTCTGTCATAGCATCCAGTCGCAACGGGAATGCCTGTATCGAATCGGAGACGGGACAAACATCATTGACGACGAACCCCAAATAGCCGCACAAATGCGGGAATATGGATTGAATATGGAGCGGGTGAACCTGCTCTCGATTACCAACAAATGGACAGAACCCTTAAAGCCATAGAATATTTGTTAGCCGTGCATGTCTTGGGACTGCTGATGATGACGCTTTGCCGGGGAGTATTACTCTTCAGTAACCTTCCTATGGAAGGTATCGAATGGTCACGGGCAGCCAAAGCGATGCTTATCGGTGTGAAGTTTGACAATCTCATCGGCTCTTACATAGCCGCGCTGCCTTGTCTTATACTGCCGGTGGTTGCCCTTCTGTGCGGAAACGGAATAAACAGAATAGCGGCGAAAACAGCCTCCTGCTATTTCGGACTCCTGTACTCCGTCGTCATTTTTATAGAGGTGGCGAACGCCAGGTACTTCCATTTCTTCGAGAACCACCTCAATTTCGGCGTCACGGAATGGTTTGGATTTGTAGGGGACACCGCGGGAATGGTTTTCGGAGAACCCGTCAATTGGATTTTTCTCCTCATTGCCGTTATACTCATTGCGCTATATATCGTTGCGCTGACAAAGATACATAATTGGTATATAAAAACTATAAGATAATATGAATATTTCGTACAAATGGTTAAAACGCTACATCGCTCTGCAGGACGATGCAGAGACGGTAGCTAAAATTCTGACATCTATCGGTCTGGAGGTGGGTACCGTCGAGACCGTTGAAACAATCAAAGGAGGACTGAAAGGACTCGTGGTGGGTGAAGTGCTTACATGCGAACCCCACCCTAACTCGGACCACCTCCACATCACCAAAGTGAATATTGGAGAAGGAGAACCTCTGCCTATCGTTTGCGGAGCTCCGAATGTGGCGGCGGGGCAAAAAGTCATCGTGGCTACTATCGGTACCGTGCTTTATGACGGAGACCAGTCTTTCACTATCAAGAAAGGCAAACTGCGCGGAGAGGATTCATTCGGAATGATTTGCGCGGAGGATGAGATAGGAGTCGGTACCGACCATGCGGGAATCATCGTCCTGCCGCAAGACACGCCGGTGGGAATGAAAGCCGCGGATTACTACCACATAGAAAATGATACCATCATTGAGGTGGATATTACGCCGAACCGTTCAGACGCGGCTTCGCACTATGGCGTAGCACGCGATCTCTACGCGTATTACAAAGCGCACGGACAGAACATCGCCCTTACAAAACCATCTGTCGAGGCCTTTAAGATCGATAATCATGACTTGGAGATCAAGGTAAATGTGGATGCACCCGAAGCGGCTCCGCGTTATTCCGGAGTGAGCATCAAAGGCATTGAAATCAAAGAGTCGCCCGAATGGCTCAAGAACAGCTTGCTCTCTATCGGACTCAGACCTATTAATAATGTGGTGGATGTCACGAACTTCGTCCTGCACGAGTGCGGACAAGCCCTCCACGCCTTCGATGCCGACAAGATTAAAGGCAACGAGATACACGTTCGCTATGCCAAACAGGGAGAGAAATTCGTCACCCTTGATGGTGTCGAGAGGGAGATGAACGAACGCGACTTGATGATTGCTAATGCCGAAGAGGCAATGTGTATTGCCGGAGTCTTTGGTGGCTTGGAGAGCGGCGTGACGGAAAACACGAAGAATGTGTTCCTCGAGTCTGCCTATTTCGATCCTGTCACCATCCGTAAGACCAGCCGGCGTCACCAGCTTCAGACGGACGCTTCTTTCCGATATGAGCGCGGGTGTGATCCCAATAACACTCTCTATGTCCTCAAACGCGCTGCACTCCTGATACAAGAAGTAGCCGGAGGACAGATAGCCATGGACATTACCGATAACGGAAAGACCGAATGGGCACCCTTCCCCGTAACGATAGAGATAAGCCGCGTCAACAGCCTCATCGGAAAAGCCATCGGAGAAGATACCATTGAGACCATTCTCCGTGCCTTGGAAATAGAGATTGTCGCCAAGCATGGCGACTCTTGGCAACTCGCTGTGCCGCGTTACCGCGTGGATGTACAGCGCGAGTGTGATGTGGTCGAAGATATTCTCCGTATTTACGGCTATGATAATGTGGAGTTCCCCGAGAAACTCAATACCAGTCTCGCCTATGGCATCAAACCCGACCCCGAGAAACTGCGCCGGAAAATAGCGGAACAACTCACGGCACAGGGCTTCAACGAAATTCTCAATAACTCGCTTACCAAAGTGAGCTACTACGAGCCGCTGACTCAACTCACGCTTGACACTTGCGTCAAGATCATGAATCCGCTCAGTCAGGACCTGGGGGTTATGCGCCAGACACTACTCTTCGGAGGACTCGAGTCTATCGCCAGAAACGCCAACCGTAAGAATAGCGACCTCAAGTTCTACGAATTCGGTAACTGCTACCACTATAAAGCCAACCCGGCGGCGCGTGAGCATAACCCTGAGAACTCCCTTATCGAGTATTCCGAGGAACCGCACTTGGGATTATGGATTACAGGAAACAAAACGGCTCAGAGTTGGGTCAGAAAAGAGGAAAAAACTTCGTTCTACCAGCTTCACGCTTATGTCAACAATATTCTTGTGCGCTTAGGTATTGACCTCTCTAAGACGACAATGGAACGGCTTCAGAATGAGTTGTTCTCCGATGGCTTGGTGCTCAAAGCCGCCAACGGTAAAGCGCTCGGATATATAGGTATCGTGGACCGTAAGCAGCTGAAAATCTTTGACATTGACCAGGAGGTATACTACGCTGATCTCGACTGGAACCAGCTCATCAAACAAAACAAACAATACAAACCGTTAATTGTTGACCTGCCTAAATATCCGGAGGTCAAACGTGACTTTGCGCTCCTCGTGGATAAGTCCGTTGAATTTGCGGACCTCGCACGCGAGGCTTTCTGTACGGAGAAGAAACTGCTCAAGAATGTTTATCTCTTCGATGTATATGAAGGGAAGAACCTTGAGGAAGGCAAGAAATCCTATGCCCTCTCCTTCATCCTTCAGGACGCAGAGAACACACTCAAAGATACACAGATTGAAAATATCATGAACCGCCTCAAAAAGACCTTTGAAGAAAAGTTTGGGGCTACGTTGCGCTAAATGACTAAATGGTAAATGACCAAATGGTAAATGAATTAATGACCAAATAAATGGTAAATGGGCAACGGCTTCGCCGATCGTTTGAGGCTGTAAGCCGAAATAAGAAATGACCAAATGTTAAATAACTCTGATCAAAACGAAATATTAAGACGCCGGACTTTTGCTATCATATCCCACCCGGATGCCGGAAAAACGACTCTTACAGAGAAACTCCTTCTATACGGAGGAGCAATTCATGTGGCGGGAGCCGTCAAGTCCAATAAAATCCGTAAGACAGCCACCTCCGACTGGATGGAGATTGAGAAACAACGTGGTATCTCTGTCGCTACCTCCGTCATGGGATTTGACTACGCCGGGCATCACATCAACATCCTCGATACCCCGGGACACCAGGACTTCGCGGAAGACACCTTCCGTACACTCACTGCCGTGGACTCTGCAATCGTCGTCATCGACTCCGCCAAAGGTGTGGAAACGCAGACACGCCGGCTCATGGAGGTATGCCGCATGCGCAAGACGCCCGTAATGGTTTTCATGAATAAAATGGACCGTGAGGGCAAAGATCCCTTCGATCTGATGGACGAGGCGGAAAAAGAATTAGGTATTCATTGTACGCCGGTTACGTGGGCGAACGGACAGGGACTGAAATTCGAATCCGTATTCGCGATCAATAACCGCCCGTCCTCTCTCTCTCCTAAGTTGCAGGAAGACCTCGAGATGATTGATGGTGTGTACCCGGAGTTTGACAAGGAAGCATACCTCCGCGGAGACTTGGCACCCGTGTTCTTCGGCTCCGCGTACAAGACAGTCGGAGTACAGGAGTTGCTGGATTTCCTGGTGGCTAATGCGCCCTCACCTCTTCCTGTTACCGCAGAGGAGCGCACCGTAGAGCCGATGGAGGATAAGTTTACAGCCTTCTGCTTTAAGATACACGCTAACATGGACCCGAACCACCGCTCTTGTATCGCGTTCTTCAAGATTTGTTCCGGTAAGTTCCTCCGCAACACCTATTATTATCACGTGCGCAAGGACCAACAGATGCGGTTTGCTGCGCCTACCTGTTTTATGGCACAGAAGAAAGAAACAGTCGATGAAGCTTTTGCCGGTGACGTGGTAGGTCTGCCCGATACCGGTAACTTCAAGATCGGAGACACCCTTACCGCCGGAGAGAAACTCCATTTCAAAGGACTGCCCTCCTTCTCGCCGGAGATGTTCAAGTATATTGACAATGCCGATCCGATGAAGCAGAAACAACTCGACAAGGGTATCTCGCAACTGATGGACGAAGGTGTCGCGCAACTCTTTGTCAGCCAACTTAACGGACGGAAAATCATCGGGACGGTGGGACAACTCCAGTTCGAGGTCATCCAATACCGCCTTGAGCATGAGTACCAGGCGAAATGCAAATGGCAACCCTTGCAGATGTACAAAGCCTGCTGGATTGAGTCTGACGATGATGCGGAACTCGACATGTTCAAAAAACGCAAGGCGCAGTATATGGCGACAGACAAAGAAGGAAGGGATGTCTTCATGGCGGACAGTGCTTATGTGCTGAACATGGCGCAGCAGGACTACAAGCATATTACCTTCCATTTCACCTCGGAATTCTA
>DEIW01000110.1 GCA_002352705.1 Bacteroidales bacterium UBA2764 | reverse complement strand
CCGCCGTCGGACCCCACTTCCGCAAGTCCTACACCACCATCGATTTCGGTTACAAACCCATCGACTACCTCAAGCTGGACGTAGGTTATACCTTGCGCATCATCGGAGCGGACAGCACATGGTCAGCAACCAAGAAAGCCGACCCGAACGAGTGGATACGCCACCGTCTGTTCTTCTCCGCTACGGGTTCCTACACCTTCCAATATGCGAAGATTTACCTGCGTGAACGAGTGCAGTTGGATATGCGTACGGACAGCGTAAACCTCTTGGAGAAAAACAAATATAATGTGTTGCTGCGTAGTAAGATAGGCACGGAGTTTATCGTCCCCGGCAAACCCGTCAAACCCTACCTCTGGCTCGAACTCATCAACACCCTCAACGCGCCTGAATACCAGCAGAAAGACGGACGGCAGTTCATTACCGATATCCACACGCAAGCCGGTGTCAAATGGCGCCTCACCAGACTCAGCAGCCTCGATTTCTTCTATCGTTTTTCCTACGGGTACGACCGGGATATCAACATCACGAAGAATAAAGGCAAAATCGAACTGACCGAAGAGAAATGCTTCATGCATTCGATCGGCATATACTATAATTTAGATTGGTAAGTATGATTAAGATTGGAAAAATTATCCCTTTGGCGCTGGTAGTGCTGATGGGAATCGGCTGTAACAAAGACGATGAAGTCAATACTGGTACTGCCGCATCGACGGAGACTTTCACCGGCGATGATAACTCGGATTTTGTGGACAACGAGACTTGGTCGTCCTCGATCAGCATCGTGTGGAATGGTACCGACGTGACCGTCACCGGCTCTGCAGACGGAGTGACGGTAACCCACTCCAACGGCTATGTAACCGTCCAATCCACCGTCAAGAATATCGAATACATCGTGAGCGGCTCCGGCACAGGACAACTCAGCATCTACAGCGATTATAAGTTCAAACTCTCCTTCGAAGGGTTGACTCTCGCTTGTTCCGACGGACCGGCTATCAATAACCAGAGTTCGAAGACCTGTTACGCTGTCCTGGGTGGTACGAATACCCTCAGCGACGGTGCCTCATATACCTCTTCTTCCGAAGACCGCAAGGCGGCCTTCTTCAGCGAAGGACAGATATGTGTCTCCGGTCCCGGAAGCCTGAACGTCACCGGTAACTACAAGCACGCGCTCGCTTCCGACGATTATATCCGGCTCTGTTCGGGTATCGGAACAATCGACCTTACCGCAAAGGTGAGCGATGGTCTGCATGCCAACGACGGTATCATCATCAACGATGGTACACTCACCATCAACGCCGTTGGCGAAGGCATCCAATGCGACACCTCCAGCGTGGTCATCTCCGGAGGGACGATCAATATCACCAGCACCACCGACAAAGGTATCCTCGCGTACGCCAATATTGACATCTCCGGCGGAACGACCACCATCTCCAGCAAATATAAATGTATCAAGACCGAGAGCAATCTCACTATCTCCGGCGGTACGATTACGGCAGTTGCAACGGGTTCCTCTTCTTCTTCCGGCACACCCGAAGGCATCGAAGCCAAAGGTACCATCACGATCTCCGGAGGACAGGTCTATGCGCAAGCGAATGATGATGCCATCAATGCCGGCGGCGACCTAACCATCAGCGGCGGTTATGTCATGGCGTACTCTACAGGCAACGACGGCATCGACGCCAACGGTAACGTCTATCTAAAAGGCGGTGTGGTTTATGCCATTGGCGCTAACTCGCCCGAAGTGGCTATCGACGCCAATACCGAAGGAGGCTACAAGCTCTATGTCCAAGGCGGCACGTTAGTAGCTATCGGCGGTCTGGAGAGCGGCGCCAGTCTTACGCAGACATGCTATTCCGCTTCATCCCTCAGCAAAGATACGTGGTACGCGCTCTATAGCGACAGCGAGGCAGCATTGGTTTTCAAGATCCCGACCAGCCTCAGTTCTTCCACCTTCGTCGTTTCTACAAGCGGCACAACTTCCCTCAAATCAGTTGTGACCACTTCCGGCGGTTCGGCTATACTGAACGGCTATGTCCTGACCGGAGCCACGGTCAGCGGCGGTTCGGCTGTCACACTCTCAACCTATTCCGGCGGTAACGCAGGAGGTGGTCCCGGTGGCGGAGGCCCCGGAGGCGGTGGTCACGGTGGCGGACCCGGTGGTTGGTAAGAGATTTGTAATTTGTAATTTGACATTTATGAAAAAGATAATTATTTTTGTACTTTGTACTTTGTCCCTTGGTTCTTTGTCTGCCCAGAGCCTCCTTACCCCTGAGCAACTCGCCAAACGCGAGAAAAAGAAAAACCTGACGGTCAAGGAATGGAACACCGACTCCAAGACCAAAACCAGATGGCTTGATCGCATCAAGATTTATGATGCGCAGGGACGTTGCGTAGAGGAGATTGAGTATGCTACGTATGGTCAGAAATGGCGTATCACAAGCACCTATGATGATGTTACCGGCAAAGTGGTTGAGGAAGTGGAGTATAATGACCGTAATCGTCCTGTTCGTATCCGAAAGTACGAATGGAACGCCGATGGCACCAAAGCCAAGCAGTACAACTACCTCCCCAATGGCAAACTCTTCTCTGTGAAGGTCTTTGAATATATCTTCTCTGAAAAATAACTCGTTTCCACTTTTATTCAACAACGTTATGCGAGTCATTGTACAGCGATGCACAAGAGCCGAAGTGCGGATAGATAATTCCACCGTCGGAAAAATAGATGAGGGATTACTCCTCTTAGTCGGTATTACGGAAACGGACACCAAGGAAGATGCTGAATTATTAGCTAAAAAAATTGCCCAACTCAGAATTTTTGGAGACAGGGAAGGAAAGATGAACCTCTCTGTACGGGACATTAACGGAGCTATACTTAGTATTTCTCAGTTCACGCTTTATGCGGACTGTCGAAAAGGGAATAGACCTTCTTTTGTCAAAGCGGCCAAGCCGGAAATAGCATCTCCGCTATATGACTA